>ONOQ01000002.1:0-42492 GCA_900319485.1 uncultured Bacteroidales bacterium | reverse complement strand
ATCAATCCGAGAGCGTGACCACTCCTGAGTCTAAGAATACTTCTTTCCCTGATGGTTATGCAGGTGAAGACGTATCATGGGGTCAAAGTTTCGGCACAACCAATATCCTGCGTTATTCCCAGACTTTCGGCGGCAAACACAGCGTTTCCGCCCTGCTTGGTTTGGAATGGGGAACAGGTTGGGACCGTGGCCTTGGCGCTTCCGGAACGGGAATCGCAAACGGCATCAGGGTCCTCAGTTCCCTTAATCCCTACGAAATCAGCAGTTACTGGACAGAGACCGAAAGTTGGTCTGCCTTTGGACAGGCAATGTACAGTTATATGGAGAAGTATGTGTTCAGCGCCACGCTCAGGGCCGATGCTTCATCCGTATTCGCTCCCGGAAACAGGGTGGGTTACTTCCCTTCGGTATCTGCCTCCTGGCTTATCTCCAATGAGGATTTCATGAAGGCTCAGAACATTATTTCCTTCCTGAAACTGCGCGCCAGCTGGGGTACTACCGGTAACTCCGGAATCGGCAATTACCGTTTCTATGACACGTATTCCTTTGACAAGGCGTATCAGTATGAGGAAAAGGCCGGTGGCGTTCCCCAGACTAACGGCAACCCTAACCTGAAGTGGGAAACCGCAGTCAAGATGAATGTTGGCCTTGATGTCTCTGTCAAGAACATTATTTCGGCCAGCCTGGATTTTTACAGCAACCAGAACCGTGACCTTCTCCTGAACAACCCTAACATCTCCTATACTTCCGGCTTTACCGGACGTCTTGAGAATATAGGTGTTGTCCAGAACACCGGCGTGGAACTGTCGGTTACATCCAACAACATCGTCAAACGTAATTTCCGCTGGAGCACCACACTCAATATCGGCCATAACCGCAATGTGGTGAAGCAGTTGGCCAATAACGAGCCCCTGTATGCCGGCACCACTACGGTTAAGCAGGTGTACCAACCCGGAATCCCCATGTTCAGTTGGTATATGCCCAAATGGCTGGGCGTGGACCCCGAAACCGGAGACCCTCTCTGGGAACACTTTGTAACAGAAGCGGACCTTGAACTTGGCGTATATGACTCCAATGAATACAAGGTTGGAGACCGGGTTCCTTCCAATGCCCTTAATTTCTCCGATTCCCAGATTGTGGGCTGTGCACAGCCTGACTTCTCGGGTGGTTTGGTCAATACTTTCCAATGGGGGAACTTTGATGCCAGTCTAAACCTCACTTTCCAGGTTGGTAACGAGGTTTACAACTATACGCGTATCACATTGGATGCCGATGGCGCATATCCCAGCTTCAACTCCATGTCCCTCAATAACGGACTTGGTTGGGTACGCTGGGTAGAGGACGACGAAAGCACTCACGCAATCGCAACGCACCCCAAGGCCAAACTCAACGGCAACAAGAATGCAAACGGTGCCACGTCCCGTTATCTGGAGGATGGCAGTTACCTGCGCATCAAGAACCTTACTCTTGGATACACCCTTCCTTCAAACATCCTCAAGAAGATTCATATGAAGAACCTCAGGGTATTCCTTTCATTTGACAATCTGTACACCTTCACCAAGTTCTCAGGCGTGGATCCGGAGGTCAATATCGCGGGTAACACGGAGTCCAATCCTCCTGCAGGTACCTACAACAGCAACTATCCCAAGTACAGGTTCTATTCTCTTGGCGTTAACGTGAAATTCTAGAGCGATGAAAAAGAGCATTATTATACTGACACTACTGGCCGTTACGGCCACGTCATGCAACTTGGACAAGTTCCCGCACAACCAGGTTTCGGCAGAAAGCATGCAGACTCAGGAGAACGCCATTGCTGCCACAATCGGCAATTATGCGCTCTTCAAGGCCACTCCCGGATATGCGGGTGATATCTTCGTCAGGCACAACCAGCAGTTACATGAATTCAAAAGCGACAACATCCTGATGTCCGGAAAGAGTACCGACGCCCTTTTCCTGGCTGCGACTTTCCAGGATTCGGAGGTTGACGACAATGTAAAAGTGTATTGGGCACAGGGATATCGCATCTGCTATGCCACCAGCAATGTCATCAACGTTATCCCGGACGACACCGAAGATGCCGTCATGAGGCACATCAAGGGAGAGAACCTCTTCCTTCGTGCAATGGCGCACCTGCTTATGTCTGAGGTATTCTCTCAGCCTTATAGCTTTGGCCGGGACAATCCTGGAATAGTTATCCGTACTTCCGCCATGACATCTACTCCCGTAAGGGCCACTGTAGGTGAAGTGTATGACCAGATTGAGGCCGATCTTAAGAAAGCGATTGAGCTCATGACCGGCGGGAAGCGCCGTGGAGACAATGGCTATGCCGACGTGAACTCCGCAAAGGCCCTCCTTGCACGCGTTTACCTTCAAGAGGAGCGTTGGCAGGACTGCATAGATCTTTGTGATGATCTTTTGTCAGGCGGGAACCATCTGGATCCGGACTATGAGCATCTTTTCCAGTTCAGCCGCACAAGTGAGGAGGTGCTCTGGTGCATTGCAAATGCCATGACTGCCGATGACTATATCGGTGGCAAGCAGGTTGGCCAGATGCACTATTCCCAGGGAGAAAACGGAAAGGCTGGATCTCCCGGCCAGCAGGGGTGGGGAGAGATTTATTATTCCCAGCCATTGCTTGACCTTTTTGAGCGTTATCCCAATGACCTCCGTCTTACTACCATGAGGGAAAAGTATGATCCCAATCCGGCCAAGAAGATGATTTACTGGCCCGTAGACAGCGGCCAGGGAACACTTGAGAACAATATTGATCCCAATCCCGTGGATAACGGCGACGGCACCTGGAAGGCAAAGGACGGCGACGGCGTTTCCCATATTATCAAGCAGGAAAATGTAAACTCCTATCCACGTTGGTACTTTGAGGATGGTGGGAAGCACGTTTATGTTTCTGTCGCCGACTCCTCAGGCTGCCGTCTCCCCGATGACCGTTATCCAATCAATTACTGCAAGAAGTACGTCCACCAGGAAGGGAATGTCACGGATTATGCGCTCCAGTCTTCACCGGCTATGCTTCGTTATGCCGAGGTTATCCTTAACCGTGCCGAAGCATATGCCCATCTTGATAAGGTTGGCGAAGCCCTGGACGATGTCAATACTATCCGCCATCGTGCCGGCCTCACCGGTGCTGCCGACTTTACTTCCGGAAATATGGCGGCCCGCGGTTATGACAATGTGCTGGACGTTGTCCTGGACGAGCGTCGCATGGAACTCTGTTTTGAAGGATTCCGTACCCTTGACCTCCAGCGCAACAAGAAACAACTCGACCGCCGCTATGCCGGCATGCAACCTAATGCCGTATACGAGTATAATGATCCCCGTATTATATATCGTATCCCTCAGGTAGAGATTAACGCTTCCGGTATAGAGCAAAATCAGCGCTAGAGTATGATTAAATCGCACTTTTCATTTATGGCAGCAGCAGGCATTACCACCCTGCTGCTTGCCTTTTCATGCAATCCGTCTCAGGAAGTCATAAAACTGCAACCCGGAGAACGTGTTTGGGCGGGAAAGGTGGCCCAAGGCATCGATCTCCCGGTAGAGGATACTCTTGTCATAGATTTTCATAACAACTTCGGCAATCAGCTTACTCCACTTATCCTTACCAGCGCCGGACGTTATATTTGGAGCGATGAGCCTTTCACCGCTGTAGTTACCGCAGACAAGATTGTAATCAAGGACAATGAGGCTGTGGTTGAGACTGATTTCGCGGGAGAGAATCTGCGTGACGTCTATCATTTTGCGATGAGGAAGTATTTCCCTCCCCAGGGATTGCCTCCGCGTGAATTCTTTGAGAAACCCCAGTACAACACCTGGATTGAATTTCAGTACAATCAGAATCAGGCCGGCATTCTGGAATATGCCCGTAATATAGTGAAGAACGGATTCAAGCCCGGCATACTGATGCTTGATGACACCTGGATGGAAGACTACGGTAAATGGGTATTTCATCCCGGCCGATTCCCGGACCCCAAGGCAATGTGCGACGAACTCCATGCCATGGGATTCAAGATTATGCTTTGGATTGTGCCGTATGTGAGCCTGGATCAGTACCAGATTTGTGAAGAAATCCATCATGTCCCCGGGAACGGTTTCATACAAAGTAAGGATGGCGGAGATTATCCTTTCTGGTGGTGGAACGGCATATCCGGCGTAATAGACTTCTCAGACCCCGCATCTATAGGGGGTAATTTCACCCCACAGCAACTTTGCTATGCATGGGCGTCACTCTGTGACAAGTACAAATACAATGAACTGCGGGCCTGCTGGAAACTCGGTGGCAAACCTTATGTCCAGCGTCTCCATGACAAGGGACATCATTTCGGCGCCCTTCAGCGTCTTATTCCGGAAATGCTTATAACCAATCTGTATGGTTATTGGTATTCGGCACCTGATATGATTGGCGGAGGCAGTTTTGCGTCCTTCCTGCCCGGTTGCGAGATTAATGAAGACTTGATTGTGCGTAGTGCGCAGGTCCATGCACTCATGCCTATGATGCAGTTCAGTGTGGCTCCTTGGAGAGTGCTTGACAGTGAACATCTGGATGCAGTCAAGAAGGCTGTCTCCATACGTGAAGATATGTTGCCCCGGATTATTTCCCTTATGGAGAAGGCATCAACCGAAGGTGAGCCTGTAGTTACGCCAATGGAGTACCGGTTCCCCAATCAGGGATTTGCCGATATCATAGACCAGTACATGCTGGGCCCCGATATGCTGGTGGCTCCTATGGTAGACGAAGGCCGCACCCGTGAGGTTGCTCTTCCTGCCGGCTCTTGGAAAGCAGATGACGGAACCCTCTATGAAGGTCCCGTCACCATAACTGTGGATGTTCCGCTGGAGCGGATTCCCCGTTTTATTCTGCAGTAAATTCTGCCAGGCGGTTGTAGCCTGTAGCTTCATCCCAGACATCCTTGTTGGCAAAACGAACGCTGTAACGCGGATCATTTGCAAGATGCTTGGATTCATCCGGCAGATTAAGATAAACGGTGTATTTTGCACCGGACTTCAAACCCTCCGGCATATGGAGGGTTTCTTTATGCACGTAGGCGTTGCAACCCTCCCATACCCTGGGATCTGTCTCAGAAACAAAGTCGTAAAGCTCTGAAGTGTCATCGGAGTTCCGGATAACAAAGTGAAGCTGCCGGGGATTGATAAGGGATGCAAAACCAAAGTTGGTAAGGCAAATCTTGAGGGTAAAGTCTTTTCCGGCTGCAAAATTGCCCTCAGTAGCCAAGCCGTTAAGGACAAAGCGGTATCCTACGCGGGATACGATATCATCATTGCATCCTCCATTTTTCCAATGATCTGTAAGCTTTCCGGCACTTAGATAAGACCAGTGGTAGTCCTTGAGATCCTGATAGGCATTCACACATCCGCACAGTTTAGGGTCATCTGCTATGCAGTTTTCTCCGCCCATGCTCATGAAGCGGCTATCTTTGAGCCAGAATTTGCGTTCTACGCTTCCGGCGTATGTCCCACAGTCGTTGCCATTTGTAAGGAAGCAGTCGTTGTGGGCGGCAAGACGTGAATGTGCACTGCCGTCAAAGGCGGTTTTACGCGTAAGGGTGTCCTTGAGGTGCAGGTTGTACATGTCCATGGTATGCCTGGGAGTACGGATTGCAACCTGTCTGGACGCGGGAAGTGCATCAAGAAGGGCATCAACCACCATCCTGTCCTGAACATCACCGCTTACGTTTGAACGGAAAGCCCATTCTCCATAAGTGCCGATAAAACCGGCCTGCACCACATATATGATGTCATAGTATTCCTGGAGGAGGGGTTTCAGTTGTTTGATGTGCCTAAGTATCCAGCCCACCGGGGGTTCCTGTTCGCCGACATTGGAGTTCCAGCTGTAGGCATGGCGGAGAACCAGTTTTGTACCTGCTTTGCGGACATTCTCAAATTCCTCACGAATGATATCCAGTACCGACTGGGGTAGGTCTTCATAGAAGTAATCCATGAAGTATAAGCCAAGGTAATTGAGCGTGCACCCTGATTCCCTGGATGCTTTCAGATTGTCCACGGTATGCGGCTTGGGCGGAGTATCCTTGCGGAAGTGAAGTTCACGGGGATGGTATGCGCCGCGCTCGGGGTTGCAGAAGTTCCCCGGCAGATACTCATAGGTGAACTGGTAGGTGAAAGGCGCTTCCGGAGCCTTGTAGGTGTCTACGGCCTCAGTCTGCGTCAGGTCACGGGCCAATGCCAGCCATTCGCTTCCACCCATCAGGTTCTCGGGCTCATCGCCCGGTTTTTCATCATCGGAATCCTTCTTGCCGTCAGGATCCTTCTGCTCATCTGCGGGATTGTCTACGGCAGGATTGTCAGGCGTAATCTGCTTGCATGCAAGCGTACAGGCAGCCAATGCGCCAATAAGTAAGAAAGTGGTTCTTCTCATATCTAATCAAAATCTGTTCTTGTATTCTGTGGTAAGCCGCTGGCAGTAACCTCTGAGTCCGGGAGATAGTACACGAAGCGGGTGTCATTGTATCTATAAACCTTGTATGGTTGACGGCCGGCATAACGGCGGTCAACATCCTTCTTGTTCCGCCTGAGGTCATAGGGGCGGAATCCTTCAAAGCAGAGTTCCAAACGGCGTTCATCAAGCACCACGTCAAGGACGTCGGAATAGCCTCTTTCTGCCATATTGCCGGAAGTGAACATGGCGGCAGACGGAAGACCGGCACGGGCGCGGATGACGTTGACATCGGCCAAGGCCTTTTCCGTATTTCCCAGATGGGCGTATGCCTCGGCCCTGTCCAGAATGAGTTCTCCCCATCGGACGTAGGCGGGGGAGCCCATGTTGTTCTCCACTCCACCCTGGCAGGAGTACTTCTTCATATAGTTGAGAGGATACATGTCACCACCTGTTCCGGTACGGCATCCCATGGAGTCGCAAACAGATACATACTGTTTTTCCCCATTGAGCATGATATATGTGCGGGGATATGTATTTACAGTTTCCGTCTCTACGGTATGGGAAACTCCTTCAGCATCCTTACAGGTGTATTTGCCGCTTACGGAGTCGTAGGTGGGGACTCTGTCGATATAGTTTTCGGCGTATCCGTCTTCATGGAGGACAGGCCAGTAAACCATCTTCTTGCCGGTGGTAGAAGCATGTCTTGCAACGTGCTGTGTCTTGTAACGCTGGTCCTCCGGATAGCGGTTGAAAAGGTCCATGAGGGGCTGGCTCCAGTAAAGTTCGGCCCAACCGGTACCGTCACCGGGATCTCCGGAAGAGTACCACATGCTTCCCGTCATTCCCTGTGCTCCTGGATAGTCGCTGGGAGCATCCTCCACCGCAACACACCAAAGCACTTCGCTGGATTCTCTTGAGAACTGGAAAAGATGAGAGTAGTCAGGATCCAGGACGGTTTCCGGAGATGCGCCTGCGAGCATGCCGTCAATTACATTTATACAGTCTTGCCAGCGTTCTTCGTAAAGGTAGAGACGGGCCAGAAGACCCTCTGCGGCAGCCTTTCGGATATAGCCGTTGTCCTTTCCAAGGAGTGGTTCCTTACCAGTGACATCCACAACGTCCATGCAGCTAATTGCATCCTTGAGATCCTTTTCCACCTGATTGTAAACTTCTCCGACGGTGGAGCGTACAACTGGATCTTCTGAAGATGTACGTATGACAACTCCAATGGCATTTGGATCCCAGCTATAAGGCGTGGCAAAAATTTGGATGAGATTCATGTGGCTCAGGGCTCTCATGAAAAGGTTCTCACCTTTGATATGCAGGAGTTTGGGATCCTGGGTGTCTTCAGGTATTGAATTGATAACCACCGATGTTGCAAAGTTTATCTTATATGAGATAAACCAGAAGTAGTCTATATTGGTGTCGGAAGACACATCCACCATGGTAGCGTCATTGAACAGGGGGTCTGTTGTTTTGCCGGACATCAGGACGTTGTCTCCTTTCAACTCCGCCAACTGCTGGTAATGGCGGATATATGTGTTACCAACCGTATTGAAGCCGGAGAAATCTATCCAACTCTTGAACAGGGAGTAGTTCCCAATGGTGGCTAACGCTGCATTCTCCGGGGATGCCATGCTGCTTGAAGATACGGCGTCATTGGGGAAGTAGTCAAGCTTGCAGGAAACCGCAGTCAGAAGAGCTGCGACAATAAATATGACATTCTTTTTCATAGCTCTTAGAATGATAGGTTAATACCGGCAAGGAATACCCGGCTGACAGGATAATTGTTGTTATAGGTTCCGGCAGGGAAAGTGTCATCCAGGCTGCACGTAAGATTCACTTCCGGATCCATTCCAGAGAACTTGGAGAATGTCCAGAGATTGTCTGCTGACAAGAATACGTTGGCCGATGCAATTCCAATTTTCTTGGTAAGTTTGGAGGGAATTGCATAGCTGAGTGTTACATTCTTGATACGGAGGTAACTGCCGTCTTCCAGGTATCGGCCCGTAGGCTCGTTGGCGTTCTTGTTGCCGCCGTTCTTGGGCTTGGGGTGAGTGGCAATGGCATTGGTCCCGTCGGGGTCTCCTTCTTTCCACCTTATCCAGCCCAGTCCGTTATTGAGGGACATCTGGTTGAAGTCGGAGTAGGAGCCGTCGCAATCCAGAGTGCGGCGTGCGAAGTTGAAGATGTCGTTGCCATGGATGAACTGCAGGTTCACGTCAAGGGTAAATCCCCATGCGCTGAATGTGTTCGTAAGGCCTCCGGTGAAGTCCGGTTGGGCGCATCCGATGATTCTGGAATCATCGGTTATGTTCAGGTTGGGTGAGGGGACAGGGTCTCCGACTTTGTATTTGGCACTGTCATAGACACCAAGGTCAAGTTCGGCCTGATTTACATAGTGTTCCCACAGAGGGTTACCGTTTTCCGGGTCTACTCCCAGCCACTTTGGCATGTACCAGCTGAATAGCGGTTGGCCCTCGCGATATATCTGGGTACCGAATGAAGTGGGCATTATGATGTCCTGATGGTCCGGCAGGTAAATTACGGTATTACGGTTATGCGCAATGTTGAAAGTGGTGCTCCACTTGAAATTGCGGGTAACAATGTTCTGGCTGCTTATTTGGAGCTCTATACCTCTGTTCCGTATTGTGCCGGAGTTCTCTACTCTCTCGTCAAATCCTGTTGAACTTGACAGGGGGACAGCCAGCAGGAGGTCTTTGTTCAGATTGCTGTAAAAGTCAAGTGCAACGGAGATGCGGTTAATGAAAGTAACGTCCAGGCCGATATTCCTCATTATTGCTGTCTCCCAGTGGAGATTGGGATTGCCCTGATTCTTGGGGAGACCGCCAACCTGGTTCTCATACCTTGAATTGGTAGGGAAGGAATATACTTCCAGATATTTATAGTAGCCTAATGCGGAGTTTCCGGTTGCACCGTAGCTTGCACGGAGTTTCAGGAATGTGAGCCAGTCCAGATTCTTCATGAATGGCTCTGAAGTGATTACCCACGCGGCCGATACGGCGGGAAAATATCCGGTGCGCTTGCCAGGAGCAAAAACGGAAGATGAGTCACTTCTAAGCGTTGCGCTTAGTATGTACCTTTCTTTATAAGAGTACTGGGCCTGGGTAAACCAAGACCATGATTCTCCTTCAAAGAGGTTGCCCTTTACGTCGTCGGGTACGGAAATGTTCAGTTGGGTGAGCCCGCCAATCATGTCCCTTCCCTGCGCTGTGATATACTGGGATTTGCTCTTTCCCCATTCCCAACCTGCCAGGGCGGCAACACTGTGTGCTCCACCAAAGGTTTGGGAATACTTCAGGAGTGCATTAAGGGTTATGCTGGTACCCCAGTCTGCGGTTTGGGAAACACGGCCGTCCGGATAGTTGGCGTTATTGGCTTCGGGCGTTATTACATCTTTGGCATCTGTAAAGCCGAATGAATATCTGGCCGACCCGCTGGCTGTAAGGAAATCAGTGATATTCCAAGTCAGTTTTGCATCGGTTACCAGGGAATGGCTGCGGGTAAGATTATTCTGACCGTAGGCGTTTTGATAGAGCGGGTTGTTCTTGTCATGGCCGTACCAGATTTTTCCGTTGTCCGGACGCTCTGAGCCGCGGATACAAACCCAATCACCGGTATTCTCGTCTATAGGGGAGTCAAATGGAAGCTGCTGCAGGGGAATAACTCCTCCCGATGCATTGGCGCTGAAACTATAGTTGATGCGGGCATCAAGGGTAAGGTTCCGTGCAATCTCGGAACTCAGGCCCAGGCGTCCGCTTAATTTTCTGTAAAAACTGTCTCCGCCCTTGAAAGTTCCTTTCTCGTCAAAATAGCCGAAACTGGCGAGATAGGAAGTACGGCCGTGACTGCCGGTGGCGGAAATGTAATAATCCTGTGTGGGAGCAAGAATTGTGCTGTTCCCATACCAGTCATAATCTGTGCCGGCGGCGTTTTTCTGAAGGGTCTTGACACTACCCTTTGACATGAACTGTGAGTAATAGTCAAGCAGTTCTGCCGTATTCATCATATGGAGGCGGCCGCTTAACGCCTGTTTGATGCCAGCTTTGGCGCTGACCTCTATCTTGGAACGCTCTCCGTTCCTTGGATGCTTGGTTGTGATTACAATGACCCCGCCGGCGCCGGAGGCTCCATACAGGGCGGTGGTGCCTGCATCCTTAAGCACCGTGATTGATTCAATGTCGTTGGGAGAGAACGAGGATGCGTCTCCTACAACTCCGTCTACAATGTACAAAGGGTCTGAGCTGGCAGTCATGGAGCCGGTTCCGCGTATCCTGATAGTTGCACCTGCACCCGGGGCTCCGGAGTTGGAGTAAACTTCAAGGCCGGCCACCTTTCCCTGAAGCATTTTAGAGAGGGAAGAAGTGGTGACATCGCGGAGCGCTTCTCCTTGGACGGAGACAACGGAGCTCGAAAGTTCTGTCCGCTTCATGCTGGAGTATCCAAGAAGGACAACTTCGTCCAGCATGGTGACATCGGCCTCAAGGGCAACGTTAATGGACTTCTGTCCGTTCACCGTTTCTTGGACGGTCTTGTATCCAAGACACATGAATTCAAGTACGGTCCCGGGCTTTGCTTCTATGCTGTAGTTGCCGTCAAGGTTACTTACAACGCCGCGGGTGGTGCCTTTTACAGTAACGCCTGCTCCGGGAACGGGGTCTCCTGTTGCCTTGTCTGTAATTTGTCCGGTAACTGTTTGCCCGCCGGCTGCAAAAGCAACCATAAGTAAGCTGCAAAATGACAGAAATATTTTCCTAAATCCAGACATTTCATCTCTTTTTTTAAAACGGGAGGGGGAAGAGACCTCCCCCCTCCCGGGTTTGAATGATTGTCAAGCTAAATTATTTGAGCTTGAGGGTAAGGGCCTTGTTGCCGGAAGGAAGCTTGCCTGCGCCCTGGCTGCTGGACTGTTGTGATTCATGACCAACCTGCTCGTAGAATACGCCAAGAACAGCCTCGTTGTTAACCTTGCCACCATCGATGATCTTAAGGATACCTTCGCGGTCCATTGAGAGTTCAATCTTGATAACATCAACCTCTTTTTTGGAGACAGGATCTGTAACCTTTACAACTCCGGAGAATTTAATGTCCTGTTCACCGGTAACATCTGAGTCGTGGTCGGGGGTGTCAGCTACCCAACCTGCACCATGATCGTTGAGGGGCTCGCCCCAAAGATCTTCCTCGGGAACAACACAGTTGTTCTGCTGCCAGCCCATCTGCATTACGTCGCGGCTGCTGTCATAGCCAAAGTAGTACTGGGGGAATGCGTCAAAGCCCTTGTAGTCCCACATTGAATCTTCGTCTCCGTAAGAACGTGCTGCATAGAGCTTGTTGTCGTCACCGTCGCCGCCCACATAGATGATGAGGGCGCCGTTTGTGTTGATTGCACCATGATTTTCATAACCGTTGTTGCAATCGCCAAATCCGATTGCACCCTTTTCAGCATCTGACAAAGCGATGTTCTCGAACAGGAGTTCGGTGTACATGTAGATGTAGTCCTCGTCGGAGGTGAATTTTACACGGAGGACACCATTGTTTTCTGCATCGGTGTTCTCGTCATAGAGATAGTATTCACCGTCTGCGGTTTCATCGGTGAGTGTGTCCCATTCTGAGAAATCGCCATCAATGGCAACATCGAGAGAGAATTCTTTCTCGCCGCCTTGACCGTCGTCGGGTTTCTGTTCACCGTCGTCGGGTTTCTGTTCACCGCCATCGGGTTTCTGTTGATTGTTGTTGCTGGGCTTGGAGCAACCAATAACAACGAGGGCTGCCATAAGGCTTGCACCCAGAATCATGAAAACTTTTTTCATAATTTTTTTGATTTAAAAAGGTTAATAAAATATGAGGTTTAGGATTATTTGTCAAGCATTTTAAGGAAAGCACCGCCGCGGTCAGGGCATATTGAGGAGTGGCCGTAGCTGGGGTCAGACACAACTACAAGTACCGTGACAATACCGGTTACCTGTCCGCTCATGGTGTAGCCTTTAAGGTCATTGTCCGTGATGAGTGCTGCGTCCCTTTGGAGCTCAAACTGGTAGCGGAAACGGTTGTTTTCGTCCAGGACGCCGCTCCCGATGTAACCCGGGTATCCGGCTTCAAATGTTTCCTTGGTGCTGTTCCCCTTTGAAACACCTCCCATCCAGCCAAAGCCTTCGTCGGGTTGCTGGGTAGGGCAAATCTTACGTAGGGTCACGGGACTGTCTTCAATCTTACGGATGCGTCCGCTCTTGTATATGCTTCCGTCAAAGCGGAGGTCATATCGGCCGTTTAGTTCTATGCCGTTGTAATTGTACCTGCCGTTAAGGTCCAGCCATCCAAGGTCATAGGAGGGGTTGAACTGTGTGGTTTGGTCGTCATTGTGGTCTATGTAAACGTGCAGCTCCCTCAGCTGAGCCTGCAGGGTTGCAGTTGTGATGGGAACGGATATATAGCCGTACAGGGCTTTTGAGTCAAACATATAGAACAGGGTGTCGCAGCCGTTCTGCAATTGCCCTTGCTGGGCAAGGTCCACTGTTTCAATGTGATTGACAAAAGTGGTGTCTTTTCTCATCCAGCGGCTGAAGTCTGCAGAGGTGTCAATTACAAGTTCCATCTGAAGATCCTGGAATTCACCCTTTTTGATTGTTATCTCCTGTGGGAATGTTTGAGTGAGGACTTCACCGTCACTGTCAGAAACCGTGAAGGAGAGGTCTGTATAGGTGCCTTCCGGGAGTGGGAACACAGCTTGGGCGTTTCCGTAATAGTCTGCGTGAGCTTTTACGGTAAACGAAGTTGAGCCGTTGTCGTATTCTCCGGAGAATGTGCTGTTGTCAAGATTCACATCATAGCATCCGGTGAGGTTCTTTGCAGAATTCATGGTGACGCTGATACTTCCGGACGGCATGTTTACCAGATTCATGCGCAGCGCGCCGGTAAGATGACGGAAAACAAACGTTCCGTCAGAGTCCTGTTTTCCTACCATGTGCACCTGACCGTCTCCAATGTCCTTTGAAGTGACCTCTCCTGTGTATACTCCAAGCGCAGTCACCTCTCCGTTATCAATTGAAACGTAGTGTTTTGACGAGTACGGATATACAGCATAGCCTGCAATTTTATATCCGGCCGGGACCAAACCTACAAAATTTATCTCATTGCCGTCCTCAATTGTGGCAAACTGCACTTTGCGGTGAATTACACCGTCCCTGTGAACAGCCACAACCATGATGCGGTCTCCGGCGTTCCAGGCAGAGAATCCGGGCTTAGGATAGTTCACTTTTGTTTGCATTCCGTCTTCTATGCGGGCTTTGATAATTACTTCTCCGCCAGCATATTCATCGCCCGGTTTGTCGGGATTCTGCGGATCACTATTGTCAGTGCCCTCCTGATTTTGAGAATCATCATTTGTCTCAGGCTTTTCGCACGAGATGAAATATGGCATGGCAAACAGTAAGCAGGCCAGCACTGCAATCAGTTTATTGATATTTTTTGCCACCGTTACAGTATTCATTTATGCAAATATAATACATTTTTTAATTAGTTGTCTTTTGGTGATATCCTCTGTTGTTTACTTGGGGATATCCCATCCGGGATTCTGCGTGAGGCCGTGGTTGACTTCAAGGTCTCCAAGCGGGAGAGGGAACAGATAATCCCTTTCTTCATCAAAGCTGCGCCTTTTGACTCTTGAGGGATAAGGCACAATGTTGCCGGAAGTGCCTTCAGAGAATTCAACAGCCTGGCCTGATCCCACTTTCAGAAGTGACGTGGCAGTAGTGGTTGGCTCTGTGCCATTGTAAATGCACAGGTCTAGAGTTCCGTCATGGTCAAGGTCATACTCTCCATAACCTGGGAAATATATGCCTGAGAGGTCCTGCAACATGCAGTTGCCGGCTTTCCAGCGCATCAGGTCCCACCAGCGGAAGTCAAGTTCCTGGGCCAGTTCAACAGCTCGTTCGCGGCGGATTTCAAGGATTACGCCCTTATTGTCTCCGGTCACGTTTGTGTAACCGTATTTTGCCGATCCCAAGTAAGCGTTGTCGGGGTTTGCGTTTGCGTAGGCAAGATTCAGGTTGGGCATTCCGGCGCGGTCCCTGAGAGGTTTGATACTGAGGTCAATGTCGTCCTGGGTTATGACGTAGTCGGTTCTTTCGGCCTGTGCCTCCGCATAATTAAGGTAAACTTCGGCTGCGCGCCATACGGGGAGGTCTCCGTCTTCTCCGCTCCAGGCTTCACCGGGGCCCACCTTGGTGGCGCTTACTGCATATTTGCAGCAGTTGTAGCCGGTAAGGGAGTTTGAAAAGCTGGGGGGCATAATTTGGTCGGAGTCAATGAGGTGGTATCCCGGGCTGCGCACAATCTGGGCAAGGCGGGGGTCACGGCCTGTCATCTGGTCATAGAACTCTTTTTTATCCCACCCGGAATCGTCTGTGAAACGGGTACCGTCGGCCTTAAGGAACATGTCCACAAACTTCTTGTTTATGGCAGTAGTTCTGTCGCCGAATGTGCTGCGGGCTGCAAAATGTGAGACAAACAGATCAACAGCGAAGTTCTTTCCCAGAACCACTTCTTCGTCCTCGGTTTCTCCTGTGCTGAAAAGGTGCTGGTAGTCGGTGTTGGGATTACCGGTGTTGTAAATGTGATAAGGTGAGCTCTCTATGAATTCCTTTGATACTTCTGCTGCAATTTTAAGATAATAATTGGCATCCTTCTCATATTGGGATTCAGTATGATATTTGTGCCAGGTGCCTTCAAAGAGGGCTACCCTTGACTTTATGAGCATGGCGTCCCACTTTGTAATCTTGTATTTCTCCTTATTGTCAGGGAGCATCCGGATGGCGTTGTCAAGGTCTTCGAAGATTTTCCCTACAATGAAGTCTCTGGAGTCTCGGGGGCGGTAGAGGTCGGGGTCGTCGGTCAGAAGTGAGTGGTCGTACCACGGAACCTCACCGTAACGGCGCAATTTAAGGTAATAGAAATATGCCCTGAAAAAGTATGTGATGCCGGTATATTTATTCCTTACAACTTCATCGCTGCAATGGCCCATGTTCTCCAAGGTCTCATTGATGTAGCGGAGCGTATTCCACTCCCAGAGCTTGTCGCTGGTAGGGGTTTTCCGGTTTTTGCCTCCAAGCTGGAGATCGCTCAGGCTGCTGCAAGAGAAATAAAGGTCTGCGTACTCAAATTTATAAATATCATCTCCGGATGGCAGCAGGGCGGAATAAAAGTACGACGTTGCCGCCTGTAACTGGTTTTCATCCTTGTAGAAAGTGTCCATACTCTCTCTGTCAAGAGGAGCACGGTCCAGCGAACATGCTGCTGCGCAAAGGGCACTAAGTGAAAGTATCAGTATTCTTCTCATGTCTGTCAAGGATTAAAAATCTATGTCAATTCCAATTGAGTATGTTTTCTGCCAGGGATAGGAGAACAGCCAGTTGCTGTTGGCCATGGCATTTTCAGGGTCTATGTATTTGCCGTACTTCTTGAGGGGTGAAAGGTAGAAGAGGTTTTCTCCCGAGAAGTAGAAACGTACGCGGCCAAGTCCGGCTTTCTTCACGATATCGGAGGGAAGAGTGTAGCCCAAGGTCAGGTTTTTCAGGCGCAAGTATCCGATATTCTGGATGTAGCGGTCGTTCTTCTCTTTGAGGTATCCCATAATTTTTCCGTCTCCGGCCATAGGGCGGGGGAAGTATGCATCGGGGTTGTCAGTTGTCCAGACATTGTCCATGAAATTCTCAGGAATCCAAGTGGAACCGGCCCTTGAGTAGCAGAACCAGAAGTTGCGGTTGTCGGACGGCGGGTACCAGTCCAGCTTTCCTATTCCCTGGAAGAAGGCGCTGAGGTCAAAGCCATACCAGCTTGCTCCAAGGTTGATGCTGTATTGGTAGTGGGGCTTGGAATTGCCGATGACATCAAGATCTCCGTGGTCCGTCAAAGTCTCAGCGCCGGCGCTTATCTCGTCATCACCATTGATGTCAAGAATCTTAAGGTCTCCGGCTTTCCAGCCGTCAGGCATATTTTCAGTGATTTTTCCGTGGTTTATTTTGTCCGTGTATTCTTTGGCTTCTTCGTCCGTGCGGAACAGACCGTCTGTCCTGTAGCCCCAGATGTCTCCCACTCTTTTGCCTTCATACAGGCTGGAGAGTTGTTGACGGGCGTTTCCGGAGAACTTGGTGATGACGGTTTCGTCGTCGCTCAAGGTCCCGCTTATGTAATAGTTGAACGGCTGACCGGCCATCATGAAACTGTCTTTCCAGCCTACTGTCAGCTCATATCCCCTGGTCCGGAGGTCTGCGCAGTTTTCCTGGGGAGATCCTGCTCCATAGGCTTCAGGCAGAACGAGCAAACCTGTAATCATGCCCTCGGTCTTTCTGATAAAAGCTTCTCCGCTGAATGAAAGGCGGTTGTCAAACAGACCCAGGTCAAGGCCCAGGTTGTAGTGCTTGGCTACTTCCCAGGTAATGGCGTTGCCGGTAGGATCTTCGGCGTGGGCCTTCTTGGGCTGCGTGGAATCGCTGTCAAACAGCCAGCCGGAGTTTTCGAGGGTTATTTTCCTCGCAAACATGTAGTCCTTTACCTGCTGGTTTCCAAGCCAGCCGTATGAGAAACGGATTTTACCGTAATTAAGAACGTCTTTTGCCCATTCCATGAAGCGTTCGTCGGTGAATTTCCATCCGGCCGATGCTGACGGGAACACGCCCCAGCGTTTTTCCTCCGGGAAACGGGACGTGCCATCGGCGCGGGCGCTGACTTCCAGGAGGTATTTACCCTCGTAGTCGTAATTGAGACGGCCGAAGAAACCGGCGATTGCATATTCACTGGCCTCGTCAGACACTTTGGCGTCGGCAGACGGCATAAGTGCGTAAGCGGATATATAGTTTGAGGAGAGGTCGTAGCCGTCGGTATAAATCTTTCCGTAACTTTGCTGCTCATAGTTGTAGCCGCCAAGGGCCTTGAAATTATGTTTGCCTGCCCAGCTGTGCTCATAGGTGGCGTATGCGTTGAATGCCATGTATTCCGTGCGATAGCGCCACTCTTCAAGATGGTTGGCGAACCGGCCCGTGGTCTCATCCTTTGATATCCCGGGATACTTGGAGTACTGCATATTGGTCCAGCGGTTGCGGTTGTATGTGCCGTCCAGCCTGTAGGTGAAATCCGCCCTGAAGTCCAGGCCTTCTATAGGGTGAATGCTCACCTCTGCCATATTGGTGAAGTTATGATCCTTCTTCCAGTTCACCTTTGTGTCCTGGCCAAGGTCTATGTGGCAGCCGTTAGTGAGGTTTGCTTTTGACAGGACGGTACTGTATACCCAGGTGCCGTCGGGGTTTTTGAGGGGGAATGAGGACAGACCATGCACGCAGGCGTAAGACCAGTTGTAGCTTGGCGTTGCGTTGCCGGGGTAGTCGTAATTGGATGCGAAGAATGATATGTTGTCGCCTATGCTCAGCCATTTGTTAACGTTGACGTTGAGCTTGGCACGCACATTGTAGCGGTCATATTTCTCGGGCCTTACCTTGTAGGTTCCTTCGCGGTGCTTGTAACCGCCGGAGAGGTAATACTGCACCCTTGAGTCACCACCGGATACGGAAATGTTGTGCTGGGTGACGGGACTGTTGTCCACGAACATTTCATGATACCAGTCCGTGTTGCAGTAATAGATGTAACTGAGCTCGCCGTCCCTCACTTCCTGTACCACCCAGGGGCGATCGGGGTTTTCCACGAGGTCATAACGGCGGGCTTTCAGCTCTTCCATGTCTTTTTCCGTGTAGTTTGTGTAGTTGTTGCCGGTCATGTTCCTGTAGAAGAGGTCTGTTATCATCACGTGGTCATAACCCGTACGAATGAAATTGGTGGGGGTTGTAGGGCGCATCAGACCCACGTTTCCGCTGTAGTGGATACGGGGTTTGCCGGAGTCGTTCTGGCCGCTCTTTGTTGTGATGAGGATTACGCCAAAGGCTCCGCGGGCACCGTAAATTGCCGCCGAAGATGCGTCCTTGATTACGGAAATTGTCTGGACGTCATCCGGATTCACCTGGTTCATGTCGGCTTCTACGCCGTCAATGAGCACCAGCGGCTGGCAGTATCCGGAATCACCGGAGGTGATGGATGCGTAACCGCGGATGTACAAGGACGGCTTTTCGTTCGGCTGACCGGAACTGGTGGTTACGGTCAGGCCTGGAACAGATCCCTGCAGCATATGTGTAAGGGTGTTTGCCGTACGGTTTTCAAGTTGGTCGGCCTCAACTGTGGATACTGCACCGGTGAGGTTGATTTTCTTGGTGGTTCCATAACCCACCACAACGGTCCCGTCCAGTTGCAGGGCGTCCTCGCTTATGAAAAAGGTAACGTTGTTCTGATCTGGTGAAATGGTGACTTTTTTGGTTACATATCCAAGGCAGGATATTTCTGCAGTACCACCGGCCGATGGAACATCTATTTCAAATGCACCATTGGCGTCAGTGAGCACGCCGTTGCCTTGAATCATGACTACGGCACCAATCACGGGCTGGTTCTTGTTGTCAAGTACCTTTCCTTTGAAACTCCTGGCTTGCAGTGGATTAGAAATAAGAAAAATGGCAAGCGACAAAAGCGCGGCCATCGCGTTTCGGCTTAATAACATGGGTCAAGTTGGTTATTATATGTTATATTGTGCGAATTTAGTAAAAAAATTTCAGTAATTACCCTTTCGAGTGAAAAATTTTTCTATTTCGTTTACTTTCATTTTCCCGCGGAGAATAACAGTCTCGGAATTGTCGATGACGTAAAGCGATGGAATCATGCGATTGTCAAACGCTCTGTCGTATTTGACAACGTTTTCACGGTCACGCCAGTTTTTCCAATAATCGGGAAATTGAGACAGGGCACTTATGAATTCCTGTGTATCTTCTCCGGTATAAAGTGAAATGAACTGGATTTTTCCGTTTGACGCCATTTGAGCAAATCTTCGGCTCGCGCGGATCTCTTCCATCATTTTCTTGCATGTCTGACAACTCTCACCATATATGAAAAGTACCGTGAAAGGGGCATCGGAAAGCAGCTGTCGGAGCAGGGTGTCCTGCCCTTTCTCGCCGTTTGACAGCCAGAAATCAGAAACACGTGTGCCCGGACGGTTGAGATTCAAAATACTACGGCGCCAGTCCACACCCCTTCGGCCCCATGATGTCCAGTGCAGGCAATCTGCCTCACGGTCAAGGGCAAGTTCACAGGCGCGCTCGTCGTAAAAGGGAGAGTTGATGTCGAGGAACCGGTCTGCGACGGCATGGGCAAATGCCTCCAGTGTCCGGGCATCCGGATCTTCGGCCGACAATGAATCGGCCTTTCCGTATCCCATGTCAAGCAGGGCGGCGGCGCGGCTGTCGTCAGATTTGATTATGGCCTGTGCCCATTTGTCCATCTGCTTTTCCGGAACATGCCAAACGCCGTCTTTATCGGCCTGGAAATCAAGCCTTATGTTTTCTTTGCAGCCGGAAAGGATAACCAGTCCGGCTGCAATTGCTATAAAGGATTTATTCATTGACAAGGTCCAGTTCAATACCGTGGATAGAAGGCATTATGAGGTAGGGGGAATTTGTCCCGGAGCAGAAAGCCACGCAAATATTGGTATGGCTTCGGCCGGACAGACCTGTTTTGCCGCGGTCGATGGCAAATTCCCATTCAAAAATGTCCCCGTTGAAACTGCCGCCACCGTACCCAGCATCGGCGACACCGTTTATTACGGTGCCGCTTATATTCGTGTTGGATGCGCCGGCATCGACCGTGCAGTCATACATTGCAGGTTTCCAAACACCGGGAACACCGTTTGTGCAGGCGGTTCCATACAACATGATGTTGTATCCACGGTAAAGGGGAACCTCGGCGATGTTGTTGCCTCCGAAACTCTGTCCTGTTGTCTCATCGTCGTTATCCAGCATTACATAGAAATGCTGCAGGCTTTCACTGAGGTTGTGGGGGATTGTGGTGTCCAGATACAGATATCCGTAAAGGTATTTGGAATCTGAGAAGAACTTGACATGTTTGCATACAATGTTGAAATCCTCGGTGCTGTACACGTCTTCACCCTTCCAACTGCTTCGCCAAGTCCAGGGCGTGAAAGTATGTGTTTCGGTAAGGTCCGGGACATTGTCCCAGATGGAGAAGTCGGAATCTGTCGGATTTATGGCGGTTATTATCCCTGAAGGGAAACATAAGGGGGGAATGCGGGTTACCCTGCCAGATTTGACGGGAACAACCGTGCCTTCCGGGACGTCTTTTTCCATATAGGTTTTGCCGTCAAGTCCTTTAAGGGCGATATGTATCCTTCCCCAGTTGTCATTTTCTGGAAGGGGTACATAGCATGTGATCCCGCGTCCGCGGTCCACCTTGACATCAATCTCCAGGCTGGATGCCTGGATGGAGGCATCCCATACCAATTTCTCGGTTTTGGGGTCCAGGGCATAGATTCCGGATGTGGCTTCCGTGGCGCTGAAGATTACCTTGCCGCTGTCTCCAAATTCGTCGGGGACATTCTCAATCATAATCTTGACTGCACCCGCCACAGCCCGGAATGCAAAGGTTTCCCCTCCCCATCGACGGCCGGCCATGGGAATGAGGACGTCTTTTTCTCCGCCATTAATCTTGGGGCCGATGGCAAAACTCACCTCTTTCCCCTTGACGGTGACTATATCGGCCGGATAGAAGGCCGATCCTCCAGGCTTTGTCCCTTCTGGAATCTGACCGCTGAACACGGCGCATTCTCCGCCTTCCGATGTCTCGAAGGTGGAGAAGCTGCCGTCGGACAGTTCCACAAGGATACGGTCTCCGGGGGCCCATTTGAAGAACTGGTCCTGCTCCAGGACACCCTTGACTATGCTTGCGGTTGCGGTGATTTCGGCCTTGACAGTCCTGACGGGGACGGTCTGCTCAGAATTCCTTGCACACCCTGCCACTGCGGTCAGGATGGCTATTGCGCATATTAACCTTTTCATTCCTTTACCTCCCATTCAAAATCTATGTCAAGCGGTTCATCAAAGTCCTCCACTTCCACGCCGTCGGCCCATTTGTCGGATGGTGACAGGTGCACAATGGCGTTCATGCCAAGTTCCTCGTTCCATACCCCCTTGTTGGCAAAACGGATGGAGAAGAGGGGGTTGTCATGAAGGTTCGGCGATATGTCCGGAAGATTGAGGTATAGGGTGTAGGATTCGTCCGAAGACAGGTTTTCCGGCATCTTAAGTGTCTCCTCCAGCAGATATGAGCCGCCGCCGGCCCATCTGCGAGGGTCTGTCTTGGAAACCCAGACTGTGCGGTTGTCGGGATTGGAATCCTGGATAAGCACAAACTCCAGTTTCCTTTCCCTCATGAGGCAGGCATAACCAAGATTGATGAGCCCCAGAGTCATCTTGACTTCACTCCCGGCCTTGAAATCCCCTTCGAAGGAGACTCCCTTCAGGGTGTAGCGATAACCCATTCGGCGTACAAACTGGTCAAAGCAGCCTTCGTCCCTCCAGACATTCTGTACATCCTGAGAATAATCTATGTTAAGGTAGCTCCAGTGCTCTTTCTGCATCCTGTCAGGCGCCACGGAGCAGTTGCAGTACTGATAGTAGCCGGCGATTGTGCAGGTTTCTCCTCCAAGAATGGTATAATGGGAGTCCCTGTACCACTGTTTCCTGTCGGCAAGGTCGTTGAAGGTGCCGGCATCGTTGCCGGTGGCCATGTAGCAGTCGTTATGACCGCCCAGGCGGGAATTGGGACTTCCGTTGAAAGCGGTTTCGGCGGTAATGCTGTCCCTAGCCTGGTACTTCTGTCCAAGGATTACCGTAAGTACCTCACGCTTGTATTTTGGTGTGCGCAGGAGTATTTGGATATCTGGCGGGAAAGCGTCCAGAAGCGCCGATACCAGGCGTGCCTTGTCTTCGGCCTTGTTGCCGAAAACCTCGCTGCCGGCCCATTCTCCGCAGTTCCCTATGAAACCTGCCTCCACGCACCAGATAACATCCTGATACTCTTGGAATACTGGTTTAAGGGCCTCTACATGCTTTACGGCGATGTCCGGAGTGGCATCCGGCGGATAGCCTCCATAGCCAACCCTGAGTACGGCTTTCACTCCGGCCTTACGGTGATTCTCCAGGGACTGTCTGAGAAAATCCAGTACATAATCCGGGAGTTCGGGGTTTTCTACAAACTGGGTCAGATACACCAGGAACTGCGTAAGGGTGGCGTTGGTCCGGAGCCTTTTTGCCAACAGGCTTTCCACCGAGGGAGGGGTGGGCCTGTTGTCGTCCTTGAAAGTGTATTCCACCCTGTTATAGAATCCGCGTTCCGGGGTGGCGAAGTTTGAGTAGTCGTAATAGAAACTCTTGTCGAAAGTTACTGAGGAGAAGGGGTCGTCAAAGCCTTCGCCGGGCTTATTGGGCTCATCGGGACCATCCGGCACAGGATCTACTACAGCCGGCTCTTCATCTTTTGGGGGCTCCTGCTCATTATTCTGCGCTGCAGGCTTTTTGCATGAGACGGCGCATGAAAGAAGCATCAGGCACGCCATCACTGGCGAAACGATTTTTGTCTGCATCTGGTTATTGTTATTGTTTTGTAATTATTTGATTCTTACAACACGACATCCATGAGAAGGGATGCTCTCAAGACTCAGAACGTCGGATACCTTGAATGTGATTCCGCTCCATAGGTCTTTGGCTTTACGTTTGCCGTGAAGCCCAAGGTCTGACAGCGCTACGGAAATGTTGCGTGGCTCGGCGGACAGGTTGAAAACGGCGGCATAGATGCCTCCGCCGGGTGCGTCTGAGGAGACTACAAGTTCGTTGGAGTCACGTCTTACCTGCCTAGGGGCACGGCCGCGCTGATTCATCTCAATGATGTCCGGATTTGTGAGCAAGGAAAGGGTTTCTGGATCCATGGAGAGGATATCTCCTCCGAAAATGAGCGGAGACCTCACGATGGAGAAGAAACTTACGGTGGAAAGCTGTTCGTCCGGGGTGAGCCTTGTCTGGCGCGGAGGATTGTTGGAGCCGCGCACATTGAGCCGGCCTATGGGGAGCATGTCGCAGTCGGGCCAACATCCGTCTCCTATGAAGGGATACCATTTCTCATGCACTTCCATTATGTGCTCTATCTGGAACCAGTGGTCCCACACATCATTGACTGTACGCCACATGTTTGCATGAGTCCTAAGATGCGGCGCGGCTTCCACGGGGGTCTCGCCGGGAGAAGTTGACAGGACCATCGGCCTTCCGCACGCCTCGATGGCATTGCGTATGAGTTCAACTTCGTCTCCGTGATAGATGGGGGCCGACAAGTCATCGTATTTCACAAAGTCCACACCCCACTGGGCATAGAGTTCGAAGAGGGAATTGTAGTATTCCTGGGCTCCGGGCCTTGAAGCCTCTACGGTGAGGCTGCCGTCGCTCCAGGCGCAAAGGTCCCTCTCCGATGCAATCATGTCTGCGGTAATCCCGGGAGCGCCCTTAATGGGGACCTTCTGCTCTACCATCCATCTGGGTATACCTCTCATTTTGTGGAGGCCGAATTTCATTCCTTTTGAATGGATGTAGTCTGCAAGGGGCTTGAATCCCTGGCCGCCGGCCGATGAAGGGAAGCGGTTGATGGCCGGATAGTCCCGTCCATATTCGTCAAAGGTGCGCGGGATGCTGTCATTCAGGGGGGAATTCCATGCCCCGTCCACAACCACGTATTCCCAGCCGTACTGGAGTAGGTTCTCGGCCATATAGTCCGTGATGTCCCGGACCTCCTGCTCTGTCACAGTGACACCGTAAGCATCCCAACTGTTCCACCCCATGGGCGGGGTGGGGGTGAGGTCACGGAAATCTCCGAATTTTTGAGTGCAGGACAGGGAGATAAGCGCCATGGCGCTTGTGGCAATTAGTTTTTGTAGTGCGTTCATGTTGCAGATATAATAATATACCTTCCTATCCGGTAAAAAAACGGGGCCGGTCACTTTTCCAAAGGCCGGCCCCGGAGTAGCGCGTTTTATTCTGAGAGATTAAGTAGTGCAAAACCACCTTTGCTGTATTTGAATCCAATCCTCTTGGCTCCGGCTCCAACACCGCCAAGGGCGCTGCGCGGTACCTGGATCTCAAATTCGGAATAGGTTTCTCCGTCTGCGCCGTAGCATGCGCAGGAACCGCTCTTTACCACAGTCCAGTTTGTGGAACTCTGGTTTCCGGATGCATCCTCGGTTCCGTCCGCACCGGTGAATGTGTGCCATGCAACGCCTTGTCCACCAAGGGAGACACCGGAATAATAATTGCCGCCTCCTGCCATAAAATAATACATGTATGCGTCGATTCCGGTCATGCTGCTGTTGCTGGCGCCGGTTTCGGCGTTATTGTCAGTATCAAGATATACGTACATGTTGGTTTGCCAGTACGCCTTGTCAACGGATGATGCGAGTACCTTGTTGTAGAAATAGATGTAGTCTCCCTTGATGAAGGCTTTCACTTCCTTGAGGTTTCCGTCTCCGGTTGCGGATGTGGTTACGCCGGCCCAGTCGTCAAAGTCGCCTCCTATTTCTATGCTCACAGCGCCTGACATGTCAAGTTCATAACCTCCGCGGCCCTGCATTACTGTATAATCGGCGGAGAAACTGTTGTTATACCGGAAAAGGGCTATGCCGATCTCGGTTGATGTGAGTGCGTCGATTCCTGCAACGGCGCGGTCAAGGGTGAACGTGTATTTCCAAACGTTTCCGTCAATGCGTCCGGTTCCTGTGAAACCGGTAGTGGCGGCGGCATTGGTGAATTTGAAGCCGTCGGTGGAGCCACCACGTTCATACTTTTTGGGCTCGGTCATTTCCTGAGGGTCCCACCCCGTTGTGCCGATTTTGCCCATGAAGGCGTTGTCATAGCCTTTGTAGTTGTTGAAAATCCAACTTGTACTCTGGCCTTCATGTACGCCGTCGTTATCAACTGCGACGCAGAGGTAATTCATACGGGTGACATTGTCCTTGCCAAGGTCCACTTCAATGTATCCATAGATGTTGTCATCGTCGTAGGCGAGTTTCACAAGCCTCATTCCGCGTTTCCAGGATGCATCGCCTGAAGCTCCCTTGGAGAGGCCGGCCTTGGCTTTTGTGAAATCGGACTCGGTGGCAGGGGAGTGGGAGAATGAGATGGCCTTCAACCTTGTTATCTGCCCTACGGCGATGGGAATCTTATATGCGGCACCATTGTTCTGCTTGTTGTAAAGGCGAGTGGTGGTGCCGTCCCACATGATCCTGAGCCTGTTGTATCCGTTGTCGGTCTTTGGAGGCATGGGGTAGTAGATGGTGGCATTGCCGGAAGCATCCGTCCTGGCTTTCACTACAATGGCATGGGCGTCTACGCCGGCGCCGTCGTATGAGCAGGTGGGCAGTTTGTCATCCGTAAGTTCCATCAGCCCGTTCAATTTGTTGTCTGATGCAAACTGGAAATCAAGCACAGTGTTGCCGGGAAGATTGTTATAGGTTACCTTGAGGGCTCCGCCTGCAGGCTTGAAGGTGTATGTTCCCGCAGATTTTCTTGCCACCATCGGAAGATTCACGCTTTCATGCGTCGTGTAGTCATAAGAAGTGGGAAGATAGAACTGGATGGTTTCAGTTCCGTCATTTGTATAAACGTGATTTTCGCTGGCGGGGTAAAGGGCAAGGTCCTGAACAGTCTGTCCGGCCAGAAGGGTTCCGGTAAAGTCTGCGCTGGCACCGCTGTCCGTGGTGGTGAGTTCTATGAAGGAATAAGAATTGTCGGCGTTCTTGACAAGCAGGGAGATTGCATCTCCGGCGCTCCAGCCAAACGTAACGTCGCTGCCGTAGGTTGTTTTGGTCTCGGGGTCTATCTGGGCCCTCAGGGTGATAGTCTGGGTTTTTGTTGCAGTGAATTCGGGCTCGATTTCCTGACAGGAAACTGCGGCAAGTGCACAAATGGCGATGATGCTTAATACGGTCTTTTTCATAATCAGATCCTCCTACCAATTAATGTCAAGGTCGTTGGGTGCAATCAAATCCTCTCCGGTCATTCCGTAAGTTGCGGCATCCAGGGTTATCAGAGTGTCAACTGAACCTGTAAGGAGATTCCCTTCACAGTTTAGCGTCATTGTCCTTGAACATGGCGCCTCGTAAGTTTTCTTGTTCATGTTTGTAATAGGTTATAAGTGTTTCGTGTCGTTTCGGTTTGTCGGCGACACAAAGATAGGAAAAAATCAAATTTGTTGTTCAGGCGTACTGTTTTTTTTGTAGATGCGGCACCATTTTCATTTATTTTTGTATATTTGATAGATGCCCCATCGGGAGTTTGACACAACTTTTTTGAAAAAATGCAGAGAGGCCTTGCGCCTCTATTTTTGTCAGATATTATTCTTATATTTATGCTAATTACAGCTAATTAGCACTATGAACCTTATCAAGACACAAACAAAGAGCCGGACACACTCAGAGATATGGACTGCCTCTTCATCGGAGGGGAAGGGTATGTTCCAGTATATACCAGAAATGACCTCACCAACAGACTGCACGGCTCCGCTGGCTTCAGGACTGACACTCAGATCGTTACCAAAAGACAGATGAAAAATGTCATAGCAATATCAAAAAATATCGCCCCCTCGGCGGTCTGTGGCCTCGTTATCTATAAATCGATGTGTCAAACTCCGGAAGATAGTGAAAAATGCCGAATATGTGCCCGTAAAATGCAAGTGGGTGATAATGAAGGATATATGAAAGATCCTCCCTTCTAAATCATAGGGAGGATTTTGCGTAATTCGCTGCAAGTGAGGCGTTTACATTCCGCGGCCCTATTCTGCTGGATCTCCTTCCAATGCTTCCCCGCCATCTTCTGAACCGGAGTCATCCACATCACCGGGAAGATCCGTGTTATTTGGCTCATATGGCTCTCCATCCAGTTCCACCGGTTGTTCCTTGTTGGTCTCAGTCTCCGGATTGGTGATAGGAGTGCAGGACGCAATTGTAAGGGTTACGGATGCGGCAATGCCGGCTACCTTCGCAATCTTGCCAAGACGCCGCCTTTCTTCAAGTTGGCGCTCCAGATAGGCGACTTCGGCCTCGCATTTGGGGCAAGTCCCTGCGCAGTCTCCCTTGTGCTTGCATTCAGAGGTAATGAACTCGATGTCATTTTGCTGGGCGATCTGCTGGCGAATGTCTTTCAGAATTATACAAGTCTTTTTACCACGTTCCATAGTGTCATTTCCGGATTTAGGTTGACTCCGGCTAGTATTTTATTTTTTTGATCTGTCAGTTACGTACACAAATTTGTCAAAATTACCGAATCCCATGGCTTTCAGTTGGGAAATGGAGTCATCCACACATTCGGCAGAGTTATAACCGGGAATAATCGGCACCCGAATGGTGCAATCCGAAGCCCGGCCTGCCTTGCTCAGCCATTCAAGGTTCCGTTTTACGCGGGCATTGTCCTTTCCCGTATAAGCCTTGTATATGTCTGGAGACATGTCCTTTATGTCAATGATGAACTGGTTGGTGCACCTTTCAAGTGTATCCAGATTGGCCTCGTCAATGTTTAGAGACGTTTCCAGATTGATTTTCCAGTTTTTGGGACAAATGCTCCTGAATTCGGCAATAAAACTGGATCGGAGTCCCGGCTCTCCGCCGCCAAATGTAATGCCGCCGCCTGTGGCCTGAAAGTAAAGGTCGTCCACCTTGACCTTTTCATACAGTGACTCCGGAGTGTATCTTGGGTATGTTCCCTCATCCTTAAAGCACTGTGGATTAAGGCAATACTTGCAATGTAGCGGACAAGAAGGAAAGCATACAAGGGTTGTGACTCCGTCTCCGTCTCTTCCGATCCTGTGGCGCGCAATTGCAAATATGGGCTCATCAGCAGGCATGGCGGCGTAAAGATTCAGTTGTCTGAGCACCGGCCCGGCTAAAGCCCATGAGAAGCAGGAGGGCGGCGCACAAAAGTGTGAACCGTGGTTGTGTGTTTCTCATTATCATGTGGTTTTAGCGCTCAAATATATGAAAGAGTTCCTAGAAAAACAAAAACCATCGGGAGTTTGACACAACTTTTTTGAAAAAAATGCAGAGAGGCCTTGCGCCTCTTTTTTGTCAGATATTATCCTTATATTTGTGCTAATTACAGCTAATTGGCACTATGAACCTTATCAAGACACAAACAAGCGGCGAGCAGCAGAAGTATAACGCCTTTCCGCCATGGAAGCGCTTCAAGGACATCAACGTGGTGGATATCCGTTATGCTCCCGCCAATTACAGAGACTGGACTCCGGTACCGTCCGGACTTGCCGGGCCGGTAAAACTTGTGTCTTTCTGATTACTGTTTTGTACTGTACCAGTCTCTGACTACGTAGAAAGCGGCTTTTTTCTCTCCTTTTTCAGAGATAAGGCCCTTCCGGTTGTAGTCGTCCTGGATGCCTGTCAGGGCGCGTTTAGGGCTTCGGAAATCCTTGAGAATCCAGGGTGTAGTACCGGCCAATTGGGGCCCAATACGGTCCAGCATCGCAAGATTCTTGCGATACAGGAGGTCCTGGTACTCTTCCGTGAAACGCCAGCTGTCGGGGCCGTGGTAGCCGTATTTTGCTCCGCCGCCGAATTCGGATATGATGACGGGCTTGTCAAGGGCGAATGTCCAGGAGACCCCGTCGCATTTCTCAGGCGTCCCGTCATACCAGCCGATGTATTGATTGAAACTCCCTATATCGGCCTTTTCAAACAATTCCGCGTCATTTACAGTGGCCAGGGAATCTGTTACGAAGGCCGTTTCCATAGCAGCGCCCACAAGACGGCTTCCGTCCAATTCCCGGGCCTTGTCAATGAGGCCGAAAAGGAATTCCTTCCTGCCCGTGGCGCCCACGGGAGTTTCGTTTGCCACGCTCCATATTATTATATTGCAGCGATTATGGTCACGGCCGATATTGTCCCGGAGCTGTGCACAGGCGTTGGCGTAAGTGTGTGGGTTTGTCCAGTCAATGGTCCAATAGACGGGTATTTCTGACCACACCATAATACCCATTTCCTCCGCTGCACGCACCATATTCTCATTGTGAGGATAGTGGGCAAGACGTACGAAGTTACATCCAAGTTCCTTAACCCATCCAAGGGTTGTGCGGGCATCTTCCATAGAATAAGCCCTACCACCGCTTCCGGAGGGCTTTTCTTCGTGGATGCATATTCCTTTGAGGAAAACAGGATTACCGTTGAGGAGGATTTGATGACCGGAGGTCTCGATGGTACGGAAACCAACCCTGTCGCGGATAATGTCCGTTCCAGAGGTTATACATACTTCATATAGTCTGGGATTGCCAGGATGCCAGCGTTCCGGAGATGCTTTGACACGGAATGTCCCCACTCCGGACTGGTCTGTGGCAACGGGAATATCAAGACCAAGTTCAGGAAGGCTTACAGTTACTTCTGAGACGGAACCGGCTCCGTCCAGGATGACTCGACCGCTTATAAACCGAGGGTCAGACTTGTCAAGGCCTATAGAGTAGTCGCGGATGAAGACTTCGGGGGTCTCCACTAAGTGGACGCTGCGTGTAATGCCGCCATAGTTCCACCAGTCGAAATTGACGGTTGGGACATTTTCCATTCTGCGACGGTTGTCCACTTTTACAACCAGCGAGTTGCCGTTATTGCGGAGTTTACCGGTAATCTCAAAACAAAACGGCGTATAACCACCCTCATGACTTCCCAGGATTTCTCCGTTAAGGCCTGCTACTGTTTCATAATTAGCGCCTTCGAAATAAAGAAAATAGCGTTTGCCCTCCTTGGCCTCCATGTCAAATTTCCGCCTGTACCAGACGGTGCCTTCATACATGTACAGTTCCGGACGCTGGGTATTCCAGTCTCCGGGTACCTTAAGGGTTGGAGCTGCATCAAAGTCGTACTCTATCAGTTGGGTGGGCGCCTGAAAATAACTCCTGTCCTTGAACCAGGAGTTTTCTACGGGTATCGGTGTGCGCCTGTAACTGTAATATCCCGTTTCATAAATATCTACCAGGGCATTCCACTGCCCGTCCAGGCAAGTCCGAGTGCGCCCTTGGATATTGGTAATAAGGGGATAGGTTCCGGGGTTTATGTCAATTGAGACCGCCGTGCCGCCTTTGGGGCTGCATGATGCAAGTGCGGCTGCCAGAATAAGGGTCAGTGCCTTTCTCATATTATGTGGTTTGCTTTCACAAAAATAATAAAAAAAAAGAGATGCCTGTATTTCAAATTGAACAATAAATGGTAAACGAAATCTATCGAAACAATATTTCGAAATAAAACGGAACAAATCTGAACGTTTTTAAATATATTTGCATCTACAAGTAGTGGAATATTTTTTAACTTAACTAATACCATTATGAAGAAAGTTCTTAGTTTTTTGTTCGTGGCAGCAGTAGCCGCCTTTGTGTTAGTCTCTTGTTCCAAGCCCAAGACTCCTGCAAAGCAGGACAAGGACTCCAAGGAGCAGGACAGCGGTAAGGAAGACGGGGGCAACCAGGATGAAGGTGAAGTCAAACTGGCCGTAGACGGAAAGTTCGGCGAGTGGAAGGACATCGATCCCATCGGCGGAGATGATGCCGTCCTCCTTATGAAAACCCAGATGAATGATCAGAAGATCTACTTCTACATTGAGGCCGATGTCAATTCCCTCTATGTGGACGACTGCTCATACGCAAACTACCTGAGCATCTACATCGACTGCGGCGAAGGCGCCACACCTATTACTTATTGGGGCGGTGAAGAAGGCTGCACCTACGATGTCCTCTTCCAGGTATGGCTTATGCAGAAGGCAAAGGCAACTATGGCCAACTGGGATACCGGTTTCTCCGGCAAGGCCAAGATCGAGGACGGCGTGTACAGGGGTGAATTCTGCTTCGGCCGCGCAACGGACGCCCTCAAGTCAAAGGTTCTCTACTTCGGCGTTTCCCTTACGGACCAGTATGTTGAGTATCCCGAAGATGGCGCAACAGAAGGCGCCTGGATGCCCGGCGACGACATCGGCCTCGCTCCTTCCAAGGGTGAAGATATGGCACGAATCAAGTAACTTATCCTCATTAACTTAACTATTCAACCAAATGAAAAGACTGTACGTTATCCTTCTTGCAGTTGCTACTGCAGCATTTATGTTCAGCGCCTGCCAGAAGCCGTCATCCAAGCCGGCCGGCAAGGACAACACAGATGATGAAAAAGGTCAGGAGCAGGGCGGTGACCAGCAGGGCGGTGACAAAGGCAACACCATCGAGATTTCAATCGACGGCAATTTTGCCGACTGGGATGCCATCACTGAGGCCGTTGCAGGCAGCAACGAGTACGCCGATATGCTCAAGGGCGGTTCCGACGACCCCATCCAGGTCATGAAGATAGCCTCTGACCCTGAGAACATCTATTTCTACTTCGAGTTCCTGGCAGAACTCCTGCCTCAGAACGAAGCATGCGGCACCTGGGGAAGTTCCTTCACCGAAGATGCCCTGGACGTTGAGATGGGAGACGACGACGAGTCCTTCCGCGAGGTTATGCACCTTTTCATAGACCCCGACAGCAACGGCAGCACCGGTTTCCTCACCTTTGCCGATCCTGACGACGACTCTAAGCCCGCTATCCCCGACCTCGGCTCAGAGATGTGCGCTCAGTTCTTCATGTACTTCAAGCCTTCAATCGGCGAAGTTTGCGTTGCATTCGAGCAGACCCTCATCGGCCCCACCAAGGTTGGCCCCGTGGGAGAGAACGACCAGGTTGACGGAGACTACACCGGAGACTTTGACTACAACGGCACTTTCTGCCAGGATTGGCCCGAAGAGGGCGACGAAGCCGCATTCCCTCTCTGGGGCTGGCAGAACTTCGACGATTCCGGCACCGGCGACAACGACTGCCCCAGGCCTTCCAACTGGAAGTCCGGCAAACTTGACGGCAGCGGTATCGTGAAGGTTGAGTTCGCCCTTGAGAAGGACGACATCGTGAATCTGAAGGATTCCGACGAAGAACTTGCCTGCGGCGTCATCTTCGACTGGGACGACAGGGATGCCATCTATCAGGCAACCGGTGTCCTCCGCGTATCTTACGCAAAGTAATTTTTCATGATTTTTCGGGGGCTGGCATTTTGATGTCAGCCCCTTTTTTTATAACTTTGTGTAAACTAATACCGTACGCAATGAAATCAAGCCACGTCACCCTTTTGTTCTCCTGCCTTGCTGCGGCGCTTCTGGTGCTCTCATGCGGGCAGCCTGTGTCTGAAATCGATGTCCCAGGACCAGATGAAGAGAATTCATCGGAAGGAGATGACCCTTCCGGTTCTGATAACCCCGACAACCCTGATAACCCCGATAATCCGGACACCCCGGATACCCCGGATAATCCTGACACCCCTACTCCGCAGCCGCCGTCTCCCGGTGACGACCCCGAGGCCGATGCCGGGCTCGCCGTTGTGTTCTTTGAGGAGATTGAGGGGGACGTGATAAACCCCGAACGCGGTTTCTACTATCCCTACGAGGGAGGAGGGGAGTACAACACCCTTACGGCAAGCGCAGTGAAAAGCAAGCGCAACCAGGGCCATACGGTTCTTTACGTGCAGTATGTCCTCCCCAAATATATGTCAAAGGACATCCCCCAGAGCGTCCTTGACAATATCCAGAAGGATATGGACGGCCTGAGGGCGGGCGGCGCCAAGTGCGTGCTCCGCTTCTGCTACAAACAGAATGAGAAGGAGTCCAATAAGCCATGGGATCCGGAGGAAAAGTGGGTGATGCGTCACATAGAGCAGGTGAAACCTATCCTCCAGAAGAACGAGGATGTGATAATGGTGTTCCAGGCAGGTTTTGTGGGCGTTTGGGGAGAGTGGTACTACTCCGACCACTTTGGTATGAATCCCAAATCCTACGAAGACTATCAGCCCCGCCGCCGCGTCCTTGACGCTATGCTTGCCGCCCTGCCGGAGAGCCGTCAGGTGGCTGTCCGCACCCCGGATTTCAAACTGGGAATGTACGGAATCGGCCTTCAGGATACCCTTACCTCAAAGACTGCCCATAACGGCACCACCCTTTCCCGTATAGGCGGCTTCAACGACTGCTTCATGTCCTCGTCCGACGACTGGGGCACATACGCTTCCTCAAATTCCCGCAAGTTCTGGGGAGGGGATACCCGCTACACCTTCATGGGCGGCGAAACCTGCGCCGTCCAGCAGAGTTCAACGGGCAACTACTGTGACTGCGGCCCTTCCATCCGCGATATGGAAGACTATCACTGGACATATCTCAACATAAGTTACAACACAAAGGTCCTGAACGTGTGGAAGAAGGGCGGGTGCTACGACGAAGTCAAGCGCCGCCTTGGATACCGCATAGTGCTGGAGAAGGTCCTCCATACGCCGGAAGCCGTGGCAGGGCAGCCCTACAAGGTGGCCATGTACCTTAGGAACGACGGCTTCTCAGCCTTCCAGAATCCCCGCGAGGCGCGTCTTGTGTTTGTTGCCCAGGACGGCGATGAAACAGTGTTTGACCTTGGGTCGGATCCCCGTTCCTGGCATCCCGGAAGGTACAGGATAGAGACTACCATCACGCTTCCGGAAGCCAAGGGAACGCTCTATCTCCACCTTGCCGATCCCCTTCTCCCGGACCGTCCGGAGTACAGCGCCGCACTTGCCAACAAGGATATGTGGGACGCTTCCAAGGGATATAACAAACTGCTGGAACTGTAGTATGAGAAGAGTTTTGTCTGCACTGCCCGTCCTTGCGGCGGTGCTTGTCTTTTCCTGCGGCCCCAGGCCGGAGATAGTGCGCTTCTGGGATACCCACAGCATAGATTACTCCGACATTGACGCCGCGGAGGAACAGTTTGCCGATTTCGCGGAACTTGCGGTGGCGGCCCCGGAGCGGGACGCCCGCAAGGCCATAGACGTGCTTTACAACCACCTCAAGGCCGATGAAGTTGCGTACTACATCTATTCCGACTGGATGGAATCCGCCTTCTACAACCTGCTGTCCCCCTGCCATTCCCCGGCGCTTTACGCAAAGGCGGTGGAAAGGATTGTGGCCGATGGAGTTATCCCCCGCGGGTCCTCCGATCCCTATATCCAGAAGAGGGAATGGGCCGGATACAACCTTCAGGGGAAGAAGGCAACGGTACCGGGCGTAGTTTTCCGTGAGAAAACGCTTGTGCTGGTGCTGGACAAGGGATGCCCCACCTGCCGTGAGGCCCTTACGCTCCTTGAGGAAAAGTGGCCGGACGTAAGGCGCGTAGCCGTGTGCTGCGGCTATGGCCCTGAACCTTCGGTGGAAGGATGGGAGTATGTGCATCAGGATTTCTCCAATCCGGTGTTTGACCCCAGGATGACTCCGATCTACTTTGTGGTGGCCGCGGACGGAACGGTAGAAGTTTCGTATACAACCGTATTCTAGAGTACTCGGAACGGAATTGAAACAGTTTCGAAATATTCCGAAATAGTTTTTTGCCACATTTTCCTTTAGGAAACTTGAATATTTGATGCAGGTAGAATAAATTTACAAGGCTAAATGCATTTACACTTAACTAATCAAATACCAACAAAATGAAAAAACTATTTTCCATCATCCTCCTGAGCCTGGTCGGGGTGGCTGCGTTTGCGCAGACAACCGTTACGGGTTCAGTGAAAGACGCCGCAACGGGGGAACCCCTGGAAGGCGTGGGAGTGATCGTTTCCACCGGCGGTGGCACCATCACTGACTTCGACGGAAATTTCTCCGTCAATGTTGGTAAGGACGCCACCATCACCTTCAGCCTCCTCAGTTACACTGACGTGGTTGAGAAGGTCAACGGCAGGACAAAGATTGACGTATTTATGAAAGAGGACGTCAATTTCCTGGACGAGGTAGTGGTTATGGGTTACACTTCCCAGAAGAAGAATGAACTCTCCAGTTCAGTAGTATCCCTCCGCTCCGACGAAATCGTGGACACTTCCACCCCTGACCTTGGAAATATGATCCAGGGCAAGGCGGCCGGCGTCGTGGTTATGAACGCCAGCGGTCAGCCCGGTGAAAGCGCCCAGATCCGTATCCGCGGTACCGGTTCCATCTCTGCAAGCGCAGACCCCCTGTATGTGGTTGACGGTATCGCCGGCGGCACATTCAACCCCAACGACGTAGAGAGCGTGACCATCCTTAAGGACGCTTCCGCAACCGCACTGTACGGCGCATCCGCAGCGGGCGGCGTCATCGTGGTCACCACCAAGCAGGCAAAGGACCGTGAGCGCACTGAGGTCAACTTCAAGGCCAGCGCAGGTATCAAGCAGGCCCTTTCCGGCAGGTTCCACTCAATGAACAGCGAGGAACTCTACGAGACCCAGCGTATGATGATGTCTAAGAGCGCTTTCAAGAACCAGCGTCCTGAGAGCCTCCTTGAAAGGGACTTCGACTGGTACAAGCACATCTTCAAGATCGGCGTTGTCCAGGATTACTACGCTTCCATTTCCGGTATCGCCGGCCGTGTGAACTACTTCGCAAGTATTGACCACTACGACGAACAGGGTTCCCTTATCGGCACCGGATTTGACCGCAATTCCGCACGTGTGAACCTCTCCGCCCCTATCGGCAGCAAGGTCACTTTCAACACCCGTATCGGTTACAACCGCAGCCACAGCACCTACCACACAGACTGGAAGGACCTCTCCATGGCTTATCAGGGAATGCCCTGGGATAACCCCTACGACGAATTCGGCAATCCTCTCGGCATAGGAACCGCAGAGGCTGCAGGCGTTATGTGGTATGGCAAGGAGCAGTACAACCCCTTCCACTCACTGCAGTACAACAGCAGCCACAGTTACTCTGAGGAAATCGTAGCAGACCTCCAGCTTATCTGGAACATCACGGACTGGCTCAGTTTCAACGCTACCGGCCGTTTCGATTCCTCCAACTGGAACAGCAACACCTACATCGACGCCCGTACCAACACCAGCGCCAAGGATATCGGTAACCTCTCACAGGGCAGCGGCCGCGGCTGGGGAATCGGCCTCACCGCCCTCCTCAAGGCCCACAAGAACTTCGGCGCCCACTCCATCAACGGAATCGTGGGTTATGAGGTAGGCTGGGGCTTCACGGAGAGCTTCGGCGCATCCGGAAGTTTCATGCCCACCGGTATGAAGGCCCTCAACAGCGTGGGTAACGACGGTATGGGAGTATGGGGCAACGACTACGGCTCCGCTTCCTGGGCAGTCCTTGCGCAGGCACAGTATTCATACGCAGAGAAGTACATCGCTACCGCATCTGTCCGTTATGACCGTACTTACAAGTTCGCTCCCAAGGCCCGCGGCGGCGTCTTCCCCGGCGTATCCGCAGCCTGGCTTATCAACAAGGAGTCCTTTATGGAGGACGCTAAGTTCATCGATCTCCTGAAACTCCGCGTGGGTTACGGTATGACCGGTAACTCCGATATCGCTCCTTTCCTCTATCAGGATTCCTTCTCCACCAGCACCACATACTCAGACAAAGTGGTTGCAGTGGCAGAGCGTATGGCCAACGACAACCTTGGATGGGAAACCGCCCATATGTTCAGCGTCGGCCTTGAGGCACGTCTGTTCGACCGCCTGAACATCGCCCTTGACCTTTACAACACCGACAACAAGAACCTCCTCCTGGATGTTCCCGTAGCGCCTTCAACAGGTTTCTCATATTACACTGCAAACGTAGGTACCATCAACAACAAGGGTATCGAACTCGCAGTTGACGGAGACATCATCAAGAACAAGGACTGGAAGTGGAACCTCGGTTTCAATATCGGCCTTAACAAGAATACCGTGGCATACCTCCCCAACGGTGCGTTCCGCCGCGGTTACGGCACCCCCAAGGTGGAGCAGATCGTTGCCGAAGGTTATGACATCTACACCTGGTATATGCCCGAATGGGCAGGCGTAGACCCTGAGAACGGCGATCCTCTGTGGTGGGTCTACGAGCAGGCAGTTGACGATGACGACTTCCCTCTCTACTATCAGCTCAACGACCACGGCAATCCTACCTCCGAGATCGGCACCACGGAAACTGCATGGCCCGTTTACACCGGCAACCGTGAGACCACCAACAACTACGACAGGGCTACTTACCGTATGACCGGTTCAGCCACGCCTAAGTTCACCGGCGGTATCACCACCAACCTCACCTGGAAGAACTGGAGCCTGGGCGCCAACCTCTATCTTGTATATGGTAACAAGGTGTTCAACCGTTCACGTATCACCAACGACTGCGACGGTTCCTATATCGACTACAATATGATGAGTATCAACAACGGCCTGGGCTGGGTACGCTGGGATCCCAATGATGAAAGCACCCACGAGATTGCAACCCACCCCCGTCCCAAGCAGAACGGTAACAAGAAGAGTAACAGTTACTCAACCCGTTACCTGGAAGACGGCAGTTTCCTGCGTCTGAAGAATGTTACCATCGCCTACAATATCCCCAAGCCTATCCTCTGGGGATTCGTAAAGGGCGGCCGCGTATACTTCACCGCTGACAACGTGTTCACTCTCACCAAGTTCTCCGGCGCAGACCCTGAGGTCCGCCTGGAAGGCAGCGGCTCATCACTTGCCGGTACGTTCAGCGACAACTATCCTGTCCCCAGATCCTTCATCCTGGGAATTGACCTTAAATTCTAATTATCGGCCCTATGAAAAAGATATTATTCATAATAGTTCCCCTTCTTCTGGCAGGATGCGTGAAAATGGACTACTTCGAGTCCGATTCAATGAACAGCGCCTCGCTGGCTGCAAACCCTGCAGCGGCTATCTATACCACGGACGGTATCTACTCCATGATGAAAGATATGTCTGAATTCCGTGGTTCAACCAGCCAGAACAACACTTTCACACGTCAGTACTTCCTCCTCAACGACGTAAGGGCAGACGACATCTGCTTCTCCTGGACCAGTACGGACCCCTTCTGGACATCGGCCCAGTATATGGACGATGCAAACTCCGCAGACGCCAGTTACATGTGGATGTCCTGCTACAAGATGATCTATGCGGCAAACTCCAACATCGCAGGTCTGGAGGAAAGCGAAGGCCCCAGCGAGAAAAACCAGCTCAAGGGTGAGAACTACTTCCTCCGCGCATTCTTCCATCTGATCCTTTGCAACCTCTATGCAAAGCCTTACGCTTTCGGCAGGGACAATATGGGTATCGTGCTGCGTATCGGCACTGACTACTCCGAAACCAAGCGCGCTACCGTTGGCGAATGCTACGATGCAATCGAGGCCGACCTTAAGGAGGCAATCCGCCTGATGGATCCTTCCACAAGAAGGCACAAAGGCGAACTCCCGAACGGCTATGCTTCAAAGGAAGCCGCCCAGGCGCTCCTTGCCAGGCTCTATCTCTATGAGGGAGAATGGCAGAAGTGCATCGACATCAGCAATGAACTCCTTGGCACTGATCCTTCCAAGAATCTGGAGCCCGTTGTGGCCGATGTATTCTCAAAGGCCAGCACCAACAAGGAGGTCATCTGGTGCATCAACATCACCGACGGTGACATCGCCGGAATCGGCGGCAGCGTGAAGGGCCTGATCGGCAGTATGTTCGATTCTCCGGACGGCACCCAGGGCCGCGGCTGGGGCGAACTCTATGTTGCGGATCCTCTTCTGGACCTGTTCGAGCGCTATCCCCAGGACAAGCGTTACAACGACCTCATCTCCCTGTTCGGTTCCCAGGCGGGCCTTTACATCTACTGGGGTGAGATTGACGAGGTCAACGGCGGTCTCAACGACGTAAGCGTATATCCCACCGTGGTGAATGCCACAACCACCCCTGTCACAATCGCTTCCAGCATCACTGACAACGGTGACGGCACTTACTCCTTCACCTACGGCGGAAAGGCCCTGAAGGCCATTCCGGACAACACCGCCACCAAGTACTCCGACGACTTCCCCGGATACATCCTCAACGACGGCAAGAACACAAGGTGCTATGTACGTCACAGGATGCCCACTCCCATCATCGACTCCGACGGCAATCCTCAGTTCGAGGCCAATATGGGCAGTGTCCGTCCCGGCGGTTATCCCACCTGGTTCTGCAACAAGTTCAGCGTACGTGATGGATCGGCCTATGAACTCAACTGCTCATACATTATGATCCGTTACGCGGAGGCTATCCTTAACAGGGCCGAGGCTTACGCGCATCTTGACGATCCCAAGGCTATCGATGACGTGAACATCATCCGTAACCGTGCGGGTATCCCCACCATGAGCGCAGGCAATATGGGCAGCCGCGGCTATTCCAACCTTGTTGATATGGTTCTTGACGAGCGACGTATGGAACTCTTCTATGAAGGCTTCCGCGCCATCGACCTTATCCGTAACAAGAAGGACATCGACCGTCGCTTCCCCAGCAAGACCATCGCCGAGGTTATCCCTTACGACAGTCCCAAGATCCAGTACCAGATCCCCATCGACGAGACCAGCGTGAGCGGTATCCCCACCAATCCCCGCTAGGGATTAGTGCTTTAATCCAATGCTCCCGGTGCTTCATACGGCACCGGGAGTATTTTTTTGCCGTGGGCTTGCGCGGGCTTGTGCGGGCTTGGCCGTGTTGACACTCAGATTGCTCCTGTGGGCGTTTTAGGTGCCGACACGGCAAGGTTTTTCCGGAAAAGGGCCGATTTTGTTGCCGTGTTGGTAGTGAAATCGGCCTTGTACGCGTTCTGGCTGTCAACACGGCAAGGGGAGTGGCAGGAGCGGTGGCGGAGAGGGGGTGGAGAGCATTATGGCCGGAGCCCCAGAAGGTGCCCCGCACAGGTATCCGAAAGTTAAACGACGGCATCCCCCGTCAGAGGGGCCTCAGATAGGGAGTGGTGTCGTTTACCCTATGACCGAAGATGGGGGTAAACGACAAAATCGGCCTTATGGGGCCCAAAGTGCGGTTTAAGTTTCGGATGCACTGTTGGTTGTGAATTTTGCCTTTGAATCCGGCTCACTGCTTCGGACGTTTCATCCGAAATAATCCGAAATCTTTTCTATCGAACAAAAACGCAGCAATGCTTGCGATTTTGTTTCGTTTTAGATAACTTGCGCCGACTTTGTATTACCGCATAAGAAAAAGAATAACTAAAAACTATATCAATATGAAGAAGCAAACTTATCTTGAACCAGCGGTGCAGGTCCTCTCGCTGGGAACGATGCAAGAAACCTTGCAGGCGACGTCAGATGTAAATGTGATGATGATAGGAGGCACTGACCTTGACGCCCCCGTGGAAATTAGTGAGTCTGACTTTAATAGCATTTTTGGATTATGAAAAAACTGATTACTATCATAAGCCTGGCCGCGGCTATGATCGCTCTGGGCTCCTGCAACAAGGCTGTGAACGAGGTTTCTGAACCGCAGGTTAAGATTGAGATTCCCGACGGTATGTATGAGTTTACGCTCAATGCTGTCTGGACTAAACTTGAAGACGCTGACGAAACAAAGACCACTTATGCCAGTGACCAGACTTTTGCCTGGAGTGCCGGTGACCAGATTTCAGTTCTGTTCCATAAGGATGACGACAACCAGTTCTTCACCCTCACCAATACTACCGGTGCCGGAGCAACTGCCACATTCAGCGGCGCAGTTACTAAGGGATACACTCTTGGCGCATCTGATACCGGAACCAAGTGGGCACTATTCCCTGCCAGCGCGGCTCACTCCTATGGCGGCAGTGACGCAGTATCTTTCAATGAGATTGCCGATAACGATTACACTGCCCCTGGCGCTCACTTCTCAGTGAATATTCCTATGTATGCCCACGGTGACGGTTCTGACAATTTTGTTTTCAAGCACCTCACGGGCTGCTATAAACTCACGTTTACTGATATTCCCGCTGCTGTCAAAAAGGTTAAACTTACTGCAGAGAATATTGGTAACGGTTATTATCTTTCCGGTAATTCTCCTATTCTTGAGGATGGCGGTACTTATTACCTCAACTGCTATACCGGAAGTGGTTCAAAGATTGTTTCATACACACAAAATGTTTCAGCCGGAGAGGTATCGTTCTATATACCTTACCGCTCTTGGGAAAAACTCACTCCTAAGTTTACTCTTCAAAATATGACGGATGGTGCAAGTAAGTATTTCACTATCCTTCAATTATCTGCAGTCAAGGCAATTACTCAATCGGCATCTCTAACAAAAATGGTTACTTTGGCGCCGTATGACATTTCTGCATATGGCGAAGGTTCTCCTTTCATCTCACAGTTAGGAGTTGAGTGGGGTGGTATTGATATGTATCCTGCAGATGACTCTAAAGCCGCCTTCCCCGGAGACGGTGAACGTATAGTTGATTGGAAAGCAACTTCCGATGCTAGCTATGTCTATTTCTTCTTAAAGATTACCGCATCGGTTCCTCAGACCAGGGGCGTTTGGGAATCATATATCAGCACCGGCTATGATCTGGATAACAATGATACCACGGGTGGTGATAATGGCTATAGCCTTGGTGGTGGATTTGAGGCATATTCTATCATATTCCCGTTCACCAATGCAGCAGGTGACCCTGTTACTTTCCGTTCCGGTGCAAGAAGTGATAACAAAACAAAGGTCTATGATGCTGGCGCCTTTACCCAGACTAGCAGCAGCGAGGTTGCTACTTATGGCGCTCTGGCGGGAGATTATGCATATGTGGAGGTGCGTGTTCCCAGATCAAGGATTGGATCTCCTGCGTCTAGTTCAACTATCCGCCTAAGGATGTCCTTCGGATATACCGCTTCCGCTGCTCAGACAATTACTCTCCAGTAAGCAAAGCAAAATAATATGTTTTAATGCTCCCGGTTTTTGCGCCGGGAGTATTTTTGTGCGCTCTGGGCATTGACGCCGGTAACCGAAATGATAAATGAAATGTTTTGAAACCTTTTTTTGACAATCAAAACGCCAAATGCTTTGTTTTTGATTTCGAATATTTCAATATTTGCAAGTTAGACTACAACTAATTTTAGGAATAGGGTGGTGTATTCACTTATACTATGATATAGGAGATAGATTGAACGCTTTTTTGAGCATTTTGTCTCTGAAAAAGAATAATAACTAGATGAGGACATTGCTGTCCACTAAAAGTTGTGGACGATTATTATAAGGTTTAACATTTAAAACAAACTAAGTTCATCAAAACTATTTTGCTCTTTGACAATATTG
>ONOQ01000053.1 GCA_900319485.1 uncultured Bacteroidales bacterium | reverse complement strand
GCAAGCATTGCCACAAGGGCTACGGTGCCGCCGCCAAGCGGAACTGAGAGCAACAGATAGCCTGCAAACATAACCAGGATGCCGGTTGTGACCATCTTTCCAAAGCCGAATTTATCGGCCAGGATACCGCCGATAAGCGGGAAGAAGTACACCAGCATGAGGAATGAGGAGTAGATTGTGCCTGCGGTACCGGCAGAAAGGCCGAAGTTTGCCCTTAGGAAGAGGGCGAACACCGCAATCATGGTATAGTAACCGAAGCGCTCGCCGGTGTTGGCAAGGGCAAGGGCGAATAAGCCTTTGGGTTGTCCTTTGAACATATGCAATTATTTTACGGGTACATTTTCAAGAACGGCCTTCAGATACTCCCAGGTGCGGGCTACGGAGGCAATGTTCACTTTTTCATCGGGGCTGTGGGGATATTTGATGGTTGGACCTACGGAAACCATTTCCCAGTTGGGATACTTGGCTCCGAGGAGTGCGCACTCAAGGCCGCCGTGGGTGGCCATGATCTCCATATCCTCACCGGTCACCTTCTTGTACTGCTCCATCATGATCTTGTTCATGGGAGTGTCAAGTTTGGGCGTCCAGCCGCTGTAGCCGCCGGCAAACTGGATGTCATCGGCGCCTGCAAGTTCAAATATGCAGCGGACGCGGTTGGCAAGGGCTGCCTTGGCGCTGTTGACGGAACTGCGCATAAGGCTGTGGATGGTGATCTTGCCCTTCTCAGTGCGTACGATTGCCATATTGATGGAGGTCTCCGTGAGGCCCTTCATGGTGCGGGACATACGGATAACTCCTGAAGGGCAGGCCAGCATTGCCTTCACGGCGCGGAGCATAACTGAAGGCTGGATGTGCTTGGGCGCTGCGGCGCATTCTTCCACGATAAGGGTGGCTGTAGGGTCGCTCTCCTTGAATTCGGCCTTGATGCGGCCAAATTCGCTCTCTATCATCTGGCGCACTGCAGAAAGGTTCTCCTCTGGGACCACAAGTTCTGCCTCGGCCTCAAACGGGATGGCGTTACGCAGGGACCCGCCGGTGAAGGAAACCACCTTTACGCCCAGAAGTTCAATGGCGGGAAGGATCATCCTTGCAACGGCCTTGTTGGCGTTTGCCCTGTAAAGGGAGATGTCCATTCCGGAATGGCCGCCCTGAAGGCCCTTTACGGTAACCTTGAGGCCCTTATATCCCGCGGGCGTATTGTATTTGAGGTATTTGAAGGTGGCCGATACATCAAGGCCGCCTGCGCAGCCGACGCAAAGTTCGCCTTCCTGCTCACTGTCAAGATTCATCAGGATGTCTCCCTTCAGGACGCCGGGCTCAAGGGTGTTGGCGCCGGTCATACCGGTTTCCTCGTCATAGGTGACAAGAATCTCGATGGGACCGTGCTTTACGGACTTGTCCTCAACTGCGGAAAGGCCAAGCGCTACGCCCATACCGTTATCGGCACCCAGTGTGGTGCGGTCTGCGGTAACCCATTCTCCGTCGATGTAGGCGTTGATGGGGTCCTTGAGGAAATCGTGGGAAGAATCCGACGTCTTCTGGGGAACCATATCCATATGGCCCTGGATTATGACGCCCCTCCTGTTTTCCATACCTGGAGTTGCGGGAACGCGGATGATGATGTTGCCGCCTTTGTCGCGGATGGTCTCAAAACCGTGGCTGATGCCCCAGTTGTAGAGGTATTCAATCACTTTGCCCTCGTGCTTTGAGGGGCGGGGAATCTGTGTAAGATTGTAGAAGTTATTCCATACAATCCTCGGCTCAAGTTCTTTGATGCTCATACTATAATGTTATTAATTTGTTTTTACGGGATATGACGCTTCCTTTCCAAGTTGGTACACGGGAACGCGGGTCTCAACAAGCGGACGCCCGTCTTCCGTGAGTGTAAGCCTGCATATCATAGGGATGCGATATCTTATCTGGGTTGTCTTTCCTGCCTTCCTGGCCGATTGCGAGGCCTCTTCCCTCACCAGGGCCTCCGGCTCCAGTTCAATGTAGTAGGGGGTGCCCCGGCCGTTTGACACAAGACCGCGTTCAGGATCCGTGCGGAAGGCCAGATAGCGGTGATTCTTGACGTTTGCCTGAGGAATCACGTCAAAACTTGCAGTGAGTGTCCTTACCTGGCTGTAGCCGCGGAACATGGCAAGGTATTCCTCCTCCATCTGACGTATTTCCTTGAGGGCGTCGGCCATGGCGGCGCCGGAGAAAGTGGCGTCAGTGTTGCCTGTAGCGATGTCAAGGCGCTGGGCGCGGAGGGAAAGGATGTGGTCTGCGGCTTCCTTGGCCCTGTCTTCCAGGGTCTTTGTCTCTATGAACTTCTCCTCAACGGGGACGCGGACAAATGCAGTGTCCGTGGGGATGGTCTTGTAGACAATGCGTTTAACCACCTTGGTGTCTCCGGTAAGGCCCTTGTCCGTGAAATCCCCGCGCATAGGCGGAAGGAAGCGCCAGGTTACGCCAAGTTCTCCCTTTTCCCCGAAGGAAATGAGTCCCTGGGCGCTCAGGGCCATAAGTTCGGGGACATCGGCCTCCAGGAGGGTGGCCGATTTTCGGTCGGCTTCCACCTTGGGGGTGATGGTGGCGCTGAGAACGCGGGAAGTCACTTCATCGGCACGGCGGACGTCAATTCCAAGGAGTTTCTTAGCAAAGGCGGCGTAGGGGCCGGCAAAGAAGGTTTCCTGCTCTGCCTCCACTTCCACGGTGATGGTTGTGGAGGGGAGGTAATAGATGCTTTCCTGGGCTGCGGCGCAAAACGCCACTGCTAAAGCAAGGATTGATGTTATTATTCTTTTTTCCATCTTCTGTGTGTCCAGAGGTAGTTCCAGGGCTGTGCCTTGATATCCTCTTCAAGGAGATTAAAGTATTTCTGGGTTATATCAAGCGGATCCATCGATCCGGCGTGTTCTGTTATTGGGACGAATGTCATGGAATAGCCTCCTTCCTCCCTGCACTGGAAACTGAGGTAGATGACGGCCATATCAGTCCTTGCCGCCACTGTGGCGGCTCCAGGCATTATGACGGTGTCACGGTTCATAAAGCGGAGGCTGTACTTGCGGTTGGGACCGTAGGGGAACTGGTCCGTGATGAATGAGTAGCAGAAGTGCTTGTCACGGTTTGAGAAGACCACCCTTGCAATCTGCTGGGAGGGGACGTATCCCGTGAAGTCCATATCGGCCACGGGAGCCTGCCTGTTTTCACCTATGAAACTGTCCCAGAACTTGTTGTGGAGGGGGAGGTAGGTGATTGCAAAGGTGTGGGTTGTAATCTCCAGGGGTTCCGTGTAGGTGTAATTGAGGATGCCGCCGATGAGTTCCCAGTTTCCGGCGTGGGACTGCATTATCATAACCTGCTTTCGTTCACGGAAAAGGCGGTTGAGGATCTCAGGATTGGTAATCTCCACAATATGGCTGTCACGGAGGCGCTTACGGCCGCGGTCTCCGCGGCAGGATCCAAACCAGAGGGTTTCCGTAAGGATGTTCCCAAAGTGATGGTAAAACTTCTTTTCAATGGCTTTCAGTTCAGAGGCCGATTTTTCAGGGAAACTATTCCTGAGGTTATCCCTTACCACATCCGTACGATAGCGGACCACGCAGCGTACAAGCCATCCAAGGAAGCGCGCCATGGCGTGATGGTATGAAAGGGGAAGGCGTCCGTGAAGCCGGAGCCATCCCTGAGCCAATCCCTGCCATAATGTCTTTCCTTGAGCCATATGTATCCACAAATATAATCATATTTTATGTAATAAAGAATTTGTTTTTCAGGAATTTAATGCGTATATTTGCAGTCCTTTTTGGGCCGAAAAAAGGCCAAAAACAGGATAACTTATTTATTAACAATTAATTAACAAACAATGGTTAACCAGTACGAAACCGTTTTCATTGCAACTCCCGTTTTGTCTGATGCCCAGATGAAGGAAGCGGTTGCCAAGTACGTCAAGCTCATCACGGACAACGGTGGTGAGGTTGTGTACCAGGAGGATTGGGGCCTGCGTCAGCTCGCTTATCCCATCCAGCACAAGACCACAGGTTTTTATTACCTGATCGAGTTTAAGGCAGACTCACAGTTCGTTGCCACTCTTGAAACCCAGTATCACCGCGATGAGCGCATCATCCGCTTCCTCACCGTCGCCCTCGACAAGGATGCAGTTGCATACGCAGAGCGTCGTCGCGCTAACAAGGCCGCCAAAGCCGCTCCCGCAGCAGAGGCTCCCGCAGCAGAGTAATTAGGAGGATAAAATTATGGCAAACGAAAACAAAGAAATCCGCTATCTGAATCCCCCTACCGTGGAGGTTCGCAAGAAGAAATACTGCCGTTTCAAGAAGGCAGGTATCAAGTATGTAGATTACAAGGATCCTGAGTTCCTCAAGAAGTTCCTGAATGAGCAGGGTAAGATCCTTCCCCGCCGCATCACCGGTACTTCCCTGAAGTTCCAGCGCAAGGTTGCCCAGGCTATCAAGCGTGCACGCTCCCTGGCCCTTCTTCCGTATGTTACTGACCTTCTTAAATAATCTGCCTTATGGAAATTTTACTCAAGAAAGATGTAGCCAACCTTGGCTATGCCGGTGAAATTGTAAAGGTAAAGGCCGGTTATGGTATGAACTACCTCATTCCTCAGGGATTCGCAGTTTCCGCAACTGAGTCCGTGAAGAAGCAGCATGCAGAGACCCTTCGTCAGCGCGCTCACAAAGAGGCCAAACTTGTTGCAGATGCAGAGGCTCTTGCAGCCACCGTTTCCGCACAGGTTCTGGAAGTGAAGGTAAAGGTCTCCGAGAGCGGCAAGCTCTACGGCAGCGTTACCACTATGGACCTTGCCGAGGCACTCGCCGCCAAGGGCCTGAACATTGACAAGAAGGACATCACCATCCTCGCCGGTGAGGTGAAGGAAGTTGGTGAGTACGAGGCTTCTGTAAAGATCTACAAAGCCATTAAGGCTTCTTTCAAGTTCAATGTAGTTGCTGAGTAATCAGCGAGATTGCCGGTCACGCCGGCAATGACGTAAAAATCCCGCTCGGTGAGAGCGGGATTTTTTTATTTATTGTAGAGGAAGGGGAGTAGCGTCCGGGTTGTCGTAGTTATTGATATCGTAATTGCATATCCATTTGGCAATAGGTATCTCCAGGGCGCTTCTTACGGACACAAGTCCTATCCCTCCGCTTACATTACCTGGATATGTCTTGGGGATCGTTTCCAGGGGAAGCATTGACAGGACGCCATTGAGATTGGGCCCAAGTGCATATGCAGGGTCATCCACAAGATACCTTAATGTCCAATAGTCGTCACGGTTAAGGGCCGATATCCTGGCACAGAAAAGAACGGTACGGGTATAAGATTCGGGCTCGAATATCTGCTGGTTGTCCTCTATACGGCGGTACTTGTTGCTCATATGATGGGTATTAAAACCTCCAAGAAAGTCAGTATTGCCTTCAACCGTTATGTCGCAGGAGTCGCCGTCCAAAAAGGCATCTGAATCTACCAGAAACATCCTTGGATACTTTTGAAGCGGATATGATTCCAGATTCAACGTATAAATCGTACTCCTGTCAAGAAGAACTTCATTGTCATTGTCCCGTATTGCGTGCTGATACGTGACCAACTGGAGGATGTAGAGGTTATCAGTATCCGGATTACGCCTTATTCTTGCCTTTACTGTTGCTTTTTTACCGGTAAGAGAATACGATGCTTCCAGAATGTCTCCCTCAGGTACCTGAAGGCCGGAAACAGTGGCCGAGGCATTCCCGGAACTCAGCGTTACAATATCGGCCGCCTTGATTGTCCTGTTGAAATAGGCAAATCCGTCGGATCTCACCTGCGCCGTGTCCGAGGGGGCGTCTCCAACCTGCAGGGTTACAACCGCTCCTGTCATACTTATGGTGCGGTTCACGTCAGAGCCTTTTATCTGGACCTTATGAAGGGTATCAGCCGTATTTAGCCTTGCATTCATACATATAAGGGTGTTCTCATTTCCGGTTGTGGGGAAATAATCGTGAGTGCAGGAAGCAAGGAATAATATAAGAGGTATAATATGTACTGTTTTCATTATCAGAAGTTTCTGGAGAAAGATACCGTAGGGATGACTAAAAGGTATGATACTGTCCGGAGGAAAGGCGTCCCTTCTGGTTTGTCGGGATAGTAGGAGTCTGAACCTATTATTGTATCCGAAGTCTTCATATAACGGAAGAAATCCGGATTGTTGGCGCCGTATAGATTGTACAGTCCAATGGTCCATATCCTTTCTCCCCGTTTCAAGGGCTTTCTAAGATTCACGCTTATATCGGCCCGGTGGATGGGGGGAAGCCGGAAATTGTTCCTTGACGGGGCGTAATCAATGGAGCGGACGGTGTCCTCATATTTCCGCGATTCATCATAAATGGCAGTACTTCTCAAAGGCATAGTTATGGGACTTCCGGATGCAAAAGTCCAGGCTAGGGTAATGTCTACCGCCTCATTCACGGCCCAGGTAGCGCAGAAATTAATCCTGTGGCGCCTGTCGGTGGAGGATGGGAAGGGGATTCCATTGTTGATGGTGCCCTCAGGATAGACTCTTGTGCTTCCGGATAGCGTGTATCCGAGCCATCCGGTCAGTGGTCCGGTAGTTTTTCTAACCATAAGTTCCATTCCCATCCCGCTACCTTTTCCGGAAGCCACACTGCCGCTCCAATGGGCCTGACTGGTCCCAAGGGGAGCATATGAATCAATATAATCCACAACGCCGCTCTGCATTTTGTAGTACAGTTCTGCCGACAGTTCCCACCCCGGAAGCCCCTCATATCGGCCGCAGAGGCTTATTTGGTCGGAAATCAGGGGCTTGACGTTTCCGGAGACCGGATGCCAGAAATCCGTGGGGAACGAACTGTATCCGGAAGGGATACGGTGGAAATACTGCACCATCCGGGAGTACCCTGCATCGGCCTCCCATCCATTACCGGAGCGCCATTTCACGGATAATCTTGGCTCGGGATGTATCCTGATGGCTCCCAAGGATTCAAACAGACTCAGCCTGACCCCGGGGGTGATGATGACGGCGCTCCCGATGGGGATGGAAGCATCGGCATAAATGGCGGCTTCGTTTGCCGGGATTGTTTCAGGCTTTACGACTGTGGAGGGAAGGCTGGTTGTTTTGCCGTCGGAACTTGTTTCCGTGTTAAGGGACGACAGGCCGTCACTTCCCAGGAAATGCCTTGTATATTCTCCTCCAAAGGAGAAATAACCAATGTTCCAGTCTGTTCTGAGGACTATTCCGGTGAGGGAAGTGGCTGCGCCGTAGTTCCAGTATTTCCCAGTTTTGACACCGTCAGTGTCATATTCCAACCTTGTGTCGGAATAGGTTCTCATACTGGAATTGGAGAGAGCAAGGGTTGTACGGCCGATATCCCTGTGGTGCCAGGACAGCGCCACCGTAGACGTGCCCCAGCCATATTGGCTCTTGTCGTACTTGTTTGTCCGGATATTGTATGCGTCATAGTTCTCATCGTAACGATGCTCATACTCGTACCAGTTTTCATGTAAGTCAAGTAGGTCGTAGCCGTTGTATCCGGAAAGGGTAATCCTGTCATTGTCCGACAAATACCAGTCCAGGCGGGCGTTGAGGTCATAGAACCAGTAGTTTCCCGCGCGGTCCATCAGTGAGGTGACGGGCTGGGCAAGGAAGGTGTGAAGGACCCTTCCGCTGGCCGATAGGGACAGTTTGTTGCCGATAGGGCCGTCTGCGTGGAATCTGTCTGAGAGAAGCCCCACGGAGAACCCGCCCCGCCATTTGTCTCGGCGTCCTGATGCAGACTGAAGGTCAACTATGCCCGATGCCCTTCCACCGTAGCGTGCAGGGAAGTTTCCTTTCCATAGAGTTGCTTCTGCAACAGACTCGGCCGGGAATATTGAGAAAAGCCCCAGAAAGTGATCGGCCTGCATAATAGGAACGCCGTCAAGCAGGATGAGGCTTTCGTCGGAATATCCTCCGCGTATGCTTATGCCGGCATAACCTTCTGCGGCCGCCTGGACTCCTGGGAGCATCTGCAGCGTTTTAAGGACATCCTTTTCTCCAAGAAGGACCGGCGTCTGCTCAACGGTGAGCCTGGTTATGCCAAGGGCTCCTGACTGAGGATGGGTAAGGATGGGCATCCTCCAGTCTACAACAACGGAAGAATCAAGGAGTTCCGGTTGGGAAAGGCTGTAGTTGGCCTCGAGGCTTAATGTCCTTTTCTTTTTGAGAATGACCTGCCGGCCTTTGACGATATAGTCAATTCCGCTGCCGCTGAAAAGGCTCGAGAGGTTTTCCTGAAGAGTCCCGGCATTAAGCCTGTCTCCGTCATAACTTCTCAGGATTGGCAGGGAAGAGTCATAGATATAACTTATTCCGTATTGTTGACGGAGCATCTCCATCCCTTCTTTCAGCGTTGACTGCGCATTCATCTGAATGCATATGACCAGGCTCAGAAGTACTGTTATGGTCCGTCTCATTGCCGTTTCTCCTTTGTGGAAATGCCTCTATAACGGAAGGTTTCCCTGCCCGGAACGGCAGTCTGGCTTACGAGGTCAAAGTAATCCGTATCTCCGCTTATCACAAACAAATCACCCTCAAACCCTGCCTGGACATTGTCAAGCCTGCGTTTTTTTTCTCCGCAGAAACTATATACGGAAGCCTTATTGAATTCGAATGACAATGCTCCTTCAACGTCCACTTTGTAGTAAAACTGAATCTGGTCAAGTGAATAACCGCCATTGCTGTCATCCCTGAAATCACCGTGGTAAATGTACGCGTTAATCTGTGTGGGGGAGTCAAGGCGGGTAGCGGGGTATATAGTCACATCGCAGTACTGATCCTGATATCCCAGCCACTCTCCGGAAAGAAGTTCTTCCATAAACGAAGGGTTGGCAATTCCGTCTCCGTCAAGATCAAGTGGCGCTCCGTCCCATTGGGCCGATTCCAGGGTGTATACTCCGCAGATCCGGTCAACCACGTTCTGGGCTGTCCATCCCATGGGCGGCTGGGGCCTTCTGTCCTTGGCGCAGGATGTGGCTGCAAGAATCAATACGGCAGCTATTAAGAATCTGTTTTTCATTTCTCTACCGTTATTGTTACATCCAGCGCATTTTCAATAAGGCCTATTATATCTTCAAGGCTTTCAGTGGAGAACTCGGCAGTGAGCCGTTTGCCTTCCTGGCTGCATCTGAGAGAGACGCCATAGTAGTTTGACAGTTCTTCCAGAACACTCTCAAGGGGAGTGTTGTCATATGAGAATCGACCCTTGGCCCAGGCTACGGGATTGGGGCTCTGTTCTGTCTTTTGGGCTATTCCGTCAATGATTTGGGCCGATTCTCCGGCCACAACCAGGATTCCGTTGTCGGTGGGTTTGGGGGAGAATAGAACCTTGCCTTCAAACACGTCCAATTTGTTGCCGGACAGTTGGAAAACCGTTCCGAGGACCTTTACGAATGAGCTTTGGGCGCTTACTGTAAACGGCTTTTCATCTTGTACGACTGAGAATAGTGCGGTGCCGCTGAGATTGACGCTCCTTGGATTACGCCTTGGCTTGATGGTGATTTGGGCCCCCGGCTGCAGGATGGCTTTGCTGCCGTCCGGAAGGGTGAAGGTTTGGGCAACGTCGTAAGCCAGGTACTCGTTTGTGTGATTTTGGTATCTGATAAAAAGGAACGCTCCAAGCGCTACTGCCGCAGCGGCATAGAGCCAGGGCATTATGCTGAATGTGCGACGTTTTACGCCACACACCGCCCGGTAGCCTTTTCTCCAATCAAATACGACCTCTTTGTAATGGGTGAGTACAAAGTCAATGGATTTCATAGTTTTCAATTGTTTCCGTATGTACGATGCGGTATTGCCCGGAAAGTACCATCAGAAAAACAATAAAATGAAATTCAGGCTGGCTGGTAAAGTATGCCGGAGGGTGTCCAGGGCCTTGGAGATGTTGTTCCTTACTGTGTTTTGGGAAATGCCAAGTTCAGTTGCAATATCGGCATAACTCATACCGTCACGCTTTGACATGACAAGGCATTTTCGCCTTTGCAGTGGCAGTTTCTCCACTGCTTCCCATAACCTGGCATCTTCCATACTCCTGTCAATGGCATCCTCCATCGGCAGGTCTTCAGGAAGTTCTTCCATTGGTTTCCTGCTCCTGAGCCACATAAGTGAACGGTTTCTCACAGATGCGTACAGATAGGGGACAGGTTTATCGGCCTGATGGCTCAGAAGCGCCGTGAAGCACTCCTGTACTATATCTTCCGCTGCATCTGCATCCAGGGTGAACCTGAGGGCATAAAGGCACAGCGGGCGATAGTATTCCTTGAACAGTTTTTCCAGTTCCATTATATATAGGATGCCGAATAACGAAATAGTACTATTCCCGGTCACAAAAAAAGGTTGATTTTACTCAACCTTTTCTTCTTTCTTCTCTTCCGGTTTCTCGGGTTCGTCGCCGTGGGAGTCCTTGTACTTGAAGCGGCGGATCTTCTGGGTGGCGGTTTTCTCGAAGGGCTCCTTCATCGCATCGACCTCGCCGATCTTGGAGTTCTTGCCCACTTTCTTGTTGACCCAGTCCAGGACGGCCTTCTTGCGGGCTTCCAGCTCCTCGAACCACTTGTCTTCAGTGGCCTGGTTCCAGTCAATTGCGTTGTCCTGGAACTTCACAAGGGCAACCAGTTTGCCGTCACGTTCCATAACCAGGGACTCCTCGACGCCTTCGATATTGTTGATAACCTGCTCGATTTCCTCTGGATAGATATTCTCTCCGGAAGGGCCCAGGATGGTGTTGTTAAGGCGGCCCTTGATGTAGTAAAGGCCGTTTTCGTCCATGCAGGCTACGTCGTTGGTGTGGAACCAGCCTTTGTCGTCCATAACCTGGAGAGTGCGCTCAGGATCCTTGTAGTAGCCAAGCATAACGTTGTCTCCGCGCACAACAATCTCTCCCTCTCCGTTTGCGGGATTAACGTTGTCAAGCCTTATCTCCACCTTATATGAAGCGGGGCCGATAGAACCCAGGTGCTTTTTCTTATTCACCATCACGTTGCACACCAGCGGTGCCGTTTCCGTGAGGCCGTAACCTACGGCATAAGGGAAGTGGCAGTCAATGAGGAACTGCTCCACTGCGGGATCCAGTTTGGCGCCTCCGATTCCGAAGAACTTGAGTTTGCCGCCAAAGGTGCGTACAATACGCTTGCCGATGAACCAGTGCAGGATGTGCGGGAGGTGTTTATCGGCCCAGGAGAGGACGCGGCTCTTCTGGATGGTGGGCCAGACGCTGTTCTTTATGACCTTCTCTATGATAAGAGGTACGGAGCACACGATTGTGGGGTGCACCTTCTTCATCGCCGCAAGAAGGATGGTTGGTGTGGGCGGCTTCTGGAGAGTGTAGCACGTTGCGCCAACGTAGAATGAGTACAGCGTTGAAACGTTCATCTCATATACGTGCGCGGCGGGCAGGATACTGAGGAAGCGGTCCTTCTTGAAAGCAGGCTCTGCCTTGAAAGATGCCGCAAGGTTTGCGCAGATGTTGCGGTGGCTCAGCATCACGCCCTTTGCCTTTCCGGTGGTTCCGGAAGTGTAGATTATGGCGGCAAGGTCGTCGGGCTGAGGGTCCTTCACCCAGCCGTTGCACTTGAAGTCCTGGTCGTCCTTCTTGATGAACTCGAAGGTCTCTATGTCAATGACAAGGGTGAGTTTCTTCCTGCATTCCTCGCTCAGTTTTCCCATCATGCGCTGGGAGATGAACAGAACCTTTGACTCGGAGTGGGTGAGGATGTTGGTTACCTCGTTCTCGGAGACATCGGCCAGCATAGGGACAACTATACGGCCGTAGGCGGTGGCGGCGAAGAAGGCCACCACCCAGTTGGGCATATTCTGCGAGAGGATGGCCACGCGGTCCCCGTGCTTGATTCCAAAGCGCGTGAGGCGCATGGAGAGTTGGTTCACCTTGCGGCGGAAGTCCTCGTAGGTGTACTGCTGGCCGCCGTCCACGTACTGGTAGGCGACTCTTTTTGCGTAAGTGGTTGTGGCGTAGTCAAAGACCTTGTGCAGGGTAGTGCACGTGTTCTCGCGGGAGCGGTACTTACGCCATGCCTTGTACGGGCTCTTGATTTTCTTGGCCATAAGGTTTTGGGGTTTTAGGATTTCTTATCAGGGACGGCGAACTGGTCCTTGTGATAGCCCTGGATACCCATGGGACGGTAGTGGTCGTAGATACGTTCCATATCCGCTTTAGGGTCATCGGTGAGTTCAAAGGGTTCGCCAACCGATATTTTCTTCCGGCCCCAGTCGTAGTATCCAAGGTATACGGTGGCGCCGGTTTCACGTGCGATGAGGTGGTAGCCGCTCTTCCATCTTTTTACAAGGGAGCGGGAACCTTCCGGAGCCAGCGCAAGGTGGAACTCCGGGACGTCTTCCATAACTTCTATAAGGCTCTTTACCGTGGTGGCGGGGCTTGAAAGGTCTGTGGGAACTGCGCCGCAGGCCTTGAGGATGGGACCAAGGGGCCACACGAAGAAACTCTTCTTCACCATTATGTGGGCCACTTTGCCAAACTGGGTGTAGAAAAGGTAACTTACAAGGAAGTCCCAGACGGTGGTGTGGGGGACACCAAGGACTATTGCCTTTTCCTCCTTCATGGGGCCGCCTACGCTTTCCCAGCCCATTTTCCTGAGGAGCCAGCCGCAGAACTTTGCCCAGCGGGGCCCGACGGTAGTTTTGACTTTAGTTTTCTTAGCCATAGTTTAGATATTTACGTCTTCCAGTTCCTTTTCGGAGCGGAGGTTGTCCATGATGAAATGCTGGCGCTCATAGGTGTTTATGCCCATGTAGAACTCCATAATGTCCTGGATGGACTCTTCATCGGCCAGTTTTACGGTGTCAAGGCGCATCTTTTCTCCGATGAAGTCTGCGAATTCGTTGGAGGATATTTCTCCAAGGCCCTTGAACCGGGTGATTTCCACGCCGTTTTTGAGTTTCTTGGCGGCGGCGTCCCTCTCTTCAGGGGAGTAGCAGTACATGCGCTCCTTCTTGTTGTTCACGCGGAAAAGGGGAGTCTGGAGGATGTAGACGTGGCCTCGGCGGATAAGGTCAGGGTAGTACTTCATAATGAAGGTAAGGACCAGCATACGGATATGCATTCCGTCGTCATCGGCATCCGTTGCAACGATTATGTTGTTGTAGCGGAGGTTGTCAAGATCCTCCTCCACGTCCAGGGCGGCTATGAGGAGGTTCAGTTCCTCGTTCTCCGCCACTTTCTTGCGGCTTTCCTTGAAGCAGTTGATGGGTTTTCCCCTGAGGGAGAACACGGCCTGGGTGTTGGCGTCACGTACCTTTGTGATGGTTCCGGATGCGGAGTCTCCCTCCGTTATGAAGATGGAGGTCTTTTCCCTGAGGTCTTCCTTGCCCTTTGCCACTTTGTCGCAGTAGTGGTAGCGGCAGTCACGGAGTTTACGGTTGTAGACGGCCGTTTTCTTTGCCCTTTCGCGGGTTTTCTTCTGGACGCCGGCAATTTCCTCACGCTCTGCCTGTGAAGCCTTGATCTTGTCCTCAATGGTGGGGACTATGTCCATATGCATATGGAGGTAGTCGTTGAGGTTCTTGGCCACGAAGTCGTTCACGAAGGTGCGGATGGTGGGACCGCGGTCTGTGGAAGTGGTGCCATCGGCCCCTTTCACCTGCTTTTCCCACATATAGGTGCTGCCCAGTTTGGTCTTGGTCTGGCCTTCGAAGATGGGCTCCTGGATCTGGATGGATATGGCGCCCACAATGCCCTGGCGGATATCCTCAGGCTTGTAGTCCTTCTTGTAGAAGTCCTTGAAGGTTTTGGCTATGGCTTCACGGTATGCGGCAAGGTGGGTGCCGCCGTCACGGGTGTTCTGGCCGTTTACGAAGGTGGCTATGTTTTCACCGTAGCTGTTGCCATGGGTGAGGACTATTTCGATGTCTTCTCCTTCGAGATGGATGAGAGGGTAGAGCGGTGTTTCGCTCATATTCTCTGTCACAAGGTCAAGAAGACCGTTTTCACTCTTGTAGGAAGTGCCGTTGAGCACAAGGGTGAGCCCCTTCTTGAGATATGAATAGTTCTTGACGAGGCTTTCCACAAACTCCATGTGGAAGGAGAAGTCGTTGAACATCTCCTCGTCAGGAGTGAAGCGGATGAGGGTGCCGTCCTTTTCGTCGGAAGGGACGATTGCATCCTCGAGAAGATCTCCCCTGCGGAAATGTGCATAAGAGCACTGGCCGTCCCTGTATGATGCCACATAGAAATCGACGGACATGGCATTTACGGCCTTTGTACCCACGCCGTTCATACCCACGGACTTCTTGAAGTTCGTATCGTCGAACTTGCCGCCGGTGTTCAGCTTAGAAGTTGCGTCAACCACTTTGTTAAGGGGAATTCCGCGCCCGTAGTCCCTCACGGTGACGGTGCGGTCTTCGATAGTGATGTCGATGCGCTTGCCAAAACCCATGGAGAATTCATCGACGGAGTTGTCGATGATTTCCTTCAGGAGGACGTAAATGCCGTCTCCCTGGCGGTCTCCGTTTCCGAGCCTGCCGATGTACATGCCGGCGCGGCGGCGGATATGCTCA
>ONOQ01000062.1 GCA_900319485.1 uncultured Bacteroidales bacterium | reverse complement strand
AAATTTAGCAGGATGATAATATGTATGAAACATTTCCTCAGTTCTAGAAATATCATATTTAATAACATTATTTAACTTTTCCATAATACTACTCCTTACAACAAGATATAATTATTTTCTTTTATAAATGTAACCCAAACTCATCATTTTTCCCCAACTAACATCCTTATTCATAGAATTAAAAGTAAAAGAATCTTCAAAAATAGTTTTCTCTAATATATCCACACCATTACGACACAAGTTAGAACAAACAATTATTCCATTGTTACTCAATAAATTAGCCAAATTTTCTTTATAGATAGATAAAGAAGATGGATGAACGTATTCAGAAATATTTGAAGTAATGATTACATCATATTTTTTATTAATGTTAACTTTATTAGTAAGATCAATATTATAGAAAGAATAATCATCAGACATCCTCTTTTTAATAACTGATAAATTATTAAACTCATTCCCCTGCTTTTGTTTAACTATCTCTCTAAAAAATAGTTTACTGCCATAGCTCCGTGCGTTTATCATTTACGCACAAAATTACGCATAATTAGGCAAATATCCAAATAAACTTCGATTTATTTCAATGAACTATATTGCTCTATTTCAGCAAGTTATAATACTATGTTAAACCCCGCTTTTTCTAAAAAATGGACTTCCCAGCACCACCAAGAATACCCCTACAGATACCTGTGGGGGCATTTCTTTACCAAAATGTGCCTACATTGTGCCTACTTGTTCATAGCGCCTGGGGGGCGTTTTTGTTAATCCATTGAAGCACAACTATTTATGACTTTTACTCCAGTCAAAAGTGACGGGAGTAAAAGTCATAAGTTGCTTAGAATTAATCAATTACGGAAAACGGCTGGGGGGCACCCTACCGCGGCTTCAGGAATTCCTCCGGGGTGTTGCGATAGACGTTGCCGTAGAAGGCGTCGTTGTAGAGGCCGGCGTGGGAAGCGGTGGTGTGGGTGGCCAACTGGTAGTAGAGGTCGTGGAGGGAGATGGCGGGATTGGCCTCCACCTGGCTACGGAAAACGCGGGTGAAGCGGTTGGAAAGGTAGATGCCGTCTTCCATAATGTCCGCATGGGAGGTTTCGCCGTTTCGGGTAGCGCAGAGAAGGAGCACGCCCGGGAGGCCCTCGCAATATGAGCCGATAGACCCACTGTAGCAGGTTTCCATCACGGCAAGCATCTTCCTGTAATTGCCCTCGGCGGCCTCCAGGATGCCGCGGAAAGTCTCGTCTTCCAGGTTTTCATCGGCCCATTTGAGAACGCCGTCACGGGCGCCGTGGCCGCTCCAGAAAAGGAAAACATTGGTGCCGGGGCCGCCCTGAACCACCTGGGGGGTGCGCTCCGTTACCGTGCCTGAGAAAATGTTCCGGAGGTCTTCCGGCGTTACCCTGCTGGTCTTGTAGTCTATCTTGGCACCGGTGCGGAGATTCTCCCCGCCTACGGTGACGTGGACGTCGGAACCAAGGTCGTCCTCCAGGATGAGGATGATGTGGTCGTCGTCGTAGCCGAAGCCCTTAAGCATCTGGTACTGGGCCAGAGCATCGGCCTGGTGCCTGTAGTTATTGATGCCGGTGGAAGTGGCTATGAGCACGGCAAAGTTGTCCTCAAGGGCCGGATAAGTAAGATCTGCCGCCTGCTCGTCATACATGTCCTCAATCTGGGTGGTGGTCCAGTTCCAGAGGTCGCTGCCGGTATAGTTGCGGGAGAAACGCCCGGTCTCAACAAATTTCCCTTCAGTATATATCCAGGTGCTGTAGGTTGTTCCAAGCTGGCAGATATGCGTCTGGCTCTCAAACTCAAGCGGACCGGAAACGCCTGTAATGCGCCCGTAATCCCCTTCCCTTGCCGCCCGGAAGGCATCACGCATCCCTGAAGGAGTCCAGGGATAGATGGGAGTGGAAGCCTTGTCTCCGGATGTGAGATTCACAATGGCTTCCCTCACCGATGCCGCGCCGCCTTCTTCCACCACGGCCGCAGCCAGGGCCACAAGATAGAAGCAGTCATACAGCTGCGCGTAGCCGCCGGGAAGAACCGTCCCGTAGCGGCTTTTCCAGGCAACGTCAAATCCCTCTCCGGGCCTGGAGGAGAGGGCCGTGCCCACATAGTTGTAGTTCTTCAGTTTCCCCTCCAGGGACAGGTCGTAGGCCATATCCGTGCATACGATGGAAAGGTATTGGCTGTCCTCATTCAACTTGATGGCCTCGTCAAAATCCAGCAAGTCCCGGGCCGATGAAGGGACAAAGAAGAGCACACCGGGAAAGGGCGCATCCTCTTCTATCTCAACTGCCTTTTTAATGGCCCCTTCAAGTTCTCCCTTGTTGGAATAGAAATAAGTCTCCTCCACCTCCATATCCATCTCACGGGCCATATAGGCGTAGAACTGCTGGAAGGATGCGGCGTAGTCGTCCTCCTTTCCGTCCCTGGAAATGAGCGATATGCGGGCATAGTTGTTGGCGCGGGCCTTGGAGAGCATGGCCTGGCACTGCGCCATATCATTTTCTGCCAGGCAGAATACATTGGGCTCACCCATATTGCTTCCCGCATAGATGCGCTGGAATTCCGTGGAAGTGACGGAAGGCATCAGTACGGGCATACGGTAGGAAAGGCTTTCCTTGGCAATGACGCGGGCGTTACGGCTGTACCGCGGGCCGATAACCGCCGCATAGGAATTGTCGTGGGTGACTCGGGCAATTTCCCGGGGCATATCAGAAGAGTCCTCGTCTATCCACTCCAGTTCCAGTTCTATCCGGCTCTCCAGCCCTTTCTGGGCGTTTTTGATTGTTTCCTGCGCCCAGTCGACTATCTTTGAGAGTTCATCCTTCTCAGATGACGGCAACACCACCGCCACTTTGTAGGATTTCACTGCCTGATTCTCCTGCGGGACTCCGGAGCCGCTGCAGGAGAGAAGAAGGAAGGCCAATATGCCTGTGCTTAGTTTATTCAGCCTCATACTCTTTCTCCTTTTCTACGGCCCGGGAATAATACTCTTCATACAGGGCGGCCATATCCTGGCCATCAAAATCGAACTGTTTGTTTGGAACAACCTGAATGTATTCGCTTTCCAGCCCGAACTGCTGATGCTCCGGCCAGGGTTTTCCGGCAAGCCAGTCCTCCAGATACATCTTAAGGGCAAGATGATTGTTCACGCACAGGGAGTAAGGCACAACAACGGGATTGTAGGCCGTACAGTCCACGTCCATCCCGGCAATATGGATGAAGCCGTTGTACCGGCTATAGTCAAAAAGGCCTGGCAGAGACCCGCCAAGAAGCGGGAAGAACAGAAGATCGCCAAAGAATTCTTCGGACTCGTAAAACTCCTCAGTATTCTTGTAAACATAGCGGTACGTGCTGTCCCTCATTGCAAAGCCTTCGGGGCCATTTGCCAGCGTCCAGGTGTACACTTTCTGGTCAGAAACCGCGCTGTGTCCGTCTGAAAAGCCGCGGGCACTCTCTTCAATCATGTCGTTGCCGTCCATGGCCTTGAAGATGACGCCCGTGAAAGAGCGGGACATGGCTCCGCAGAGCCACGAGGCGCCGTAGCGGCGGATGATGTAGGAGGAATGCCCCGGAAAAACGTCATCTGTTTCCAGGATGAGCACGCGGCCGTTTTTGGGGGCCGATTTTCCCCGAAGGATATCCTCGTACGTGTTGCTTGCAAGGATAAGGGCGCGGTCCCCGCTCCCCTCCTTCGCCAGCCACGCGTCCAGCCGTTTCCCTGCATCGGCAACGCTTTCCGGCTGCTGGAGGCTCAGGTTTACATCCGGATGGTCCTTGCAGAAGCCCAGGATGCCCTCCAGCATGGTGTCGTTATAACTGCCGTCTCCGTAGCCATCCGTGCCGATAAGCACCGTCAGTTCCAGGGACGCCTTCGCATTTGAAGGCACCTTGCCGCACCCTGCCAGAAGGCTTAGCAGCAAAAGGGATATGATGGCACGGTAACGCATAAACTGCATTGATTTTTTACTCCCCGGAAACGTCAAACCAGACGGTTTCCGAGGTGCCGTCAAAGTAGTGCATCACGGCCTTGTATGTGTGCAGTCCTGAACTCAGGGAAGAAACTGCAGGAGGCGTGTCCACGGCGGCCCCGTCAAGGTACCAGATGGTTTCCTTAAGGGTTTTTCCGGCCGACGGAACTGCTACGGGAACGCCTTCTTCCAGCCCCACGAACGCTACGTCGTGGCTGGCCACGGTCTCCGCGGGCGCCGGGAACTCTATATCGGCATAAATCATAAAGTCGTACTGGGCCCAGGGAGTCTTCCAGGCACTTGGACTGCCGGTATTGAAGTTTTTCCTTGCGAAGTTGCCGCCGGAAGACGTGCCGCCGTTAGCCCTCATATAGAAAGGATATTCTCCGGAAATTACATCCGTAAGGCCGTAGCCTATGTACACGTCCTTCCCTTCCGGAATCACAATGTCATAGGAGGATATGTCATAACTTGCGATGGCGTTGAACTTTGTGATCTCAACCTTTGCATTCAGCGCCTTCTCCGCGCCGAAGTACACAAGGAGATATGCCTCCGAGAAAGTACATTCAGATACCGCCATCTCAATGGAATTGATCCTGGCGCCCGCGTAACCGCCCTGGGCGATTTCATCGGCGGTATAACGCATTGCGACGGCAAAACTCCCGGCTCCAAGCCCGCCGTAGGTAAGGGAGCCGGAGGAATTCACTTTATAGAGGTCTGCGTGGGCACCTTCGCCCTCTGCGAACATTGTGACGTAATGGCACTGGAAAGGCTCCGTGAAACTGACGTTCTCCGTAAACGTGATGTAGCCATCCTTCCTGAAGGAAATGACATAATCCTTTGCGGTGAGAGACGACACGTCAAAACTGTATTCTCCGTTATAGTCCGTAGTTGTGACAAGGTCCGTGGGAAGAAGCGAAGGCGCTCCGGCAAAGGGATAGGCCGATTTTGAAAGCACCACCTGAACCCCCTCCAGGGGCAGCCCGGAGGTATCCCTCACCAGTCCGCCGAAGAACTTGCTGCCGGAAAATACCGCCTGGAAAACCATATTTCCGTTGGAGAAGGCGGCTTCCCTGATCTCCAGTCCAATGGGATCTGAAGCCCAGTTGTTTATGGAAAGGCTGTTCCCCGCATACATACCGCCAAGACACATATTCCGCCACTGACCCACTTCAGGAAGCCCTCCGGTATCTGTCATCACGTAGTAGCAGGGATGCCCGAAGAATGCATTTATCCTGTTGGTGGACTCCCACAGGTAGGCTGCTGTATTGCCGCCTACAGTGTTCTGGGACTTGTCCACGTGGTACACAAGAAGGCCGTTATCCGGCAGGGCGGAGTCCCATCCTTCGCTGCTTCTTGCTTCAAGAACAAAATACTCCCCTTCATTTTCAGTGAGAACCTTATATGCGGCATTTTCCTGAACCGGGGCAAGCGTGATGGCTCCGGATTCCGACAGTACCTCAAGATCAGGCATCCAGCCCAGCATATTGCGCTCTGTGGCGCTGAAATACGGCGGGCATTTGCCGCTGTCCAGATAAGAACCGTTGCACATAACGTCAAACCAGTTGGTAGCGCCGTTATATCCGCCGTTTTTCTCATAATCTGTGTCGTAGAAGTCAGGAAGGCCAAGGGAATGGGCAAATTCGTGGGTGGTGGTGCCTATTCCGCACATATTCTTTCCATCGGCCCCGGAAAGTTCCGACGTGCAGAAGTAATTGCCTATATTCACTCCGTCGAAGGATCCTGTGCCGGTTGACTGATGGGGCCAGATGGACTCTTCCCCCGCTCCTTCGGCCTCGTTGTGGCCGGCGTAATAGAGAAGGATCATATCTATCCTGCCGTCGCTGTCGGTGTCGTAATCGGCAAAATTCACATCGTCGTCAAGTTGCGCGCAGGCCTCCTTGAGGGCGGCGGCAACGGATGATGTCTGGTCATAATAGGCCGATGAATGAGTGAGGTTCACGGGGCCGTAAACGTCAAACTGCGGACGGTAAAGCCCCCTGGAATTCTCTATGTAGTAGTCCCTCACGGAGCCGTGACCGCCGTTTTCAGAGTACCCGGGCTGGTTCAGGAGGTTGTCAAAACGGGTTCTGGGGTCATCTATCACAAACGTTGAATCCGTGAAATTCACAAGGATGGCAAGGATTTTCCTGTCGCCAAAGTTGGTTTCAGGGGCAGTGTCATAGGAAGACCACTTTGCCCTCAGGCCGATGTTTCTTCTTCCAAGGGCTGTCCTGTGCTGGGGGACGGTTTTTCCGGAAGGACGCCAGAAGCCGTCCTCCCCTTTTTCCACTATGGTGCCGTTTGCGTCAGTCACCCAGTGGCAGTATTCGTCTCCGTGGAGAGTGAGTGTGATGGTGGTGCCGTCCGGCTGCCTTACGTTGCGGGAACCGGGGCGCGCGGGGATTGCAAGGGCTATGGCCGATACTGCAAATAAAAGCGAAATGGATGCGATTACCTTTCTCATAGCCTAAAACCTTATTACATAGAAGACAGTGTCGGAGGAAGAGGAGAGGATGAGTTTCTCCTCCCCCGTCTGCCTCACCCTGAACTGCAGTTCCTCCGAGGACTGGGTTTCTCCTGCGATGATTGTTGCGAAGGTGGCGGTGAAAACCCCGTCAAGGACAGGCTCCGAAGGAATGGGGCCTATCTCCTTCACCAGGAGCGACGCCGGTTCCACAAAACGGAACCAGGCCTCCCCCGCTACCTCGTACTTATTCATCTGGGATACCCCGGGGGTATAGGCGTAGAGGGGTTCATCGGCCGCCGTCCATATCCCGAAAGCCTGGGGAAGGCCCTTGGCGTCCTGAAGGATGATGACGCTTGAGACAAGGGTTCCGGCGTTTTTGAAAAGTACGCTTGCATAGCGTTCCTCTGCGATGTTTGCATCCACATTAAGCGTTACAGTCTTTGCCTTGAAAGCCTTTGTTTCAACGTAATGTATCCAGGGAGCATCGGTTTCCACGGTGAAATCCTCAAGGTTTGTTTCAAGGGGAATCTCAACGCTTCCGCCCGCTGCCACAACGTGGGCCGATTCCGAGGCTATGCGGATTTCTCCCTTCACACAGTTGATGGATGCAAGGGCGGTGTAACCTGCGCCGTCGGAAGCAAGGACTATTATTTCCGTGCTCACAATGGTCTCAGGAGCCGTAACCGTAATTACGCCGGAATAAGCGTCTGAAGGCGTTACGGAGGCAATCCAGCCGCCCTGGCCGAATGCCTTCACAACGTTGGAATCGGAGCCTCCCGTGATGGTGTAAGGGATTTCTATGCTGGAGCCGGGAGTAACAAGGACTATCTCTTCCTTCCCAAAGGATATAGTCAACTGCACAAAGCGGGGAACGTTGATGGTCTCTCCGTTTCTTAGTTTTATAATCACGTACTGGCTGCTGGAAGTGGAGTCAATATCTTCCACGGGGCCTTCGTCCACGGGATCCGCGCTGGAATACTCATAGAGTTTTTTCCAGATGGCGCCGTTGTCATATGACACCCACCAGAAGCCTCCCTCTATTTTGAGGAGCGGCGTATTGCCGTCCTTGCCATTGGTTCCATTGGTGCCGTTCTGACCATCCTGTCCGTTCTGGCCATCGGCCCCGTCCTTACCGTCTTCTCCGTCTTTGCCGTCCACTCCGGAGGCCCTCACCTTGTTGCCGTTGCCGTCAAGGAGCCACTCCCCGTCAAGGGTCCAGTACCAGAGGCCGTCCGTGAACTGCTTCACGCCTATGACGGGAGAATGCCCGTCCTGGCCGTTTTCTCCGTCTTTGCCATCCTTTCCGTTTTCTCCGTCTTTTCCGTTCTCACCGTCCTTTCCATCGGCCCCGTCCTTACCGTCTTTTCCGTCTTTGCCGTCTTTGCCGTTATGGATACTGATGGTATTGCCGTCACTGAAAACCAGTTCCCAGAAGGTTTCCCCGTCCAGGGTGATTTCATTGACGGAAAGGAGTTTATTTCCCTTCTCAAGGGCCGTCACAATTTCCTTAAGGCCGGAAATGTCCTGGTTGATGGAGTCAAGGCGCTTTTCCACTTCCTCCATCCTTTTCTGAAGGTCTGCGATGTCCTTTCTGATGGCGCTGTCGTCATAGGTTGCGGTGCAGGCCGTAACCATCAGCGACACTATAAGGAATGCTTTAGATAATCTTCTCATATTATTGTTATCCAAGATGTTCTATAAGAATTTTAATGCCAATCCCAATGAGGATCACGCCTCCCAGGATTTCCGGTTTCACCTTGCGGGTAACGGCGTCTCCAAAGCGCACTCCAAGGGCAAATCCTATGAGGCTCATCACAAAGGATGCGGCCCCGATAAGAGCCAGCGGAACCCACAACTGCGACACCTCATTATAGCCCGTGCACGCGAAACTTATGCCTATTGCAAGGGCGTCTATGCTGGTTGCAACGGCAAGGAGAAGTTGGGATTTGAGCCCGTAAGGATCTATGGTCTTGTCCTCCTCCTTCTTGAAGGCATCGGCAATCATCTCTATGCCTATCACGGCCAGAAGGCCGAACGCTATCCAGTGGTCTACGGCCTCCAGATAAGCGGCGAACCGGCTTGTGAGGAGCCAGCCTATGAACGGCATCAGGGCCTGGAAAAACCCAAAGAGAAAAGCCAGGCGCATCATCAGCCCGGCTTTGTATTTCCCAGTGATGACCCCGCAAACTACAGAGACCGTGAAACAGTCCATAGCCAGCGCAAGGGCCAGTAGAATAAGTTCCAACATTTATGCTTCAGGTGCATTTTTGGTGGGAGAAGGTCCAAGCCTTGACTCCGCCACGTTGATAATGTAGTCTCCGGTTTGCTCGCACTCCCCTATTAGGTCGCTGAAGATATTGCCTTCGTCGTAACTGTATGCGCCGTGATCCAGTTTCTCAACGTTCATCTGCTTGAGACGGTTGCGGCAGGCGTTGATGTTTTTCTCCGCTTCCATACAGTAATCTATGCTTATATCTTCCTTGTGGCCGCCAAGGGCAAGGTTCATACGGTTGAGGGCGGTGTCTATGAGGGAGAACATCTCCTGCACGCCGGCTTCCAACTGGTTGTTGAAGGTGATTTTCTGGTCACGCTTGCGCTTTAGGATGCGGGCAAGGTTGAAGTTGCTGTCGCCAAGGGATTCCAGTTCACTGATGGAACGGAGCATCCCGCGGATCTTGGCCTTGGTTTCATCTGAAAGGTGGGCGTCTCCTACCTCACCAAGGTATTTACCGATCTCGTTCTCCATCTGGTCGCTCATTTCCTCTCCCTTCTTGATACGCTCGAAGAGGGCGTCGAAGGCTTTATCATCGGCCGTCACATAAAGTTCCTTCACAAGGCCGAACATACGCTGCATCTTCTCTCCAAACACTGCAATCTCCTTCTGGGCCTGGAAAACGGAAAGTTCAGGAGTTTTCATAATACCGCTGCGGATATACTGCAGGCGGAATTCATCTTCATCGTCTGTTTTCTTGGGCTTGATGATAAGGCACACCAGTTTCTCAATCTGGGGAATGAACCAGATGAGAACCGCCGTATTTATGACGTTGAAGCAGGTGTGGAAGGTTGCAAGGGCAAAGGAAAGTTGGGTGGGACTCTGCTCCGCCGCAGTGGGATCCATTCCAACTATGCTACAGACCATCCTCACGAACGGGAAGAAGAATATGAGCACCCAGATGACGCCGAATACGTTGAAAAGGAGGTGCGCCATAGCCGTGCGCCGTGCCTGCGTGTTTGCGCTCATTGCCGCAAGGTTTGCGGTGACGGTGGTGCCGATATTCTCACCCATAACAAGGGCGATACCCTGATATATGGTGATGGCTCCGGTGGCGCAGAGCACCATTGTGATGGCCATAAGGGCGGCCGAACTCTGGACCATAGCCGTGAGGATAGTTCCTATGAGAAGGAACAGGAGGATGGTGCCGTAATTGGTCTGGAAACTTGCAAAGAAGTCCACCACGGCGGGTTTGCTGGCAAGATCCATCTCCACTCCCGTAGCCTTGAGCATACCCAGGGCAAAGAGGAGGAAGGAAAGGCCGAAGAGGAAATCACCCACATACCTGTGCTTTCCAAGTTGGATGAGGATGATACCCACAACAAAGGCCGGCCATACAACGTTTGTGATGTTGAACGAGAAACCGGCCGACATAATCCAGGCGCTGAGCGTGGTGCCTATATTGGCGCCCATAATTACGGAAATTGCCTGGCTCAGGGTAAGGAGCGCGGCATTGACGAAGGACACCGTCATAACGGTTGTTGCGGCCGATGACTGTACGGCTACGGTGACAAGGGCACCGGTAGCCACGCCTGAGAAGCGGTTTTTGGTCATTGAGCCAAGCAGGTGACGGAGTTGGGGACCGGCCATTTTCTGGAGGGCCTCACTCATTACCTTCATTCCGAATATGAGAAGGGCGATTGAGCCCAGGAGTTTCAGTACGATCAGCATACGGTTAAGGTTAGGGTTTATCCTTACAAATATACCATTTTTCGGGGAAACTACTTAATTTTTTTGTACCTTAGCGCGTAAGTTTTTTCCTATGCATCCTAAATTCATACTGGTATCGGACCCCAAAACCCCTCTCACGGGCACTTTTGTGTATGGAATGGTATTCCAGCACAAGGACCTTGTGAAGGGCTATGTGAAGGTGCACGGAGGCGGCTGGTACAATAAGGACGATGCATCAAAGACTATGACTCTGTACGGCAGTTCCGGAGACTACGGCTCTCCCCGCCTTTCCTTCCTTAACAGGATTCCTTCTGAGCTCAAAGGCTACAAGTTCTTTTACTCCCCCATCTGGGGCCTCCCCGGCAACGAACTAGATCTTTCCGACATAGAATGGATATAAAACAAAAAGGCCTTGGCATCTTTCGATGTCAAGGCCTTCGAAGAACCGCAGCTACCTACTCTCCCACCTGGTGGGGCAGTACCATCGGCGATGGTGAGCTTAACTTCTCTGTTCGGAATGGGAAGAGGTGGTTCCTCAC
>ONOQ01000001.1 GCA_900319485.1 uncultured Bacteroidales bacterium | reverse complement strand
CTCAACGCCTGGCACTTCATCCATAAAGCCCACGGCAACAGCGCCGCTCACCTGGCCATAATCTTTCTCCTCTCCTTGGTGCGAGTACCAGGTATTAATGGTGTAGACCCTGTCGATGTCCTTGTAGAAACTGTCGTAACTCAGTTCGAAGAACACCTTGGCAATGAGCACGATGCCCACAGCCAATCCCACACCCAGGGACAGGACCTTGATTAGAATATCTGAGTTTTTCTTCATATCTTTGCACTACCAAAAGGGTAGGCCCCTTGTATGATTTGTTTTCTAACTACACTCTAAATGAAAAGGATCTGCAAGGGGCTTTCCCATATCTCAACGTCATGCCCGGCCCCGACCGGGCATCTTTTTACAGCTCATTCTTGACATCGCTCACAATCTGACCGTCAAACAGGTCAATCGTCCGCTGTGCCTGGGCTGCGTCTTTCTGGCTGTGCGTCACCATCACGATCGTCGTGCCTTCGGCATTGAGTTCCTTTAGGAGGTCCATCACTTCCTTGCCGTTCTTGGAATCGAGGTTACCGGTGGGCTCATCCGCGAGGATCAGTTTCGGGCCGGCGACGACGGCACGGGCAATGGCCACGCGCTGCTGCTGGCCGCCTGAGAGTTGCTGCGGGAAATGGTTCGCGCGGTGGCTGATGGCCATCCGCTTCATGATGTCCGTGACCTTCTGCTTGCGCTCAGCGGCGCTGATGTTCAGGTAGCGCAGAGGCAGCTCGATGTTCTCATACACGTTGAGCTCATCGATGAGGTTGAAGCTCTGGAACACAAAGCCGATGTTTCCCTTGCGGAACTTCGTGCGCTCCTTTTCCTTGAGGTTCGCCACCTCCGTATCCAGCAGCTTGTAGCTGCCGCTCGTCGGATTGTCCAGCAGGCCCAGGATGTTCAGGAGCGTCGATTTGCCGCAGCCCGAAGGGCCCATGATGGCGACAAACTCGCCGTCCTTGATTTCGAATGAAACACCATTGAGAGCCGTGGTCTCGATCTCTTCCGTACGGAAGACTTTGCAAAGATTGCTAACAGTAATCATAATTGTTTGATATTTAATTTGTTTATTCTATTCGTTCTTTAATGATTCAACCGGATTGGCATTTGCCGCCCTCCAACTCTGGAGCGTCACCACTGCCATGGTAATCGCCGCTACCAGCAACAGCGCCACCAGGAATATCCACACGGGGATGGGTGCCTGGTAGGCAAAGCCCTTGCGCCATACCGACATAATCCAGTACGCGAATGGAGCGGCTACAGCGAAGCTGACTCCAGCCATCACCAGATACTTCTTATTAATCATCTTCAGGATGCTCCCCACAGTAGCGCCGTTGACTCGCCGTACGGCAATCTCCTTCTTCAGGAACTGCGTTTCAAAGAACACCAGGCCGATGATACCGATGATGGCGATTAGCAGCGCCACGAAGGAGGCGATGGTGATGAGTTTCCCGAGCGACTGCTCGCTCTGGTACATATTCTCAATCCATTCGTCCAGATGACGCACGTTCACTTGGTCCGGTTGACGGGTAGGGTCATACGTACAGACGACCTCCTTGATATAGTCCGAAACCTCCTTAAAACTGGCGCCGGGAGCTGTTTTTACGTACATCACACTGAAATTCCTCCATTGTGTCTTCCCCCAGTTATAGAGCACCAGCGGTCCCATCGGATGCTTCAGGCTCTTGAAATTGAAGTCCTTCACGATGCCCACAATCTCCGTATCATCTACATGACCGCCCATGAAACTGCCCACGTGATACTGAGGAAAACTATGGATAAAAGTTTCGTTGGCGATGAAGCACCCGGTACGGCTCTGATTATCGGACTCCTGGAAATCCCGTCCGTCCACTATTTGCAGACCGAAGAATCTCACAAAGTCGTCCGTAACCGGAAGCACTTCCATAAACACCTGCTTTCCGTCATCTCCGGTACGACCCCAACCCATCTTATGGTCGGATACAATCAGGTTATCGGCAAAGGTCACATCCACGATGGACGGGTTCTGAAGCAGTTTGTCATGCACTGCATCGTGCGCCCCACCGGCATGCTGGCCGCACCACACCTGAAGGATATTCTCTTGCGAGAATCCCATATCCTTACCTGCCATAAACTTGGTCTGGACATTCACATACAGAGCCATCAATATGAACACAAACGAAAGGATGAATTGCAGGGCTACCAGGGCATTGCGGAGGCTTCGGCCTTTCACGCTGGTCCCGTATGAGCCTTTCAGCACCAATGCGGCAGGCTGAGAAGTAGAATACAACGCAGGTGCAATTCCCGCCGCAACGGCAGAAAGAAGCGCTATACCCAGCGTAATGGCAAGAATGCCGGTATTATCCTTCAGGGCAAGGGAATTCGATACGTACGATGCCCAGGACGTTCCTGACACCACGTGAACAATCAGGCAGGCAAGGCCAAAAGCCACAAGCGCTATAAGTCCTGCATTCAGCAGTTGCCTGCCGATGAGCGAACCTCGCCCTTCGCCCAGGACTTTCCTGGTATTGATGTTTTTAATCCGGAACGGAATCTCTGCGAAGGCGAAATTGATAAAGTTGATGATAGCAATGAGAATTAGCAGGATGGCAATGGCCGCCAGCGTGATCATGATGGACTTATTTGCACTGGCAATACCTGCGCGAACGTCACGTTCAAAGTGGGCGTCGTGCAGGTTGCTGATGCGGAATCCATTGCGATATTTCGCAATCTCTTCATCGGAGGATCCTGCAAATAAATCCGGCTCCAGTACATCCAAAATGGCGGATTCAGTTTCCCGAACTTGAGAGGGATCATTCAGTTTTAAATAAGCGATAAAAGACCATTCGTTTCCATCGTGCAAGAGCCAGTCTCCCATATTCAAAATGATGCCATAGTGCATGCTATAATTGCGGGGCGAGTTTTTGAAGACTCCAACGATGCGGCATTGGTAGCTGTCATCCATCAAAAGCAATTTGCCAATGGCGCTCTCTTCACCAAAAATCATCTCGGCAAAGGCCTCATTGAGAATGGCAGTTCCTCTGGTAGTGAATTCCTTCGCCGAGCCTTCCACCCATTCGAAGGGGAAAACGGAGAGCAAAGCACTGTCCACCTGCACGGAAGGAATGGTTATGGCTGACTCCTTGTCACTTTCTTTGTAAAAGACCTGCTGCCCTATATCTTGCAGGGTCCCAACGGCCTCCAGATTCGGGCTGGCCGTCCGGATCAGTTCGATAATGGGCCGGGAGAATCCCGTGTTGAAAAGCCCGTTATCCAACCAATTGTTCTCCATCCGGAACACTTGCTCGTGCCCTTTAAAGTTCTTGTCGTAAGTTGCATCCCACTTCACCTGCACCATCAGGATCATCGCAGCGGCAAACGCCACGCTCATACCCAGGATGTTAATCAGCGTCGAAACGCCCGTCTTTCTGAATATCTTCATCGCTTAAAACACTAACACATCACTATCACCGTAAGTTTCATACCCAGAGGTAATGACCTTTTCGCCGGGCTCCAGGCCTTCCAGCACTTCGTAGTACTGCGGGTTCTGGCGACCGATGCGGATTTCACGTTTGACGGCCTTGCTGCCGTCTTTGTTAACAACGTAGATCCATTTTCCGCCGGTCTTCTGGTAGAAGGTGCCTCTGGGGATGATGACGGCCTCCTCCGGCTGGCCCAGCTGGAGATTGAGGTAGTAGGTTTGGCCGCTGCGGATGTTGTCCGGCTGCTCACCATCGAACTTGAAATCGGCCTTGAATTTGCCGTCACGGACCTCCGGGTAAACCTTGCGGATAACGGTGGAGTATGTCTCGCCCTGGCGCTCGAAGGTGGCCTCCAGGCCTGCGACCACTCGGTCAATGTAGTGCTCATCTATCTGGGCCTCAACTTTGTACGTGCCAACAGAATTGATCTGGCCGATCTTGGTGCCGGCGGCGATGCTCTGGCCCAGGACCACATCCAGCAGGCCGAGTTCTCCATCGATGGGCGCTTTCACAATCAGGTTGCTCTTGCGCCTACGGATCATCGACATATTCAGTTGCATATTCTCCAGACTCTCTTCCATGCGGTCAATCTGGGTTCCTCTGTATAGGCTGTCCTGACGGGAACGCTCGGTCATCAGATTGTACTTCTGCAGGGCCAGCTGGTAGTCCTCTTCGGCCTTGAGGTATTCCTCTTTGGCGATAAGTTTGTCCTCATAGAGGGCCTTCTGCTGCTCGTAGGCGCGGCGCAGGCGCTCCACATTGGTCCCATATTCCAGCACATTCTGGCGCACGTCCAGTTTCTGCTGTTCCATCTGGATCTGGGTGTTTCTCAGGATGTTTTCCTTCTCCGCCAGTTCGGCCTCGGAGTTCAGGATTTGCAGATCCAGGTTGTCGTTATTCAGGATGAGGATCGCGTCGCCGGCCTTTACCGGGGAGCCTTCCTCAATGAGGATCTTCTCTACGATGCCGCCCTCCTGCGGGCTCAACTGGATGGTTGTCATCGGCTGAACCCTTCCGCCGATGCGGATATAGTCGTTGAACTCTCCCTTGACCGCCGTTGAAATGGTCACGGTGTCCTTATCAACACGCAGGGTCTTGTTGTTGGGCCTTGCAATAAGGTAAATCACAAACACCAGCAGCAGCGCTCCCAGCCACCAGGGCAGGGCCTTTTTGGTGAACGCCACGCGCCAACCGGTTTTCTTCTCGATGATCTTATCCATAGTTTATTACTGATTTACGTATTCGACACCATTGTAATATCTGACTACCGCCTGCTTGATGAGGTACTTGAACAGGGAGTTCATCTCATCGGCCTGGGCCTTGAGGTAGTTGTTGTTGGCCGTTTGAAACTCCAGCGGGGAGATGAGGCCCTGCTCCAGTTTCTTGAGGTTCAGGGTGTAGGCCTCGGCTTGCACTTCTGCCTTTCTCTGCGCCTGCTGATAGGCGATAGCCGATCCGTCACGGTCCTGGACAGCCCTTCTCACCTCTGATTCCACATCCCGGCGCTTCTGGTCCAGTTCGGCCGTGGCCTTTTGAAGCGCATTCCGCTTCTTGGAAATGGCGGAAGCCTTGGCCAGGCGGTTCCAGATGGGAATCTGCAGTGACACCTCCACGTACTCGCCGCCATTGTTTCTGAACTGATTCCAGAACGGGCTTGTAGCCGCTCCCTGATAGGTATAATAACTGGTATTCCAGCCGGCATAAAGGCCGATTGAAGGAAGCACCTGCCATTTGGCTGTGCTCAGTTCACGCTTGGCGTTGAGTTCCTTCCAACTGGCAATCCGGACACCGGGATTATGCTCCAGGGCAAAGTCAACAACTGACTCTGTGGCCACCGGCTCAATCTGCCACACCGGCATAGAAGTGTCAATGACCAGTTCCTCATCCATCGGCCAGAACATAAGGTCCGAGAGGGTCATTTTCTGGTCCAGATACTTATTGAAAGTGTTGGTAAGGTCATACTGGCGATCGGCCAGGTCGGCTTCCATCTGGATTACGTCTGCATGGCCTTTCTGGCCCAGTTCTTCCTGCCTCTTGGCTTTGGCCAGAGCCTGCTCTGCAGCGGCAACCTGCTCCTCATACACGTCACAGAGGCGTTTGTAATAGACTACGTTGTAGTAAGCCTCCATCACGGCCAGGCAGATATCGGCCTCAACCTGCTTCTCCTGGGAGTCCGCGATGAGCATTCCCGTCTTGGAAATCTTGTAATTGTTTACCGCCTTGAAGCCGTCGAAAAGGTCGTATCCTGCACTCACGCCGTAATTGTTATGGAACGACGTAGTATTAAAGTACGTATTGGTCTGGGGGTCGATGCTTCGGCCGAAGTTGTAGTAGGCGTATGTCTGCGCCGTAATCTGCGGGGTGAAAAGCGTGAGCGCCGCATCCCGCCGGGCAATCTGGGCGTCGCCGATAGCCGCCTCCTGGATCCGCACCTTTGTGGAATTGGAGATGGCGTAACGCATGCAATCGTTGAGGTTCATTGTAGTCTGGCCGCTGGCGCTGACTGTCTCAGCAAGCGCCAGGGCTGTAACTACACACTTAATGAAAAGGTTTTTCATATCAATACTTATGTTTAACCGTACCAAACATAAGCACCCGCCGTGCCAAATGCGTTAACTAATTGATTTACAGCAAACACACAAAAATGCAGGGAGTGTAAAGCCTGTAAAACTTTACACTCCCTTTACACTTTTCTTTACAGTGGATACTACCGGAACCGGAGTTGGAAGACCGTTCCGGAGGCATCGCTGCGGAGGAGTTCAATGCTGCCGTTGTGGTGCCGCATAATCTGGCGGGCCAGGGAAAGGCCGATTCCGGAGCCTTCCTTCTTGGTGGTGTAGAACGGGATGAAAATCTGCTCCTGGGCTGCCGGTGGAATGGGTTCGCCGTCGTTAGCCACCTCCACAATAACATCGTCTTCGCGGCCCATCTTTGCGGTTATGTCAATGTGCTTCGCGCCCGCCTGAAGGGCATTCTTGATGAGGTTAATGAGAATCTGGGAGATTTGGCCTTCATCGGCATAAATCATAAGGTCATCCTCCTCCGGCCGATAGACGCAGGAAGCGCCGCAACTGGCAGCGAATTCACCGTTCAAAGAGATGACGCCTTCCATCAATTCCCTTAAGTCGATGGCCTTCCTCACAGGTTTTGCCACACCGGAGAGTTGCCGGTACGTTTCCACAAACTTGATGAGATTCTTTGATGAATCGCTGATGGTGTCAAGGCCTGCCCTTACATCCAGTTCGCTGTGTCCGTTCTCATCCATGGACTTTGAAAGGGCGTCGGACAGCGATGCGATTGGCGACACCGTATTCATAATCTCATGGGTGAGCACGCGGATGAGTTTTGTCCAGGAATCCTGCTCGTGGGCCTGGCGCTGCTTCTCGAAGATGGTCCTGATACGGTTGAGAGTACGGTTGAACTGGTTTTTCTCCTGGAAACGGAAATTCAGTTCCCCGTCCTCCAGGGCGTCCATCATATAGGCCACCTTCTTTATGTCCTTCCGTCTGGTGCGTATGGAAGCTATCACCGCCGCAATGATTGCTGCGATGACGGCTACTCCAACGATATGCCAGATGGTAAATGTCACAGGCCGTATTTCTTAAGTTTTGCATAGAGTGTGGGCCTGCTCACGCCCAGCATCTTGGCTGCGGCGGAGATGTTGCCGTCCGTGCGCTCCATTGCCTTACGTACCAGCCGCTCTTCCTCCTGGGCATTGTGAAGGAGATTCCCGGTCAGGCCGGGAATGACGTCGGGGCCAAAGCCGGGGGTCATGCCCGACCCCGATCGGGCATCTAAATCCTTTGCGGTAAGGACCGTCCCGTCCGAAAGAATCACCGCCTTCTCAATCACATTCTGCAGTTCACGGATATTCCCGCTCCAGCGGCCACTCTCAAGCACGGTTTTGGCCGATTCATCCAGCCCGGAAAGCGGCCGATGGTACTTCTGGGCGAACCTCTCAAGGAAAAGTTGCGCCAGCGGGACAATGTCTTCTTTCCGCTCCCTGAGCGCCGGCAGGGCAATGTGAACGGTATTGATGCGGTAATAAAGGTCCTCGCGGAATCGGCCTTCACGGACCAGTTGTTCCAGATCCATATTTGTAGCGCAGATAAGCCGGATGTTGATGGGCTTGGACTCATTGCCGCCCACCCGCACTATGCTCCGGTTCTGAATGGCCCTAAGGAGTTTCGCCTGCAGATGCAGCGGAATATTGCCTATTTCATCCAGGAACAGAGTCCCGCCATCGGCCTGCTCAAACTTACCCACGTGGTCCGTGTGGGCGTCGGTGAAAGCGCCTTTGACGTGGCCGAAGAGTTCGCTTTCAAAGAGCGTTTCCGTGATGGCTCCGGCGTCCACGGCCACCATCGGTTTCCCGCTTCGGAGGCTCCTGGCGTGGATTTCACGGGCCAGCACGTCCTTGCCGGTGCCGTTTTCGCCGGTAATAAGGACCGTGGCGTCAGTTGGCGCAATCTTTTCGACAGTCTTACGGATGGCGGCCATGGGCCTGGAGGAGCCCCAGAACATAGGACCCCCGATCAGGTCGGGGGTGACGGCTCCCGTCATGCCCGACTCCGATCGGGCATCTCTTCCCATCGCCTTCCGGGCCTTGTCACGGGCAGCCGTGAGCACCTCAATGAGTTTCTCATTGTCCCACGGCTTCACGATGAAGTCAAACGCGCCACGCTTCATCCCTTCCACCGCCAACTGGATATCGGCATAAGCGGTAAACAGCACCACCTCCACTTCCGGGACCATCTTCTTGATTTCCCCGGCCCAGTAGAGGCCTTCGTTGCCGGTGTTGATGGACGTGTTGAAATTCATATCCAGAAGCACCACGTCCGGACGGAAGCGTTCCAGCGTTGATACCAGAGTTACCGGCGACGGCAGCGTTTCCACCTCTGCAAAATGCACGGGAAGAAGTATCTTCAGCGCCTGGCGGATGCCGGCGTTGTCGTCCACAATCAGTATTTTGCCCTTCTTTGAAGCCATAACGGTTTACGAATTTACACAATTATTCCAGCACACGCAAACGCAACTCCCGTGCCTTAAAGCGCATATAACTGATTTCCAGACGATTACACCCGGAATCAGAATTGTAAAAGTGTAAAGAAAACCGCCGCAGTTGTAAATGTTCTTTACAGTGGCATCGATGGAGGTCCCATTAGCGGTTCTCGGTGGGTAGTGGAGGCTAAGTTGCTGATATATAGTCATTTGCAGAACTCTTTGGGATTACCGGTAATCCCATACAACCATGTAAGTAATTGATAATAAGCGCGTTGAGTTCCACCGCCGTCATAGACATTCCTTATCTTGTGCCAAAAATAAACTTGTTAACCAATATCTGATTATTATGGAAGAAAGAAATGACATTATTATCTATCAGTCTAATGATGGACTGGTCAAAATGGAAGCGATGGTTGATCCAAACCACGAGACCATATGGGCAACTCAAAAAGCAATTGCAACGTTATTTGGCAAAGACGTGTCAGACATTTCAAGACACATACGAAATGTTTACAAGTGTGGCGAACTATCAAGAGAAAGCACTTTGCAAAAAATGCAAATTGCTTTTTCAGACAGGCCTGTTCAATACTACAATTTAGATGTGATTATTTCTGTCGGCTACCGAGTTAACTCCATTATGGCCACCAACTTCAGGATTTGGGCCACAGGCATTATAAAGCAATATATGCTTAAAGGATACGCAATTAATCGAAACATTGTGTCCGAGCAAAAATATGCCGATTTGAAGCAAGCACTTAATCTTCTGGAAAACGTCTTTAACAAGGAACTTCTTCTTTCATCAGACCAAGTAACAGACCTGTTTGACGTTATACGGGACTACACATACGCCCTTGATACCCTGGACGCCTATGATTACCAAAGTTTAAAGATAGCAGACACTACCACACCGGAGCGCTTTCACGCAACATATGAAAATGCGATGGAGGTTGTCCACAACTTGAAATCAAAGATAGGAAGAAGTAATTTATTTGGCGTTGAAAAAGATTCTTCATTCCATAGCAGTATCGGCCAAATATATCAGACCTGGAACGGAAAAGACCTCTATCCCAGTATAGAGGAAAAAGCCGCAATGATACTCTATCTTGTGGTGAAGAATCATTCTTTCGTAGATGGAAACAAGAGGATAGCCGCTACTCTTTTCCTATGGTTTATGCAGAATAATGGAATATTGTATCGGCCCAATGGCACAAAGCGTATATCAGACGCCTCTCTTGTGGCTATAACACTTATGATTGCGGAAAGCCATACTGACGAGATGTCTACAATGGTAAAGGTAGTAGTAAGCCTGATAAACCGGAAGAATTAGAACTCTATGGTGGGAGCTAAGTAACTGACATACAACCACTTGCAAAACTCTTTGGGATTACCAGTAATCCCAAAGAACCGTATAAATGATTGATAATTAGCGTATTAAGCTCCACCGCATCGGCATTACAATGCTGCGGAAAACCTACACCGGCCAGATGAGAAGGCCGATACGGAAGGCCGCGAAGGCGCAGATCCAGGCCACAAGGATGGTGTAGAGGCACAGGAGGATGGCCCAGCGCCAGGAGCCGGTCTCGTTCTTCAGGGCCACGAAGGTGGCAATGCACGGGAAGTACAGCAGCACAAACACCATAAAGGCAAGGGCAGCGGCGGTGGGAACCGTGGCTTTGAGGGCTGCCTGAAGGGCGGTATCGTCCTCGTCGCCCATCCCCTCGTATTCCTCACCGTCCTGAGCATACATAACGCCGAGGGTGCTTATGACAAGTTCCTTGGCGCCAACGCCGGCAAGAAGGCCAACATCCATCTTCCAGTTGAAGCCAAGCGGTTCCATGGCAGGCTCGATGGCCTTACCTACCATGCCGATATACGAGTGCTCCTGCTGGTATGCGGCCGTATGGTCCGCGTGACGCGGGAAGTAACCCAGGAACCAGATTGCAACGGAGAAGATGAGGATGGTGGTGGCCATCTTCTCAAGGTACTGCTTGCCCTTTTCCCAGGTGTGGCGCCAGGTGGCTTTCCAGGTGGGCATACGGTATGGCGGCAGTTCCATCACAAACGGGAGGTCGTCGTCCTTGACGAATTTTCCTATTACAAGGGCCGATAATATGGCCAGAACTATGCCCAGAAGGTATATTCCAAGAAGCGCCGTGGCGGGGCTTCCGGGGAAGAAAGCGCCTGCGAATAGGACGAAAATCGGTAATCGGCCCGCGCAGGACATAAATGGAATTATGGCCATAGTAACAAGGCGGGACTTCCGGCTCTCGATACTGCGTGTAGCCATAATTGCCGGCACGTTGCAGCCGAAACCCATTACCATGGGGATGAAACTCTTTCCGTGAAGGCCGATCCTGTGCATCAGTTTATCCACGATGAATGCCGCGCGGGCCATATAGCCGCTGTCCTCCATTATGGAAATGAAAAAGTACAGGATCATGATGTTGGGAAGGAACACAAGGACGCTTCCTACGCCCGCGATGCAGCCGTCTACCACAAGGTCCTTGAGCCAGCCATCGGCCATAAGAGAGCCGACGGCGTTCCCAAGCCAGCCCACCCCGGCCTCTATCCAGTCCATAGGATACTGGCCGATAGTGAATGTTGCCCAGAAAACAAACCACAGCAGCACCAGGAAAATGGGGAATGCCGCCCACTGGTTGGTGACAATTGCGTCTATCCTGTCCGTGATGGTGCGGCGGGGCCTTTCTTCCTGATATTTCTGATAGGTCTCGGCAAGGGCGCCCTGGATGAAGGCGTACTTTGCATCCACAATGGCGCTTTCCATATTGGTACCCACGATGCCTTCCACGCGCTCCATTTCATCGGCCCTGGCGTCTGAGATATCCCCTATATTCGGCTTTGTGGAAAGAAGGCGCTCAACCTCCTTGTCCCCTTCCAGGTATTTTATTGTAAGGTATCTGGTGGAGTAGGTGGCCTTCAGTTCCTCGTTATATGCTATGTGCCTCTGGACTCTCTTTATGCTCTTTTCTATCTCCGCGCCGTGGTTGATGTGGATGTGGCGGGCAAGGCGGTCATCGGCCCCTTCATATATCTTTATGACTGTGTCAAAGAGTTCCGGGATGCCGCGGCCGTCACGGGAAACCGTGGGGCAGACGGGCATACCAAGGAGGTAGCCAAGTTGGGTAGTGTCCAGTTTATCCCCCTTATGCTCAAGTTCGTCGTACATATTGAGGGCCATCACAACCCGAAGGTTCATGTCTATGAGTTGGGTAGTGAGGTAGAGGTTACGCTCAATGTTTGAGGCGTCAACCACATTCACGACAACGTCGGGGGTAGTTTCCAGCAGGTTTTTTCGGACATAAAGTTCCTCCGGAGAGTAGGCGCTGAGGGAGTAGGTGCCGGGCAGGTCCACCAAGGTTATTTCATAATCCCGAAACTTGAAATGGCCTTCCTTGGCGTCCACCGTCACACCTGAGTAATTGCCTACGTGCTCGTGGCTTCCGGAGGCAATGTTGAATAGTGAAGTTTTTCCGCAGTTAGGATTGCCCACAAGCGCAACACGGATAGAGTGGTGACGTTCCTCGGCAACATGGGCCATGGCTTCTCCCAGGCGCCGGGGCTCTTCCATATCGGCCGGAAGTCCCTGAAGGTGCTCATCGCTTACCAGCGCCTCCCTGGCTTCCTCCTCCGTTACCACTTCTATAAGACGTGCTTCCTCTCTCCGGAGAGAGACTTTATAGCCGATTATTTCATATTCGATAGGGTCCTTCAGGGGGGCGTTGAGGATAACTCTCACTTCCTTCCCTTTGATGAAACCCATTTCTATAAGACGTTTACGGAAACTGCCGTGACCGTGCACACGCACAATCACCGCCTTTTCTCCGGTCTTAAGGTCTGAAAGTATCATATATAATAATTACCGCCGCAAAGATACGGCGTATTGCGTTTTCCGTCAATCCCCATTTATTGGGATGGCTGATCCGGGCGGCCATTTGTCGCAGGTCCAAGGGGGGTGGCGTCGCAGGTCAGGGCACAATACGTCGCAGGTCCTTGGCAGAACCGTCGCAGGTCTGCGTTTTTGGCGTCACCTGTGACGGTTTCGCTGCCCTCCAGGCCTAGAAACTCAGAACCATTCCGGTGCCGTACTGGCCGGCGCCGAAGCGGAGGGATGAGATTGTAGACGTATTACGACTATTATAGTCTTTCGCCACCCATTTGAGACGTTGGGTACCAGTAATCCAAAGAGGAATGCCTATGCTAAATAGATGTGCTCCAACATAGATAAAACTACCCCCTATGCCTATTAATACCATTCCGGCAGATTTTTTGGGCTTTATTCCTGATGTGGGATCTATATCTTCGATGTTGTAAAATATATTCCCGTTGATTAATCCTGCAGTGCCAAGAATAGCTAAAGCGCCTCCTGCAATTGTCAAGCCTCTTCCCACATTAATTTGGCTGCAGGATCCAACGTAAGTATCGTAATAGATAGATTCCCCAACAGCAAAAAGGATATCTTCATCAGTCAACCGTTCACCGACTTCGTCACGTAGTCTTCCCCCAGAAAACGTCATAGATTGAGGTATATATTGCGCAAAAGCGCTCCCACTCGTAAGAAGGATAAGGAGCGCTATATGGATTAACTTTTTCATCAGTCTCCCACCACCCACACAAGGACGTGGCGGTCGAAGGTCATGTATTCAAGGTTGAATTCCTGCTCGTCGTCGTCTTTGTCCACGAAGGTGGCTTCAAGTTCACCTTCACCGCGGTAACGGAAGCGGTCTACCTCAATCTGCTCAGCGAAGTCTACGCTGTAGAGGCTCAGGAGTTTGAAGATGGCTTCCTTGGCGCACCAGTAGATGGCAAGTTGCTCATTGCGTTTCTCATCCGGAAGGTCATCTATCTCGTCCTCGCTAAGGGCCTTTTTCTCCACGGCGGAGAAGTCACGGTCCAGGGACTCAACATCTATGCCGCAGTCCTGGTCCTCGTGGAGGATTACGGCCACGTACTTCTCAGTATGGGTTATGGAGATATTTGTGGGGTTGTTCTCAAGGTAGGGCTTGCCGTTGTCGTGGTGGCTCAGGTATACCTTTTCGTCAAACAGGGTGTTGAGGAGGGCCCTCACCGCAAGGCGCTGCTTGCGGAGGGATTCGCTCTTTATGAACGAGATTTCTTCCATCTCGTCGGTGGGGGTGGCGGCAAGTTTTACCAGCTCATCCTCGGTTTCTGTGATCTGCCACACGCCGATGGTGGCTTCGTTTTCAAGTTCCTTCTTTAAATAAAGTGCCATTACAAAGTGTTCTGAACAACAATAAGGAAGCGCCCGATACTCTTTTTGGGGAGGGTATCAGGTTTCTCAGTTAAATGTGGTGGACAATCGTGGGGAAGGATCGTCTGAACCGACGACCTTCAACTGGCTGGATGTGACCGGACTGGGAGGCTCCATACTAATTGTTACAAATTCAACCGCAAAGATAATCATTTTTATGAATTCAAACACTTTTTGCGCGGAAATTAGTATCTTTGTGGCTGCAATTGAAATAACGTAAACAGAAAATATCATGAAATTTCTCACTGACGAAAAACTCCTTATTGTTGGCGCAGCAGGTATGATCGGCTCAAATATGGCCCAGACCGCTGCTTGCCTTGGTCTTTCTTCAAACATCTGCCTCTACGATATCTTTGAGCCCGGCCTCAAGGGTGTCCTGGCAGAAATGGACCACTGCGCATTCGAGGGCGTGAACTTCACCGCCACCATCGATCCCGCAGAGGCCTTCAAGGACGCAAAATACATCATCTCTTCCGGTGGAGCACCCCGTAAAGAGGGTATGACCCGTGAGGACCTCCTCAAGGGCAACTGCCAGATTGCCGCAGAGTTTGGCGACAACATCAAGAAGTACTGCCCTGACGCCAAGTTTGTGGTGGTTATCTTCAACCCGGCAGACGTTACCGCTCTCACGGCCCTCATCCACTCCGGCCTTAAGCCCTCACAGCTCACTTCCCTCGCAGCCCTTGACAGCACCCGTCTGCAGGAGGCCCTTGCACAGGAATTCGGCGTACCTCAGTACAAGGTTACCGGCGCCCACACCTATGGTGGTCACGGTGAGGCAATGGCAGTGTTCGCAAGCCAGGTGAAGATTGACGGAAAGCCCCTGTCTGAACTTCCTCTATCGGCCGAAAGATTTGCCGAAATCAAGCACAATACCATCCAGGGCGGTTCCAATATCATCAAACTCCGTGGCCGCAGTTCCTTCCAGAGCCCTGCATATCAGGCCGTAAAGATGATCGAGGCCGCAATGGGCGGAGACAAGTTCTACTGGCCCGCCGGCACCTATGTGAACGAAGGCAAGTACAAGAACGTGATGATGGCAATGCCCACCGTAATTGACGCCACCGGCTGCCACTTCACCGCTCCCCAGGGTACCGCAGAGGAAATGGCCGCACTTGACGCCTCCTATGAGCACCTCGTGAAGATGAGGGATGAGATTGTTTCCCTCGGCATCGTTCCCGCCGTAGCAGACTGGAAAAAGGACAACGCTAATCTTTAAGCAGGATGAAAAAGATCATCGTTCTGGCTATTGCGGCCGTGGCATTCATTGCTTCCGGCATTACGGCAAACGCGCAGTATCGGCCCGGCACCCTCAGCCAGCACCGCGCTGGCCTTGAGGATGAGAACGGTCACACCCTTACCGACCAGGAAGTTTTCCTACTGATCGGTGAGGACGTCTACAACCAGACCTATGCAGGGGCCTGCAAGCAGTACAAAACCGGTAAGATCCTCACAATCGTGGGTGCCGCAACTGCAGGCGTCGGCCTGGTGGGCACCATCGCAGGTTCTGTCGCTACTGTTTATGCCATCGAGAACGGCCACGTTACCTATGAGACACAGAACGGCCAGAAAGTAGTCAAGGGTTATGACGACAAGGCTGCTCTTGCCGTACTGGGCTTTGCCGCCGGAGCCACTCTCCTTGCGGCAGGTGACATCTGCCTCAGCGTTGGTATTCCGCTTCAGATCATCGGCAAAAAGCGCCTGGACTGGATTGCCACAGAGTACAATCACAGCAATTACAGCGCAAACATCCGCTTCGGCGCCGGCCAGTACGGCACCGGAGTGGTTCTGAGTTTCTAGCCCTGGCACATAAACGGCTGAGATTCAGCCACTTGATAAACCACGGGCGCACCTGCAGGTGCACCCGTGGTTATGTAATCAGCGCAGAATCAGCGCGTTACGCTCCAGCGGCTACCTCAGCGGCTCAAGTTCCACGGTGCCGGGGATGTTGTCCACCGGGGGCTCTCCGTGTAGATAGATTATACGCTGATTGGGGCTGCCGCGGAAAAGGAGGTCAGTGTCCCTCTGCTCAAGGATGAACGGGCCGTCCACAAGGACGTCCAAGTAAGGAAGCATTGCGGCCATCGTGGGATCGGCCTCAACTTCCTCAAGCGTGAAACCGGTCCAGCACCAGATGGTCTTCCCGGTTTCTTCCTTGATGCGGCGGGCAAGTTCCGTGAACGCCGGAGCCTGGTACATAGGATCCCCGCCGGAGAAGGTCACGTTGGACATTGAATCGGCCTTTATAATCTCCAAAAGTTCATCTACTTCCATCCACTTTCCTGCCTTGAAGTCCCAACTCTGGGGATTGTGGCACCCCTTGCAGCCGTGCTTGCACCCGGCGCAGTAAATGGCAGTGCGGAACCCGGGGCCGTCGGCCATGGTCTGATGCAATATGTCAAGTACCCTGATTTTCACTGTAATTGCTAAATGATTGATTTATAGCCTTTTGGCAAATTTGCTCCAGGCAAAAACGCCCGGAGCAAAATTCATAATTACCTGTATTTCAATAGTTTAAGTAAAACGGCAGCCTTATTCGTGAATCACGCGGTCGTGGAGTTCTGCCAATTTACCGGCATTCCAGCGGTCTGTGGTACCTACAAGGTAACCGGTAATGCGCTGGAGGGTGTCAATGTGGTGACCGTGGCAGTGGGGGCACTCATGGAGGTCCTTCTCTGCGTTCTCATAGCCGCAGTCAAGGCAGCGGTTGCGGTTGTGGTTCACGGAGCCGTAACCTATGTCGTACTTATCCATGAGGTCCACAATCTGCATGATTGCCTCCGGGTTGTGAGTGGCGTCACCGTCAATCTCCACGTAGAAGATGTGGCCGGCGTTCTCATACTTGTGGTAAGGGCCCTCTATCTTTGCCTTGTGTTCAGGTGTGCAGTGATAGTACACGGGAACGTGGCTGGAGTTGGTGTAGTAATCCTTGTCTGTGATACCGGGGATGATGCCGAAGGTCTTCTTGTCCCTCTTGGTGAACTTTCCGGCAAGGCCTTCTGCGGGAGTTGCGAAGAAGGTGAAGTTGTGCTTGTAGATTTCAGTGTAGCCTTTCACTCTGTCGGCCATATGGGAGATGATCCTGAGACCCAGTTCCTGGGCTTCTTCGCTTTCTCCGTGATGCTTGCCGATAAGTGCGATAAGGGTTTCGGCTAGGCCGATAAAGCCTATTGAAAGGGTACCCTGGTTGATGACTTTCTCTATGGTATCCTCAGAGTCAAGTTTCTCTGAACCCATCCAGAGGCCGTTCATAAGCAGAGGGAACTGCTTCTTGAGGGCGGTCTTCTGGAAATCGAAGCGCTCATTGAGCTGGCGGGCGGCAATGTCAAGGGCCCAGTCAACCTTCTGGAAGAACTTCTGGATACGGGCTTCTTTCTCGGGCTCCTCCCTCATTGCTTCAATTGCGAGTTTCACGATATTGATGGTGGTGAAGGAGAGGTTTCCGCGGCCGATGGAAGTCTTGGGGCCGAAGGCATTGGCGTACACGCGGGTGCGGCAGCCCATGGTTGCTACCTCGTGGATATAGCGCTTGGGGTCATCGGCCTTCCAGGCGTCGTCCTGGTTGTAGGAGGCGTCCAGGTTGAGGAAGTTGGGGAAGAAACGGCGGGCCGATACCTTGCAGGCGAACTTGTAGAGGTCATAGTTAGGGTCCTCCGGCAGATAACTTACGCCCCTCTTCTTCTTCCAGATCTGGATGGGGAAGATGGCGGTGCTGCCGTTACCCACACCCTCATAGGTGGTGTTGAGGATTTCACGGATGATGCAGCGGCCTTCTGCCGATGTATCAGTTCCGTAGTTGATGGAGGAGAACACAACCTGGTTACCGCCACGGCTGTGGATTGTGTTCATGTTGTGAACGAACGCCTCCATTGCCTGGTGTACGCGGCCCACGGTCTGGTTCACGGCGTGCTGGAGAGCGCGTTCACGGCCCTGAAGGCCGGTGAGGTCACGCTTCAGGTAATCGTCTATCTTGGCGGTCTTGAGGTCTTCATAATCGGCATTCATAATGGCGCAAACCTTGTCAATCTCTTCCTCGAAGGTTTTGCGGACGAAGGGAGCAAGGTAGAAGTCGAAGGCGGGGATGGCCTGGCCTCCGTGCATCTCGTTCTGGACGGTTTCCATGGAGATACAGGCCAGAACTGCGGCGGTTTCAATGCGCTTTGCGGGACGGGACTCACCGTGGCCGGCCTTGAGACCGTGCTCCAGGATTACGTCCAGGGGGTGCTGGATGCAGGTGAGGGACTTTGTGGGATAGTAGTCCTTGTCATGGATGTGGATATAGTTACCTGCAACTGCCTCACGGACGGGGTCTGAGAGGAGGCACTCGTCCACATAACTCTTGGTGGCCTCGGAGGCGAACTTCATCATCATGCCAGCCGGGGTATCGGCATTCATGTTGGCGTTCTCACGGGTGATGTCGTTGGCCTGGGCCTGGATGATGGTCTCAAAAATCTCGTTGGTCTTGGCCTTGCGGGCAAGGTTACGTTTGTTACGGTAGCGGATATACTCCTGGGCAACCTCCTGGCGGGGGCTGTTCATGAGGTGGCTCTCCACTACATCCTGGATTTCCTCAACGGTCATCTCCTCCTTGGGCAGAAGGGAGATATCGTGGGCAATCTGGGCAGCCAGCACAATATCTTCTCCGTTCTCCGTTACATCCATTGCCTTGAGGATGGCGGCGACAATCTTCTGGTTGTTAAATTCGACGCGACGTCCATCGCGCTTTAGTACACGTTTTACCATATTGCGTTTATATTTCTGTGATCTGTTGGTTAGGTCGGACTGGAGACAAAGTTATATCAAGGTTTTTGTATTTACAACGATTTTTCTGAAAAAAGTTATCAACAGCGCGCAAAAAAGCCTGTTAATTTGTTGATTAACAGGCAATTATAAAAGTTTCTAATTTAGAATTATTCTAAACAATAACTTTTGTGTTTCTTTTTGAGGGAAGTTATCAACACCCTAGTCCCGGAGCCAGTTTTCCGGGTTCTGGGGGGTGGTGTCATGCCAGAGTTCGAAGTGGAAAAGGTCCTCCCCGCCGATGGTGTCCACAATGCCCACAACCTGGCCGGTCTTGACCTTGTCTCCGGGCTTCACGGCTACAGTTGCAAGTTTGGAATAGAGGGTGTAATACGCGCCGTGATTCACCAGCACGCACTGGTTGTAGCCGGGCAGAACCACAATCTGGGTGACGGTGCCGTTGAAGACGGCCTTGGCCTGGGTGCCGCGCTTGACGGCCAGGGTTACACCGTTATTCTGCGGGAGGTCCACGTTCTGGTACACGGGGTGCTTGTGCTTCCCAAAGCGCTCCACTATTGCGCCTTCAACCGGCCATGGTAATCGGCCTTTATTGGAGGCGAATTCATTGGAGAGTTTGGTGTCAATGGCCGTGGAGGTCTTCTTGCCGGCCTTGCCTGAGCCGCCGCCTTTCTGCTTCTGACTCTCCTTGCGGATTAAATCGGCAATCTTCTTATTGAGTTCCTCCTTCTGCCTGTTCTTGGCCGATAACTGCTGCTGGTATTTCTTGCGGTCAGAGCCAAGTTTCTGGACAAGGCGGTTACTCTCATCCTCCTCCCCGCGAAGTTTGGTACGTTCACTGGCTATCTGCTTCCTGGTTTCGGCCTCCTTAGCCCTGAGCCCTTCCAGACGCTCCTTTTCCACCTCCAGGGCGGCCGATGTCTCGCGTATGCGCGTTGCCTGCGCGCCCATCTCCGATGCAAGGGAACGGAGATATCCAAAGCGCCTGAACCCCTGGCCGATGGATTCACTGGCCAGCACATACATATACCACATACGGCTGTCGCGGTTCTTGTAGGTGCTCCTGACAAGACGTGAATAATACTTTGAAAGGGTGTCGTGACGGGCCTGGAGTTTCTCAATATCCTTCCGGCAGGTGCGGATGGAATCGTCCAGGATGCGGAGGGTCTGATCCGACGCCGCAATGAGTTTCTCCCGCGCCTGGATCTTGCTCCTTACCAGCGTAAGGTTTGTGAGTTCCTTTTCCCGGGCCGATGAATTCTCCTTAAGTTGGCGGTTCAGTATTGCAATCTCCTTCTCAAGTTGCGCCCTCTGGCTCTCCAGTTTCTTCATGGAACTGGATTTCTGGGCCTGGAGCGGCAGGGCAAGGGCAAGCGCCATTATTATTATAAGGAGCCTTCTCATTGTTCCAGACGTTTTGCCATATTGAGGTAAACCTTGGCCGAATCATTCTCTCCAAGGATCTCAAGCACCTTTGCGTAATGCCTGAGGATTACGGGGCTGTCCTTGCCGCCGTAGAGCATAGCGTGCTTGAAGAAAGGCTTTGCCTCAAGGTCCTTCCCCTGAAGGTGGAGGATCCAGGCGAAGGTATCAAGATAGGTAGCATTGTCCGGCTCGGCCTCAATTGTCTTCTTGGACATAGTGTACGCCTTTTTCAGTTTCCTGCCTTCCTCCGAGAGGTAGTAGGCGTAGTTGTTGAGAACCGGAGCGTAATTGGGGTCTATCTTCAGGGCCTTGTCATAGGCCTTGTAGGCCTCCTTGGAATTGCCTTTGGAGTGATATGCGTCCCCAAGTTGGGACCACGAAGCAAGAAGGACTTTATTGTCCTTTGGATAATTCTTTATAAGGTATCGGCAGTTGCCGATTATAGCGTCGTAGTCCTCCAGTTGATAGTTTGCCATATTGGCGTAATCCATAAAGCCAAGTTCTGAGAAGCGGTTGAAGGCGTCAAGGGAAGCGTCCCTCATAGCCTCCCATTTCTGCTGGAGGGACAGCACCTGGATATATGTAGCCGTAACGGGAACGCTCTCCGGGAAGGCCAGGGCGGCAAGGCGGAAGTAATTCTCCCCCTCATCCCGCCTTCCGGTGGAGAAGAAGTAGGAGCCAACCGTGGTGTAGAGGGTGGAATCGGCCTGGGAATGCTCCACGGCAAGGACGGCAAGGGAGTCAAAACTGGGCCTGTGGGCCTGGAGCACCTTGGGGTCAATGCTTCTTGTCATATTGCCGATATACATACTCTTTGACTGGGCGGGGATGTCCGGCGACGTGAAGAAGGGACGGAGCGTCCTGAAATACTCCGGATACTGCCTCTGATGCCTGTATACCTCGCTCATGCCCATTGTGGCGGGGATGTAGGAACTGTCAAGTTCCAGGGCCTCGGTGAAGCGGGCGCGGGCAAGGGAGTCCTTGAAATCGGCCAGATATGCATCCCCCAGCATGGAGAGGATATGCGGCGACGAATAATCCTTGTTGAAGGCCTCCAGGGCCTCTACGGCAAGGTCAGGGCGGCCCATAGCCTGGTAGATGTCGTGGCGGGTGGTGGCAACTTCCTCCGACATCCCCCTCTGGTGTTCTATCTCCTCAAGGGCGCCTAGCGCCTTGTCAAAGTCCTTTTCCGTGAGATATACCTCCAAAAGTTCATAGGGGAGGGACTGATTCTCCGGGAAATCCTTCACGAGGGATTCATAGAGGGCTTTTCCATCGGCCTTATTCCCCTGCGCTAGATAAAGGCGGGCAAGGGTGCGCCTGTACCAGAAGTTAGTGCTGTCCAGCGCCACGGCCTTTTCAAGGGAGGCCTCAGCGCCCTGCATATCATTGAGCCTGAGTTGCGTCTGGGCCAGGTAATACCATACTGCGTCGCTCTCCGGAGAGGCTACGCTGAGGGTTTGCAAAATGCGCTGGGCCTTTGCATACTGACCGTTGGAATATAGGGAAACGGCGTCTACCAGATTGGACTCCACGGTTTGCGCCCGGAGGGGGAGCAGAAGGGCCAAAATGGCAAGTGCCAGAACGAATACTTTTTTCATCCTTGCAAAATTACTGCATTTTTCTCATTTTTGTGTAACAAAATCCGCACCTTTTGAAACGTTTTTGGGTAAAACTGCATCTTATTACTTGGACGGGGGATGAAGAATCCCCTGGCGGACGCTGCTCCCTTGAGGAACTGGCAGCCGCCTGCAAGGATGGAAAAAGAGATGCCCAGAAACGTCTCTTTGACACCCTGGCACCAAAGATGATGGCCGTGTGCATGCGTTATATGGGTAACCGTGAAGACGCAGAGGATGTGCTCCAGGAGGGTTTTGTAACGCTTTTCACAAAACTGGAAAGTTACAACGGTTCCGGATCATTTGAAGGCTGGGCCAGAAGGATCTTTGTAAACACTGCACTGATGCATCTCAGGAAAACAGACGCCCTGGGATTGTCCGGAGACATTGAGGAGGCGCGGTCCCTCTCCACGGAAGAGGCCACCCCGCTCCAGAAGATGGGCTACAAGGAACTTATGGATCTGATAGCCCGCCTTCCCGCAGATGCCAGGACAGTTTTCAATATGTATGTGGTGGAAGGCTATTCCCACAAGGAGATTGGCGCCACCCTGGGATGCTCGGAAGCCACTTCCCGCTCAAAACTTCAGCGGGCCAGGCTCCAGTTGCAGGAAATGATTAGTAAGAGAAAATGAGAGATCAGGACATAAGAGATATACTCTATAACGCTGAGGAACCCGTTTCCCCCGGCGTTTGGAGTGCGGTAGCGGCAGGACTGGACGCAAAGAAACGCATTGTACCCGCATGGATGTGGGGAGCCATGGCATTTGCTGCGGCAGCCGCGGTAGCGGTGGGCGTTTTCCTGTGGCGTCCCAATCAAGGTTATAGGTTAGAAGAATTTACGCCTGCTTCCCCGCTTGCGGCAAGGCTGGACAATTCCCTTTCCGGAGGCATTGTGACGCCACAATCGGCCTCACAGGCCCCGGTAAGGAAATCCGCTGCGCCCGTTGCTTTACGGGAGGAAGCTTCCCTGGAGGCCGTGCCAAACGCAGCCATTAACCCGGCGCCCCTTCAGAAGCTTTCTTCCCGCCTTGCAATGCCGCCAAAGAGTTCTTATGTGGCAAAGGTGGACGACAACACCCTTCTCAATGAACTGGCCTGGGAGGCAAAACCGCTTCCGGGCAGGGACATCTCCCTTACCGCCGCCGGTAATTTCCAGGCAAGTTCCAAGGCTCCGTTCCTTAGCCGCCGCAGCGCCGCCCCGGCCGCAGCGCCGCAGGAAGGAGTGTTCAATCCCAATCCCGATTCCGACAAACCCGGGTTCCCGTTCTCCGTGGGCCTTGGCGTAAAATGGAACTTCGCGCCCAGATGGGCCATCGGCACAGGAGTGAACTACCTCAACATCAGCCGCTCATTCGCCGCAGACTTCGCAGACAACGGCTATGTGCTCACCCAAGTGCCCGTAGACAATATGCAGCACTGGATCGGCGTTCCCGTAAACTTCTACTTTGACATAGTCCGCAGCCCCCGCTGGAGGGTGCACGTCCTTGCCGGCGGAGAAATGGATTACCTCCTTGCCAACAACTTCACAATCCACGGCAACAAGCCCATTCCCTGGCAGAAGAAGGACACCTCGTTCCAGTGGTCGGCAGGTATCGGCGCCGGCGCGGAGTACATGATCACTCCCCGGCTTGGCATCTACCTCAACCCCACCGCCCGCTACTACTTCACACGCGTGAGCGGCGCGGACATTAACGGTCTTCCCGTCCATCCCGTCCGCTTCATGATGGAAGGCGGCCTCAGATTCTCTATCGGCAGTTATTAGGCGTCGCAGGTGGCAGTAACTGTCGCAGGTGACCGAAGGAAATGTCGCAGGTGACACGAAGAAACGTCGCAGGTGACACGAAGAAACGTCGCAGGTCTGCAAAAACAGTCGGACCTGCGACACTTTTTGTCTCCTGTGGCCGATTTGCGTCGCAGGTGACGCCAAAAACGCAGACCTGCGACGGTTAGCACCAGGACCTGCGACGTTCTGCCCCCGGACCTGCGACATTCTGCCCCACCACCTGCGACGGGATTAGATGGCCGATGATTCCCAAAACAAGTTTTTTTGCGTATCTTTGCGCACGTGAAACACTCCATTGCAATACACGGCCTTGAGCAGCTGCCGGCGGCGGCAGAACAATTCCTTTCAGAGATCGGAGGCAACCGGCTCATTGCGTTCTATGCGCCGATGGGCGCCGGTAAAACCACGTTTACCACGGCTGTCTGCCATGCCCTTGGAGTAAGGGAAGACGCCGTGAGTTCCCCTACATTTGCAATTCTGAATGAATACCGTGCGGCAAGCGGTGAGCCCGTATTTCACTTTGACTTTTACAGAATAAACCGCCTCACAGAGGCCCTGGACCTTGGCCTGTATGATTACCTGGACAGCGGCTGCCTGTGTCTTATGGAGTGGCCCGAGAATATAGAGGAACTACTGCCGGAAGAAACCCTGAAAGTGCATATTACCGTGCAGCCGGATGGATCAAGAAACGTAACGTGGGAGGATTAGAGCATGATCACCCATCCCAACGTCAAAATCAACCTGGGACTGAACGTCCTGAGAAAGCGCCCGGACGGCTTCCATGACCTTGAGACGCTGTTCGTCCCCTACTTCGGCCTTACCGATACCCTTGAAATAATTACCGGAGAGGACTACAGCCGCACCATTGCCGGGCTGCAGGAAAAGTACGGCAACCTTGCCCAGGCCATCTCCCCGGACGGGAAACTGATGATCACAATAGCGCGCCGCGAAGGCGTGGACTGGGATCCCCTGAAGGACCTTACGGCCAAGGCGTACGCAATCCTGGCCGAAGAGCACAAACTCCCCCCTATGAAGATCTTCCTTGAGAAGACAAACCCGGTGGGTGCGGGCCTTGGAGGGGGATCGGCCGATGCAGCATTTGCCCTCAGGATGATATCGGAACTTGCCGGACTGGGGCTTTCGGATGAGGCCCTTGCCGGTTACGCCGCCCGTCTTGGCAGCGACTGCGCCTTCTTTATATATAATAAGCCCATGATGGGTTCCGGCCGCGGGGAAATCCTGGAGCCGTTCCCGCTGGACCTTGGGAACCTCAGGCTGGAGGTGGTGGTTCCGGAGGGGATATCGGTATCCACGGCCGATGCCTACCGCGGGATAGTACCCCGCATTCCGGAAAAACCCCTGGCGGAAATCCTGCGTCAGGATCCCTCCACCTGGAAGGAGGAACTGAGGAACGATTTTGAGGAAACGGTGTTCAAAAAATACCCGGAACTTGCCGCAATTAAGGCGGATCTTTATGCGAAGGGGGCGTTGTATTGCGCGATGAGCGGCAGCGGTTCGTCCCTATATACGCTTTTTCGTCCCTAATCACGTGAAACGTAAAAACTTTTTTTGTGATTCTTGCTTTTAAGCCCGCAACTGGCGACATTGTACGCCAAAATGTTGTGAGCCATGAGGAGAATCGTCATTTCCCTGGCGGTCGCAGCCGCCTTTCTTTCCTGCGCTAAAATACCTCTTATCGACATAGTGCCCCGAAGTTTCGTCCGGGGCCCGCGCACCTATGGAGGCGGGCAGCGGGCTGCGGCGGATTCATCGGCCTGGAATGTCCCGGCCGGGAAGGGCATCTACATCGCCGCCCTGCGTTTCCCGGAATGGGCTTCCTGGAAGGACGGGGACTTCCGCGGCGCGGAGGCCGTGCTTTTCCGCGACAGCGTGGAGGTTGCCGCTTGCCCGATGGGGGCGCTGCCGGACCCGGATCGCATACGCATCATCGACGGCCACCTGTGGACCGATGTTGCCGCAAACGGAGAGACCGCCGTCTACTGCGACGGCAGGCACCGGCTCACCATCCCGGAGGAGGAACTGCTGAAGGGCTTTCTCATCGAAAACGACACCATACGTACCCTTGGGCAGCGTTCCGGGGGCGGCCTGTGCTACAGGGTGAACGGAGAAGAGGTGTTCTCCTCCGGCGCAGGGACCATCTTCGGCCAGATGGAGACGGGCCCCGGCGGCACTCACTTCGCGTACGGCATCACCATCCGGAAGGGCGACGCCGTCACAACGGAATACCATATTATGAACGGGGCCGATGAAATTGCCGTAGTCACCCCAAACGGCGGCGGGGCCATCTACGACATACGCGTGAGGGACGGAACGGTATACCGCAGCGAAAGGCGCGCGGAGCCACCTTCCAGCCTTTGCCTTGTCATAGGCGACAGCGTCCACTCCCTGGGGGTTGGCGCCGGGGAGGAGATACACCAGTGCAAACTCATAGACATTGAAGGAGAGATGATGGTGAAGGGGTATTCCCTGTTCGGAACCCTTATCCGGCACTGGATACGTTCCAGGGACGGAATCCGCCATCAGGTGATAAGTTCCCGGGGCGTTCCGGACATATACGCCGACGGCGACCGCCTGGCGTATTTCATCACCGGCAGTGACGGCAGGATCAGTATGGCCGATATAGGCGGAGAGATAGTATCGGCCCGGGAAGACAGCCTGTACCTTAAGATCCGCAGTTCCGCCTGTGCCGATTTCCGCGGCGGCACCTTCGCGGCGGCGCTTTCCGACACCTCCGGGAGGAAGCACCGGCTGTTTCTGGACGGACGCCTTGTCCCCATTGATTTCAACGGTTATTTCACATCCTTAAAGATTATCGAGTAATGCTTGTAAATATTTATTCCGCTAAGATTATCGGCATAAAGGCCGTGCCGGTCAATGTTGAGATCAACATCACCCTTGGCGTGGGCCTGCACCTTGTAGGGCTGGCCGATGCCGCCGTCAAGGAGAGCCTGCTACGCACCGTGACGGCCCTCCAGGCGCTTGGATTCCACGTTCCGGGAAAGAAAATTGTGATAAATCTGGCCCCGGCCGATATGCACAAGCAGGGCAGCGGCTACGACATCCCCATTGCGCTTGGGATAGTGGCGGCCTCCGGCCAGAGGGATATGCCCCTTCTTGGCAAATACCTCATTATGGGAGAGTTGGGGCTGGACGGAAGCGTGAGGTATGTGAGCGGGTCCCTCCCTATGGTGGAACTGGCTATGGAAATGGGGTTCAGGGGGTGCATCCTTCCGGAAGCGGCCGCGCTTGAGGCCGTGGACTACGCCGGAACGGAGATTTACGGGGTGAAAACGCTTGAGGACGTGCTCCGGATCCTTTCGGGCGTTCCGGCGCAGGACCTTCTCATATGGAATACGGAGGCGTACAGGGAGGCCCGGGAAAGGGCGCTGAATCCGGCAAAGAGGTATATGGATTTCTCCGAGATAATTGGCCAGGATGCGGCGCGCAGAGGCGTTGAAGTGGCCGCGGCCGGCCAGCACAACGTGCTTCTGGTCGGTGCTCCGGGCAGCGGAAAAACGTCCCTGGCCAAGGCTATGGCGGGAATCCTGCCGCCGATGACCCTGGAGGAAAGCGCCACCACGTCAAAGATCTACTCCGTGGCGGGGACGTCTTCCGGGGGCCTCGGGCTCCTTCGGTCAAGGCCGTTCCGGGCGCCGCATATATCGGCCTCCAAGGCGGCACTTCTTGGCGGCGGAAGCGGGGACAACATCCTTCCCGGTGAGGTGTCCCTGGCTACCGGCGGGATCCTTTTCCTTGACGAATTCTGCGAGGCGCCAAAGTCCATCCTGGAGGCGCTCCGCGGGCCGCTGGAAGACCGGAAAGTGTGCATTTCCCGCCTCAAGGCAAAGATTGAGTATCCGGCGTCCTTCATGCTTGTGGCGGCGTCCAATCCCTGCCCGTGCGGCTATTACGGGGAGGGAGACCGCTGCACCTGCACCCCTACGGTCCGTAACGCGTACCTTTCCAAACTGAGTGGCCCCATTATGGACAGGATAGACATTCAACTGTGGATGCATCCGGTTGAGACTCAGGCGCTTATTGCAGGGAAGAAGGCGGAGGCCTCAGATGCCGTGGCGGCAAGGGTCGTCCGTGCCAGGGAAATTCAACTCCAGCGCTTCGAGGGGCTTGGGATCTACACCAATGCAGAAATGAGCGGGGCGCAGTTGGAGGAGTTCTGCCCTTTATCGGCCCCCTGTAAAGACCTTCTTGAAAAGATAATCGACCGCCAGGGGCTCAGCGCCCGCGCATACACCCGCATCATCAAGATTGCCCGCACAATTGCAGACCTTGCCGGCGTCCAGGACATCCTCCCGGAGCACCTTGCCGAAGCCGCCAGTTACCGTTTCCTTGACCGGCGGCATATAATGGGACTGTGACCTATAGATTATCCAGCACAAACTGGAGGTGGATGTTGTAGTTCTTCTTGATGCGGGCAACGGCATCGTGGAAGGACATCCGTTCATCTCCGTTGATGATCTGGCCGCCGTTCATCGAGGCGTCTTCGGCGGGATTCCACAGTTTGAAATTGAGTTTGGCGCTCTCTGCAAGGAGGGCCTCGCACTCATCTATGTAATCCGGAATGGTCTGAAGTTGAGGCAGGAGTTCCCTGATACGGGCCCTTGTCTTTTCAAGGAATGCAGGATCCTGGAACAGGCGGTCATACCAGATGGCGTGGCGGTTTATGAGGCGTCTGTCTCCGCCTGTTGTGTCAAATGTAAGCACTCCCCAGTCAAAGTCCCAGCAGGGACCGGCAACCAGTTTTCCGCCCTTGTCCTTATGGATGAACACGCTTCCGGGGTTACCTAGTTCGTGGTTTGTCATAACTTCAAAGACTATCCAGTAATCTATGAAGGAATCCACGTCCAGATATCTGGCATAACCGTTTGAAGGGTCCTTGAAATTACTGCCGTAAATGGCATTGGAAGCGGTTGTTATGTAGTTTTTAATGAATGTCTTCTTCTCCTGGGTGAGTTCGGAAGGTTCCTCGGGGTCCGGGTGCTTCACGGCAAAGGGAATGCCGTGCTCCGTCCATTGGAACTCGTTGTCATAATGGAAGTCAAGTTCCAGGAGGTAGCCGTCGTTCTTGTCAATGTTGACACGGTCTCCGTCCACCCTCACCTGCTCTATGAGGAGGTAGTTCCCCACGTGCTTGCCGTTGAGAACCAGTTCCACGGTCTGGCTTCTGGGGGTCCAGGCAAGGCGCGTCATTGAGGACACTTTCATTGCAACCATATTGCGCATCATTGTGCGGTCCATAAAGTTTGCAAGAAGGACCCAGCGCTTGTGCTCGGGATAGCCGAATACGGACGCCTTTTCTTCCAGTTTCACAAGATATGGCTTCTTGGGCCACTCCCAGGTGGTATTTCCGCGGCCGCGGATGCTGCAGTTCATTTCCTGAAGGCCTTCAATGGCATCCGTCCCTACTATTGAGATCTTTGCGTCAACATACGTCTCCTTTGAAGTTATTGCCTTGCCGCCATCTGTATCTACAAAAACCACGGGGAGGCCCGTGTGAACCATTCCAGGCTTGTAGGTTTTACCCACAACCATAAAATTCGCAGACTGAACGGCCACCCCATCCTTATCTTTGACACGAAGCTTAACCGTGCGGTTGTAGCTCTCGTCCTTGGTGTCATTCTGGACTATGGCAACATAGCTTCCGGGATTCTGGTCCTTTTCAAATGATTCAAGATGGAAACGGGAAGGGACATTGCCGTCCGTGCCAAGAAGCGTCACTTCCTGTAACTGACAGTCAGGATCCTCAACGGTGAAATGAAGGGGAGCGCTGCCGCCCGGCTCCAAAGTGACAATGCTGTCTATTATGGTTATAGACTTAAGGGAAGGAGCAGAAGACTCCTCCTCCTGCTGCTGAGGGGTTTCCTCTTTTGGTGCCGACTCCGGAGCCTTGGTGCAGCAGAGAGCAAATGCCAGAGTGGCGACGTATGCGAGGATTTTTTTCATAGAGAGTGCTAAGTTACTCAATTCTATTATAATTAACAAGGTAATACGACAACTGTCATTCGTCCCTATATACGTCTTTTCGTCCCTAATCCGTTGAAACGTAAAAACTTTTTTTGTGATTCTTGCTATTCTGCAAAAGGCTGCCGATCTTCCGCCAATAAATAATTATTTGTTGTATCACAAAAATGTGTTATATTTGCGATGAAATGGAGTGAGATGATAAGACTGGCCAAACAATATGGTTGGTATAAACACAGATCTGGAGCCAAGCACGATATTTACATGCACCCAGACAAGAAAGAAACAATCCAGTTGGAACGGCACTTAAGTCAAGAAGTCAGACCGGGATTAATGAAAAGGTTGATAAAAACAATAACAGAGAACTGATATGGGCAAGATTACCGTTGTGATAGAAAAGGACGAAAACGGATTCGGCGCTTTCACAAAAAACACCAAGTCGGTCATTATTGGCGAGGGCGCCACTGCCGCAGAAGCCAAACAAGACTTTCTGAATTCCTTTCAGGAGGTGTTGGAATCATATGATTCAGCATCGGATATTCCGGCAGAACTGCTTAATCCGGAGTTTGAATACAAGTACGACGTTTCCGCGTTCTTTGATTTGTTCGAGTTTCTAAACGTATCAAAACTGGCAAAACGAATCGGGATCAATCCATCGCTGATGAGGCATTACAAACTTGGCGACACCTATATATCAGACTCCCAGGCCAGGAAGATTGAATCCGGCATACACGAAATTGCCCACGAACTTCTAAGCGTCACCTTGTAGGCAGCCACCAGCGTGGAGGTAAGTGGCTGGTATTGAGGCTGATACACAATTAGCGGTGCACCTTTCGGCGCACCGCTAATCTATTAACTCGCTAACAATCAAGCCGTTAGCTCCATGGGGAGGTCAAAGTTTTTGGAACACCCTGACCCAATCCACTTCCATTGCGGTGGGAAGGCAGGACTCGTCAACTCCCTGGGCGCCGCCCCAGTTTCCGCCCCAAGCCAGGTTGAGGATAATATAGAACGGCTTGTAGAAAGGCCAGTAGTCGTGTCCCTGACCATTGTTACGGTAGGTTAGAATGGATTTTCCGTCCTGATAGAAGGTCATATAGTCTTCCGTCCATTCCATTGCATAAACGTGGAATGATGTCTGTGAACCGGCAACGTATCTTTCAGAATGCTCTGTAGGGGTGCCTCCGTTGTTGTAACGGTTACAGTGGATGGAAGCGCTGCAATAATCGGCGTGATATCCTACTTCCTCCATAATGTCTATCTCGCCGTCCTTGGGCCAGCCCGTAAACTGTGAGGGCATCATCCAGAATGCAGGCCAGGTGCCTTTTCCTGAAGGAAGTTTTAACGACGCCTCGATCCAGCCGTACGTCCAGCTCTTACGAGTGTTAAGACGTACGGACCGGACCTTGCCGTCTATTTTCTTTGCGTGAACTTTCAGGGTGCCGTTGGAGACTTCGGCTATCTTTACGCCATTGTACTCGCCGGCAACATAATCCTGTAGTTCATTGTTACCCCATCCACCATCACCGGTCTGGTATTTCCAGTCGGCCGATGCCGGCAGACCTTCGTAGTCATCAAATTCATCATGCCATACGAGTGTATAGCCCTCGGGAGTCTCGATCCCGGATTCAACGGGATCGAGACCGGGCTGCACGACGGGCAAATATGCCCTTGTCTGTCCAACTTTGATAACCACCTTCCCTTCACGTGTTGCAGTAAGGGTATTGGGCTTTACCTTCACGGTAAAATTGCCCTCAGTGGCCACTGAATAAGGGGGCTCAATGCTGGTTACCCAATCATCCTCGCTGTAAACCTGGATACCGGCTGCTGAAGATGTGACGTAGAACTTGAGCTCTCCTCCGGGCTGTTCGAATTCCAGCTTTTCCGGTGAGAAGGCTATACTGTTCTCAGGAACCTCAGCAGCAGGCTGGGGAGCACAGCAAATTGCAAGAATGATGAATGGAATGGCTGTCAAAGTATGGATGGGTTTCATAGTTCAATTATTTGTTGTACTCCTGGATGCAGATGTCCTTGATGGTGACAACTGCGCCTGCGGCATTGCCGCCGAAGTCGAAGATAAGGTTGATGTTGTCGCAGGAAACACCGGAGATCACAGGAGAAGTAACAACGGTATCGGTTCCTGCAGCAATTGTCAGGGCGCCTTTCTCCCAGATAGCCTCACCTTCGTGCTTGGGACCGCCGGCAGCATACTTCTCAATCTTGAAGAATGCAGGAGTATCCACACTTGCCGTGAATTTAATCTGGAGAGCATATTTCTTCTCTTCACTGAGAGCGATGAAGCTGCCTTCATTGGGGAACATAAAGAACTGGTTCATCCACTGGCTTGTTGTAGCGTTCTCATAAGTTACTGCATAGGAGTTGCCGCTCTTCACCATAAAGGGAACTTCCGTTGTCTCAACCTCGGTGCCGTTCCATTCGCTGCCATTGCAGCTGTAATAGAAGAATTTCTCGCCGTTGGCATCAACCACTGCCTTCCAGAGGTTGGCAGCGCCGTTTACATCAAATACGAAGGAAGGATCAACCTCGGTGCCGGGCTCCGGTTCGGGTTCCGGTTCGGGTTCGGGAATCACTTTGTCGGGGGCGTTGGTGCCGTCATCATTGGCGTGATCCTTAAGGGTGATGCGTGTGATGGAAACCTCCGTGCCTTCTGCGGCCCAGCCAAAGTCAAATACCATCTTTACGGCAGCGGCGTCAATACCGGGAACATCCTTCATATAGAAGATGTTTTCACCTTCCTGCATATCTTCCTGCTCAACAAAGAGGAAGTTGTCGTCACTTGTTGTGTCGGTGAGCTTGAAGGTAACACCGCCGCAAAGCTTGTTGACGGACACTATGCAGGAGAAATCATAGTGCTTATCGGAAGAGAGGGAGACATCTGCTCCGGGAACAAGGTGGAGCTGTGCCTGCCACTGACCGTTGCAAGTGTTGTTAATGGTAAGGGTATAAGGATTGATGGTGAAAGGAAGAGCAATCTCTCCGCCCCAACCCGGGCTGTGCCAGGTGTAACTCTTATCCATACCTGCATCTTCACCAACTTTCCAGATATTGTACTGGGAGTTGTAGTTGAATCCGTTCCAACCCTGCTGTCCCTCAACTGTAAACTCAGCCTCGGAGTAATCTGCAGACTGGCCGGAAGCGTTGCTCACATACATACGTACCTTGAAAGTACCAGCATCGAAGAAGGTCTTCTGGAAACCGTTACCGGTACCTGCAAACACAAACTCTCCGGACTCGTTGGTCTGCCAGATAGGAATGAGACCGGTTACGCCATCGGGAAGGGAGAAAGTCACAACTGTTCCATCGACTTTAACTACAGGAGTGATACCTGCAGCAGAAGGAAGATTTGAGCCACCAGGTGTATCATTGTTACCATTGGACGGCTTGGTGCAGGCTGCTGTTGCTATTACAAGTGCAGCGATGCTCAAAAAAGCGAAAATCTTTTTCATTTTGTTTGTTATTGGTTAATGGTTTTTAATAATTATTCTGATTGAGTGTCCCAAGTGCTGCGTCTATCTCGCTCTGCGGGATGGGGAGATATTTCTTGCTCTCGGACCAGGTGTTTGTGCGGTAGCCGTAGGTGTCAGGGACAAGTACGGTGGGGGCGTCACCCCAACGGACCAGATCCCAGTAGCGCTTACCCTCGCCGACGAATTCCAGACGGCGCTCCTGCTTGATGTTTGCAAGGGTTGCGTCAACTGTATCAGTAAGACCGGCGCGGTTATGAACCTTGTTCAGCCAGATCTTGGCGTTGGTGGGATCGCTGGCCAGGGCAAGCTCCGCAGCGTTCAGCAGGGTTTCGGAGAAGCGATAGATGCGATAGTTGTTGCCAAAGCGCATATCGGGGGCGCCGTCTCCGGTATTGTACTCGGACTGAAGGCCCTGATATTTTTCAAGGAAGTATCCGGTGTCCTGATAACGCTTTTCATAAGCATTTACCGTTGCGTCGTAGCAAGTTGCGGCGCGACGGGTATCCGTTGCCTTGAACATCTCCACGGTTTCCTTGCGAACAGGTGCGAATCCCCAGCCGGCCTTATGATCATCGGCACCCTCTGCCATATTATAAGGGCCGATAAGCTGAGGAAGGATGGTTCCGCCTGCGCCAAGCACGTTGTCGTAGGAACGTACTTGGGCATCGGCCTTGTAGGCAATCTCAAAGATTGACTCCTTGCTCCACTCGCCTTCCGGCTTGAAGATGGTGCCATAATCGTCCACAAGGTCATATTCGGTAGAACCAATGATTTCCTTCATATAATCAAGGGCCTTGGTATAGCGGGACTCGTCCTTCTGGTACATTACAAGTTCTGCGTAAAGCATATAGGCAAATGCCTTGGTAAGGTAACCGGCCTTTGCGTCGGGCTGCCTCATAGGCAGTGCATCAATGGCGATAGCGCCCTCAAGGTCGGCAATAATCTTGCCATAAACTTCGTCGGCGGTGAACTGGGTGCCGATATAAGGGTCCTCAAGGTTGGTCTCGTAGTACACGATATTGCCCCAGAATTTCCAGAGCCAGCTATAGTAGTACACCCTGAGAAGCCTGGCCTGTTCAAGGATAAGGGACTCTTCCGTGTCATCTATTTCTCCGGCGCCCTTGGTCCATCCGGTATACTGGATAAGGTCATTGCACCTTTTTACACCGGAATAACCGCAGGTCCAGATGGAAGTCATACAGGCTGTGGGAAGAGCCTCGAAGTTCATCATAAGGTGCCAGTACTGGTTGTCGGTCTTGCTCTCGCCGCCTACCCAGATTTGATCGGCCATAATGTCGCTCATAATCATAAGCGGATTGTACTGCCCGTTGGCCCAGTCTGTCCAGTGAAGGGGGGCATAAGCGGCCACCAAGGCCTCCTGGAGGTGGTCTTTAGTTACAAAATATTCCTCTATAGGCTGCGCTGTGGGATTTTCCACGGTAAGGAACTTGTTCCCGCAGGAAGTGGCAGCAAAGAGAGCGGATGCTAATGCGACTGCTGAAAGTATATTTCTTGTTTTCATTTCTTTTCCCTCCATTTTTAGAATGCGACACTGATGCCTGCGGTAAAGGTGCGTGCCTGGGGATAAACACCGTAATCAATGCCCAGGGATGTTCCGCCGGAAGCAATTTCCGGATCAAAACCGTGATAACCCGTAAGGGTAAGAAGGTTTTCGGCGGCAATGTAGACGCGTACATTGGAAATGAGGATCTTGCGGGTAAGTGACTCGGGGATTGTATAACCCAGCTGGATGTTCTTGATACGTGCGTAAGAGCCATCATGAACATAAAGGTCGGAAGACACCCAGTTGAACTTGTCGCCTATGACAAAGCGGGGAATCCTGTTCGAAGAGCCTTCACCGGTCCATCTGTCAAGCATATAGGAAGGAAGGTTGACGGAACGGATATCCGTGCGGCGGGTGCAGTCATACACCTGTACTCCGGCAACGCCCTGGATGAGCATTGAGAAATCAATTCCCTTCCAACTTGCCTGAAGATTGAGGCCGAATGTCCAGTCGGGGGTACCCTTTCCAATATAGGTACGGTCATTGTCATCAATGATTCCGTCGTTGTTGAGGTCCTTGAAACGGACGTCTCCGGGTGCGGCCTTGGGCTGGATGGGCTTGGCTTCTCCGGTTTCAGGATTTGTCCACACATAGGATGCAATCTCACCGGCATTCTGGAAAATACCGTCACTCTGGTATCCGTAGAAGAACGGGAAAGGATAGCCGTTTTCTGCGCGTGAGATGGTTCCTACACCCTGGAAGGAGTCATAGTTGGCCCAACCTGTGTCGTTACCAAGCTTCACGAGTTTATTCTTGAGATATGTTGCATTTGCATTAGCCCTGAAATTCCAGTCTCCAACGGAAAGCTTGTAGCCAAGTTCAAATTCAACACCGCTGTTGGCCATAATGCCAACATTGCCGATAGGTTTGCTTTCTCCCACATAGGAAGGGATGGGCATAGTCATAAGCATACCGTCCGTAAGCTTGTAGTAGTAGTCTACGGTAAAGGTGAGCTTGTTCCCAAAGAATCCAAGGTCAAGGCCGACGTCGGTCTGGCTGGAGGTTTCCCAGCGGAGGCTCCTGTTTGCAAGGCCGCTGGCCTTTACGCCGATAGCCTCTGACTGGTCCTTTCCGTAGAAATAGTTGTTATTTCCCTCCGTAAGCACGGTGTAGCCAAAGTTACCGATATTCTCGTTACCGTTCTGGCCCCAGGATGCACGGAGTTTGGCGTTGCTGAGAACGGGAGTCAATCCCTGCATAAACTCCTCTTTCCAGATGTTCCAGCCAAGGGAGAAGGAAGGGAATGTGGCCCAGTGATTATTGGAGCCGAAGCGGCTTGAACCGTCGTGACGTACAGTGGCCTCGGCCATATAGCGCTCTCCGTAGTTGTAACTTACACGCGCAAAGTAGGATGCCAGTTTAGCCTGGGCATAGGGGGCACCCCAACCATTGCGGTCGCCATCGGCCTGGAGACCGTTGGTGTAGTCAATATAGGGCTTGTTGATATCCTTGAGGAATTTGGAAGAGGCGCCAAGATATGCGCCGTTTGAGGCTTTGGCCGACTGGCCAAGAAGGGCGGTGATGCTATGCTTGCCAAACTCCCTGCTGTATGTGAGGGTGTTTTCAACCTGCCAGACCAGTGAATGACAGGCCGATGATGAGGCGTAGGACTCCGTTGCCTGCTGGCTGCTGCTGAGATAGAAGACATCTGAATAGCCGTCGTCACCCCAGAATGAGAGGTCAAGGCCAAGGGCGCTCCTGAATTTGAGGCCCTCGATGATCTGGAGTTCTCCGCTGAATCCGCCCACGAACTTGTGGCTCCATCCCTTTGTCCCGGGGAGGGAGAGAGCGGCCACGGGATTCACCATTTCATTGTATCCGCCGCCGGGGACGGTGTACATCCTGCCATCTGCGCCGTAAAGCATTCCGGCAGCACCGTAAGTTGCAATCTGGTCTGCGGCCTCCTGCTCATTTGCATAGACGTTGAGGATAGGAGAAAGGGCCACGGCAGAACCAAGGGGAGAGCCCCAGGTGGAGTTGGTGGCAATGCCGGTAGATGTAATATAGGCGTAGGAGAGGTTGCTGCCCAGAGTTAATTTATTGAGGAAACTGCGGTCCTTCGTCCTGTCAAATACGTCATAGGTAGTGTTGCTCCTGAGGGTAAGACGGTCATAGTTGGACCTTCCCACATTACCGCCGATGATACCCTTCTGGCTGATATAGCCAAGAGAAAGATAGTAGTTTACCTTGTCCGATGCGCCGCTTACGCTCAGCTCGTGCTGGACCTGGGGAGCATTCTTGAAGAAAATCTCATCCTGCCAGTCTGTGCCTGCGCCAAAGCTTGAAGGATCGGCATACTTGGGAGCCTGTCCGGAATTCATCATTCCCTCGTTCACCATCATTGCGTATTGGGAAGCATTGAGGACACTGAGCTTTTTCCAGGGGCTGGAAATACCATAGGAGAAGTCATAGTTTATCCTGGCTGCTCCTTTGGTGCCCTTCTTGGTGGTAACAAGGATGACGCCGTTGGCTGCACGTGCACCGTAAACAGCGCCGGAGGCGGCGTCCTTCAGGACCTCGATGGACTCGATATCGGAGGGGTTAAGGTAGTCTATACCGCCTTCGATAGGCATTCCGTCAACAATGTAGAGGGGGTCTGAATTATTGATGGTACCGATACCACGGACGCGGATTCTTGCGGCTGCGCCGGGCTGGCCGGAAGAAGATGTTACGTTAACACCTGCTGCAAGTCCCTTGAGGGCATTGTCAACACGTACGGGAGCTGTTTTCCCAAGTTCATCGGATGAGACCTTGGCTATGGAAGCGGTAACTACGCTCTTTTTCTGAACGCCGTATCCCACAACCACAACGTCGTCAAGCATAATGGTGTCTTCTTCAATGATGATGACGGCGGAATCTGAAGCCGGAACCTTCTTGGTGACATACCCGATGGATGAAACCTCAAGAACGGCCCCTGCAGGCACGTTTGAGAGTGACCAGGCGCCGTCGGCATCTGTAACCGCACCATTTGACGTTCCTTCCACCATAACAGCCGCGCCAATGACGGGATAGCCGGAATTATCCTGGACTATTCCGCTTACACGACCCTGTGCAAAGGCACAAACGGAAATGGCAAAAGCCATAACAATGAGTAGTGCTTTTCTCATAGAAAAAATTGGTTATTATATCTACAAAATTAATAATTAATCTCGTTTTACAGTACTTCAAATTCAACGGGCTCTCCGGAGGCGCTGCTGGTGGCTACCCAGAGCTGGAAAGAGCCGGGCTCCACTTTGCATTTGCCGTCAAGGCCGTAGAAGGCAAGGGAGCTGACGGGAATGCCGATGGTAATTGTACGGCTCTCCCCTGCGGCAAGGCTCACCCTCTCAAAGGCCTTCAGTTCCTTCACGGGGCGGGCGATGGAGCCAACGAGGTCACGTACGTACACCTGGGCCACCTCAGTGCCATCAAGGCTGCCGGTGTTGGTGAGGGTGAAGGTTACGGAGATAGTTTCATCGGCCTTATAACTGTCCTTATCCAGGCCGATATTTGAATACGCGAACGTTGTGTAGCTGAGGCCGAATCCGAAGGGGAAGAGAGGATAGGCGCCGTAGTCAAGATAATATGACGTGTTGCCAAGGGAGGTCTGGCCGGCTTCCAGGGCAATGTCCTTCATAAGGAGTTCTCCGCTGTATGGACGGCCGGTCATATTATGGTTGTAGTACATAGGGGCCTGGCCGACGGTACGGAGGAACGTGACGGGAGCCTTTCCGGAAGGGTTCACGTCTCCGGCAAGGAGGTTTGCAAGGGCGGGGCCTCCCATTGTGCCAGGATGGAAACTGTAGAGCATTGCGCTGCAGTTTTCAAGGTCACGCTCAATTGTGAGGGGACGTCCTGCCATAACGGTTGCGACAACCGGCTTTCCGGCTGCCCTGAGGGCTTTGAGGAGTTCGCTCTGGGAGCCGATAAAATTGAGGTCCGCAAGGGAATGGGCTTCTCCGGAAAGGATGGCTTCCTCTCCAAGGAAGGCAAGGACTACGTCTGCGCGGCGGGCGGCGGCTACGACATCTGAGAAATTGTCACGCTCCTCACGGCTGTAGGATAGGCCGGGGACATAGGTAACCTTACCCGGGAAACGTTCCTCAAGAGCCTTAAAAGGCGTTACGGTGTGGGATTTCTCACCGTCAAACACCCAGGTGCCAAGTTGGTCGTGGGGGGCATCGGCCATAGGGCCGGTGACAAGGATGCGGAGACCTTCCTTCAGCGGCAGGACTCCGTCGTTTTTAAGGAGGATTGCGCTTTCCTCCGCGCTCTTCTGCGCTGCCGCAAGGTGCTCAGGGGCGTACTGGACGGCGGCGCCTTCCTCTATATTAATATAAGGATGCTCAAAAAGGCCCAGTTCTACCTTTACACGGAGGATATTGCGGACGGCGGCGTCAATCTGTGACTCCTTGACTTCCCCGCGGCGGACCATTTCTTCAAGATGGCCGATAAAACCGTAGGTCATCATATCCATATCAACCCCGGCGGCTACGGCCTTCCTGACAGCGTCAGGACGGTCTTCTGCAAAGCCGTGGTTTATCATTTCGCCCATAGAGTTCCAGTCAGTGACAACCAGGCCGTCAAAGCCCCATTCTCCGCGGAGGATATCCTTTACAACGTGCCTGTTTCCCGTGGAAGGGACGCCGTCGTTGTCGTTGAAGGAGGTCATAAGGGTCATAGCGCCTGCTTTCACTGCCGCCTCAAACGGAGGGAGATAGACGTTTCTGAGAAGATGCTCCGGGATAAGGGTACTGTTGTAGTCACGGCCGCCTTCGGCAGCGCCGTAACCCACAAAATGCTTGATGCAGGCAGCCATGGAAGTGGAGTCCAGGGAGCGTCCCTGATAACCGTAAACCATAGCCTCCGCCATACGTGCGTCAAGGTAAGGGTCCTCTCCGCTTCCTTCCGCAATGCGGCCCCAGCGGGGGTCACGCGCAATGTCAAGCATAGGGGAGAAGGTCCAGCGAACGCCCTGGGCGGTTGCCTCAACGGCCGCTACGCGCGCGCCTTCCTCTACTAATGCGGGATCGAAAGTTGCGGCAAGGCCAAGCGGAATGGGGAAGATGGTGTGAAAGCCGTGGATAACGTCGCGGGCGACAAGAAGCGGAATTCCAAGCCTGGATTCCTCTACGGCGATGCGCTGGTACTCGTTAACCTTCACGGGATCAACCTCGTTGAGGATGGAGCCCACCTGGCCGTCACGGATTGCGCCGGCATAATTGCTTACCTCGCCTCCTACTGAGATCTGGTTCATCTGGCCGATTTTCTCCGAGAGAGTCATCTGCCTGAGAATAGAGTCAACTCTAATATCCACATCACTTTTACGCTGACCGCAGGAAACGGCCGCTGCCACGATGGCGATTAGCAAAACAGGTGTTGAGGTTTTCATTCCGCGCGTTATTAATTAACTTTCATCGCAAATTTACCGGAAATGAAACATCCAGATTTCGTTTGTAGTTTTAAAGTAGTGGGTATGGAAAATTAAAGCGCTTTGTGTCAAGCGCTTAAGTTTTTTCGAAGTATGTAAAAAAGTAGTAAGATTAAAGTTTGTCCGCAAGTTCTTTCACCCTCTTTTCAAAGCCGTCGCGGTCTTCAAGGGCGCAGTTTTTCACACTCACCTTGTAGTTGTAGATGGTGCTCACGGAGTAGTCCAGCATAGCGGCAATCTTCTTGGAATCGTCTACGCCAAGGCATATGAGGGCGAAGATCCTCAGTTCCGTGGTGAGCCTTCCGGCTGGCGGATAAATACGGCCTTCCTCTTTGAGGAGCGCGTTGAAGCGGTCCGGGAAATCCGGATACATTGCAAGGAAGGTGCGGTCGAAGGTCTCGTAGAATTCCTCCCTAGCCTTTTCCGAGCGGCCGGAGATGGAGAGTTCCTTCAGAAGTTGGTCGGCCTTGCCGTGCTTGAGAAGGTTACGGAAATGATTGTCCTCCGTGCGGATTACTGAAATCTGGGAACTGAGGCCTTCCAGGAAGTTCACAATGTAGTCTCCCTTCACTTTATCGGCCTGGGCTAGTTTGCGGTTGCTGCTTTCAAGGGCGGCCTTGGTGCGGGTGAGGTTGCGGGAACGGGCCACAAGCATCCAAAACGCCATAAGAAGCACAACCACCAGCACCGTCAGAATCACCAGGCCCACAATTGCGCCGCTTCTGGCCTCGGCCTGCCTGACCGCGTAGGCATCCTCAACCTCCATCAGGAAGCGGGATATCTGCCAGGGGCGGAGGCGCGCGTTGTACGCCAGGGCGTCCTCCTGCGCCATCCGGAGGTAGCGGAAAGAGCGGTCCACGTCACTGGGGAGGATGATCTGGGCAACCATCGTGAGCGAGGCGTAGTCACGGACGGCATTCACAAGGTCGCATTCGGCCGACTGAACCAGCCAGCGCATACGCTCGGGATGGTTTCCGCGCCGATACTCTATCTCGCTCTGGAAATATGCGTGGATGGCGTAATCACGGTCTTCAGGCTTCACTCCGGCAAGAAGAAGGGCGCTCACGCTGTCGGCGCTGTCAAGATTCCCCTCCTCTATATATTTATTGCGAAGGGCCATACGCCAGCGGGGGCTGTCTTTTGGAAGCAGGCGGAAAAGGATGGGAAGGTAGGCCGATGCCGGAGGGATGCTCAGGCTCTCCACAATGCCGGAATTTCCGGCCATATCTCCGCAGAAATCGTAGAGAACCCAATAATATTCAGCCTTGAGGGCGGGAGAAAGTGAGGCCGAATCTATCTGGCCGTAGAGAATCTGGGACGCTTCCAGATAGTTTCCGCCCTTGCCGTAAAGGTGTCCCAGCATTATTGTGGCGGCGTTGTAACGGTCTTTGTCATTCAACTGATCCCTGGCAATGGCCTGGCAGGATTTCAGGTAATGCTGCGTTGAGTCAAGGCTGTAGGAAAAGTATTCCCTGGCCATATTCATCCCCAGTTCATACAGGGCTTCCGGGCTTTTTGTTGTGCCGATAATCGATCGCAGGGACTCAAGGCGGCCGTTCTTACGGGCATAGTAGATTTCCCGGGAGGCAATGTAGCGATCCAGTTCCTCAAGTTTGCTGCGGGTTGCGCGGTCAAGGGAAGACTGGGGTTCGCAGGCCGCAAGGTCGGCTAATGCAGCAAGTATGAGAAGGATGCGTTTCACAGGCTTCTGATGGCGTTTTCTATCTCTTCCCGCCTTCCTTCCGGGATGACCGGAGTGAGGAAGGAAATCATCTGGAGGGACTCCGCTTCCTTGCGCGGAATGCCGCGGGAGCGCATATAGAAGAGTTCGTCTTCGTTAAGGCGGCCGACGGTTGCTCCGTGGGAGCACTTCACGTCATCGGCATAAATCTCAAGTTGGGGACGGGTCTCAACCTTGGCGGAATCACTGAAAAGGATGTTGTGGTTTTCCTGGAAGGCTTCCGTCTTCTGGGCGTCCGGGGCTACCACTATGGTGCCGTGGAATGTGACGTTTGAAGTGCCGCCTGCAATGCCGTTCACAAGTTGGGTGCTGCGGCAGCCGGGGGCCCTGTGATGCACCAGGATGCGGAAATTCACCTTTTCGTCGGCCTTGCAAAGGTAGAGGGCCTTCAGGGAGAGTTCCGCGCCGGGGCCCGTGAGATCCACGCTCACGTCAATGTCCCTGGATTCCCGGGGAAGCACCACGTACTCCAGTTCCAGTTTTTCCCCGGCTTTCACTACGTGCGTCATACCCGGCACCGACCGGGTATCTACAAGGGGATCTATGTATCTGCCGTGTCCCATGCTAAAACTGGTCAAATCCTTCAGACTCAATAGCCTCTATGAGTTCCTTCCCGCCGGTTTTCACTATGCGGCCGTCCTTGAGGACGTGAACAAAGTCCGGCTGGACATACTCAAGGAGTTTATGGTAGTGAGTCACTATTATGGCAGACTTCTCAGGGCTCCGGAGGGCGTTTACTCCATCGGCCACAATTTTGAGGGCGTCCACGTCAAGGCCGGAATCGGTCTCGTCAAGGATGCTGAGGGACGGATCCAGCATTGCCATCTGGAATATCTCGTTGCGCTTTTTTTCGCCTCCGGAGAAACCAACGTTAACCTCACGCTTTGCAAATTCCGGCTTCATCTTAAGGAATGCCATCTTCTCCTTCTGGAGTTTGAGGAACTCCCCGGCCTTGAGTTCTTCCAAGCCGTTTGCGCGGCGTTTAGCGTTTACCGCAGCCTTCATAAAGGCAGTGATAGTGACGCCGGGAATCTCTATGGGGTACTGGAAACTGAGGAAAAGCCCCGCCCAGGCGCGCTCTTCCGGGCTCATTGAAAGAAGGTCCTTTCCGCAGAAAGTGACGCTTCCCTCAGTGACGGTGTAGCCGGGACGGCCGGTAAGTACCGCCGCCAGAGTGCTTTTACCGGCACCGTTGGGGCCCATAACGGCGTGGATTTCCCCGGGGCCTATCTCAAGGTCCACCCCTTTCAGGATTTCCTTGTCCTCTACTGAGGCGTGAAGATTCTTTATCTTTAACATCTTATCCATTCTTTCTATACAGTTTGATCCAAGTTACAAGTGACCAGATGCCGTTTACAAGGTACAGGCCGCTCACAATTGGCATAAACACGTTGCCAACGCTGATGTGAAGGATGAGTTGGGTTATATTTACAAGCAGCCAGGCAATCCAGCAGTCCCACTTTTTGAGGGCCGACAGTAACTGCGCCATAAGGATGAGCACCGTCACCGTGCAGTCAAGGTAGGGATGGGGATCCGAGGGGAAAAGGCTGTCCAGTATCCAGCCCCAGAGGCCAGCCACAAGAAGCACGGCGCTTATGCTCATTATGCGCCAGGGCAGGCTGAGCATACTCACCTTGAGGTCCCCCTTTGCCGTGGCCTCCTCCTTCTTTGGATGAGTCCAGCGCCAGTGGCCCAGGATGTTTATGGCAAGGGAAATGGGCTGCAGAAGCAGGCTGGCGTAGAGGTTCCTGTTCCAGAAAAGGAAGAAGAGCGCCGCCGTGTAAAGGTAGCCCACCCAGAAGTTGTACTTTGAGTTTCGGCCCGCCAGAACAACGCAGGTAAGGCCCAATATACTGGATATCAGGTCTATCAGCAGCACCGGGCGGCCGGCAAGGGAGAATATGACGGTATCCAGCATTATCCAACAGAGCCTTCAAGTGATACCTGGAGGAGTTTCTGGGCCTCGACGGCAAACTCCATGGGGAGACGGGAAAGGACCTCGCGGGCATAGCCGTTCACAATGAGGCCCACTGCTTCCTCGGGGTCCAGGCCCCTCTGGTTGCAGTAGAAGAGTTGATCCTCGGAGATCTTTGAGGTTGTGGCCTCGTGCTCCACAGTGGCCGACGGATTGGCGCTCCGGATATCCGGGAACGTGTGCGCGCCGCATTTGGAACCAATGAGGAGGCTGTCGCACTGGGAGTAGTTGCGGGCGTTCTTGGCGCCAGGAGCCATCCTCACAAGGCCGCGGTAACTGTTCTGGCTTACTCCGGCCGATATTCCCTTGCTCACGATGCGGCTCTTGGTGCCGCGGCCAAGGTGGATCATCTTGGTGCCTGTATCGGCCTGCTGATGATTGTTGGTGACGGCCACGGAGTAGAATTCAGATGATGAAAAGTCCCCTTTCAGTATGGTGGAAGGGTATTTCCAGGTGATGGCGCTACCGGTTTCAACCTGCGTCCAGGAGAGGTGGGAGCCTTCTCCCTTACAGATGCCGCGCTTGGTCACAAGGTTAAGGATTCCGCCCTTGCCGTCTTGGTCTCCGGGGTACCAGTTCTGGACCGTGGAGTACTTTACATCGGCCCCTTTTTCAACTATGATTTCCACCACGGCGGCGTGAAGTTGCTGCTCGTCACGCATTGGGGCGGTGCAGCCTTCCATATAGGAGACGTAGGAGTCTTCATCGGCCACAATGAGCGTGCGCTCAAACTGGCCGGTACCGCGCGCGTTGATGCGGAAATAACTGGAGAGTTCCATAGGGCAGCGGACGCCCCTGGGGATGTAGCAGAAGGAACCGTCGGAGAAAACCGCGCTGTTAAGGGCCGCAAAGTAGTTGTCACTGGCCGGTACAACGCTGGCAAGGTATTTACGGACAAGGTCAGGGTGCTCTTTCACGGCCTCGGAGAAACTGCAGAAAATGATGCCTTTCTCTGCAAGGGTCTTCCGGAAAGTTGTGGTGACGGAAACGGAATCGAACACCGCGTCTACTGCCACGACGCCGGCAAGGACGTCGCGTTCCTTGAGGGGAATGCCAAGTTTATCGAAGGTTTCGGCAAGTTTGGGGTCTATCTCCTTGGGGCGGTCCTTGTCCTTTTTGGGAGCGGCAAAGTAGATTATGTCCTGGAAATCTATCTCCGGCATATCAAGATGCGCCCAGTCCGGCTGGGGCATCTTTTCCCACTTATGAAGCGCATCCAGGCGGAATTCAAGGAGCCACTGAGGCTCTTCTTTACGGGCCGATATCATACGCACGATATCCTCGTTCAACCCCTTGGGGATGAACTCCTGCTCCACGTCTGTCACAAAGCCTTCCTTGTATTCGGCCTTGGTGAACTCATTTATGATATCATTAGGCATAGGAATACAAAGATAACACTTTATTCTTTCCCTTTCACAAAAATCATGGCCATCAGGGGCAGGGCAAGGATTGCCATTGTTGCGCTGATGGGAAGGTAGATGCCAAAATTGACGTACTGCACCACAAGATAGGTGACAAGAAGAAGGCCGATACCCATGGCGCTGCTGATGATATAGTGCTTACGGATATCCGTACTCTTGCAGATGAGGCGGCTGAGGTTTGGAACGCCGAGGGAGATGAAGCCGATAGGGCCGCAGATGCTCACGGCGCTTGTCACAAGGCACATTATGGCAAGAAGGAGCCAGGCTTTGTCACGGTTAGGGATTTCAATCTCCTCCTTGAAATGGCGGGTAAGCCTGCGTGCCTGCCACAGCGCTACGCCAAGGCCCACGGCAAACAGGACAAGGGAGAAAATGATGTCTCCGGTGGTCACGCCTTCCAGGCGGAAATTGGCCGCACCCCAGAGGTAATACTGCTTCAGGAGGTCTCCCGTGGGCGCATTTGTAACCACAATGGTCCCAAGTGAGCCTATGAAAGTGCCGAAGAGAATGCCAAATGTGATGAGTTGCTGGGTGTTAACTTTAAGCGTCACAAAATAGCACACCAGCGTGCATATAAGCGTGCAGATAAAACTCCCGACGGTAAGGGAGCACCAGCCGGACATTGTAGCCGCGGCGGCGCCAAGGCAGGCCGCAGAGCCAAGGCCCAGCGAATACACGTCCCCAAGTTGGTTACGCCAGAGGTATTGCATCTGGATTCCGCCCACAGGAAGGGCTATTCCGGAAATAAGTACGTACAGAAGACTTAATAACATAGTGCAAAGATACACGAAAAATGATTAACTTAGCGGTATGAAAAAACTATTGACCATCATTGCCGCCCTTTGCGTGGCGTTTTCGGCCTTCGGCCAGAGTATAGAGACCCATACCCTCCATAGCAACATTCTGGACACAGACCAGAACTACAACGTGTATCTTCCTGCAGGGTACAATCCCGCAAATCATTACCCCCTGATAGTGCTCCTTCACGGCCTCTCCGATGACTACACCGCCTGGCAGGACCGCGGCCGCGTGGACTGGGTGGCAAACGAACTAATTGAATCAGGAGAATGCGTCCCGTTTGTGATTCTTATGCCAAACGCCGGCAATGCCAATATCCACGCCTACCAGAACGGCTATTTCAACGTTCCCGGATGGTCCTATGAGGATTTTTTCTTCAATGAACTCCTCCCTGCAGTGGAGGCTAAGTTCAACTGCGGCGGCAGCAAGGGCCAGAGGGCCATTATGGGCCTTTCGATGGGCGGCGGCGGCTCCGTGGTGTATGCCCAGCATCACACGGATATGTTCTCCAGTTGCTATGCTATGAGCGGCTGGCTGGACAACGAGAAGAGAGAGGTATGGGCCGATATCCCTGAAGGCAGCAAGTTCCCCGCAACGTCAAACTCCGTTGCAGACAATTCGGCCATACAATACGTTAAAAAAGCCACTCCGGAAACCCTGGAGCGGCTTAAAACAGTAAAATGGTTCGTGGACTGCGGAGACGACGACTTTATCCTGTACCTGAGCCTGGACTTCTACCGCGCTATGCGTGACGCCGGCGTTCCGGCACAGCTACGCGTGCGTGACGGTGTGCACAACTGGGAATACTGGCACCTCAGCCTCCGCTGGGCCCTGCCCTTTGCGTCCAGGAACTTTAGCATTTAGTACCCTTCAGTTCCCCAAGCGCGGTAAGCGCCGTTACAAGGTAGCGGCGGGTAAGCGCAGGCTCTTCTTCACCGGTGACCAGAATGCCGTTGTCAAGGGCGTAGAGTTCTCCAAGCAGTTTCTCTATGAAACTCTTGTAATTGAAGCCCATCAGGGTCTTGTCACCGTTTTCAAGGACAAAGAACACGGGACCGTAAACTTCCTCGCCCACAATGAGGGTGCCGGCGCGGTTCAGTTTTGGATCGGCCCAGTAGTCTTTATTTGCGTAAATCATAATGAGGCTCCATCCGCCGCTGAGGCCAAGTTTGGAGTTTAGGTAGTCAAGATTCTTTGATGACCTGTGGAAGCGGAGGGATTCTGCATCCTGGAACCACGCAAAGACCTTGTCCCTCACCTTGGCCTGTCTGTCGTACTGGACAAAACCAACGTAGCCGTCGCAGATACTTTCATTGACGCGGCGGTAACTGATTGTCACGCAGGTTTGCTGGTCCAGTTTGATGTCGCTTTCATTCTGTGCGGAATTTGAAGAGGATGAGCCGCCCTCAAGGTTGTGGTCCGGAAGACCGCACTTTTCCTGGATATCCCAGTAGAGGCTCTTCTCGTTCTCCTCAAGGTTTCCGTCGGCCACGATGGTCTTCACAAAGAAGTTGGAGGTCCACTGCTTTTCCACGGGGCCGAAAGCGGCTATGTGCTGAAGGGCAACCTGGGGGGCCATCGCCATCCCGTCGTTGATATACTGCTTCAGGAGATCCTGCCGGCCCTCAAAGTTATACTGGTCTGTGATTGCTTTCACAATAGCCTCCATTTCGTCGTCGGAAACGTTACCGTCGGCGTTTGCAAGGTGAACTGCCAGGCAGATCACGGACGCAAGGTCTTCGTAAGATAAATTTAGTGTTGCCATAATGTGTTAGTATCAATTGTTTTATGCAAAGATAGCATTTCTACACAAATTGCAATACTATTTGCAGATAAACCTGCAGGCGGCGAAGATGAGCATCGGGGCCAGACCTGCGGGTGATGAGCCCAAAAATGTCACACCTCCCGCACTTATACCTAAAGCGGAAACTTATAGCAATCCTATCTCGCGTGCTTTTGAAAGCATTTCTGCCGTGTTCCTGGCGTCGAACTTTGCGAGAAGACGCTGGCGGCGCCATTTGATGGTCTGTTCCGTGACGAAAAGGCGTTTTGCGATGTCCTTGCTGGTGAGTCCTTCGGCAATCATGGGAAGGATTTCCTGTTCTCCTCTGCTCAGCTGCACATTCTGGTCCATCTTTAGCCGGAACAGCGAGTCTGTCATTTCCAGCTGGGTCAGGGCCTCTCCGATGGCTTCGTCTGCCGCGACGTTCTCTCTTTTCAGGCGCAGCGCCCGACGGGTTATGATCAGGAGGGACAGCAGGACCAGGGCCAGAACGGCAAAAGCCGTTGCCAACATGGATCGCTGCCGTTTCTGTGTCTGGTAGGCCTGCCCCATAATGTCCAACGTAGCGATTCGGTCGTAGTACTCCTGATCTTGATGCTTAGAGTAGTATTCATCGGCCTCATGAAGATACTTTAAAGCCTTTGTGACTTTGCCCTGCCGCATAAAGAGAGCACCGAGTCCCAACTTAGGTGATGCCATCCATAAGGAATCGTCGGCCTCCTGTGCATATCTGATGGCTGTGTTGTAGCACTCGACAGCCTTGGCGTCATTCCCCTCGTAGGCCCAGATATCGCCCATATTGTGTTCCAGGATGGAGCTGCTAATCTTCCAGTCGTATTTTTTGAATATCTCCCCGGCCTTGGCGTAGTAGTTCATGGCCTGAGTAAGAGAATCAATCTCATAGTAAAGATTGCCGATATTGCCGTATAGGCTTGATGCAGCATCGTCTATCTTTTCCTGTGGGTAGCCCTGCGGGGTGTCAGGGCCAGCCTCTCCAGCCGCCATGCGGTCCAGATAACCCAAAGCTACGCGATAGTAGAAGATGGTGCTGTCATACTGTTCCTTATTATAGAAAAGCTGGCCGATGAACTTGGAGGCAAGATAGGGCTGGTAGAGGGATTTAAGCTCATTGCCCAGGTGGTAGGCTCTTCTGGCAGCATACATGGAACGGTCCGGGTTGATGCGCTCATATCCATACATCAATTGCGAAAAAGCAAGGCATACATCGGCCCTGGTTTCAAAAGGGGCATTTGCAAGGCGCTCTGGTGTCCATCCGGTCACCACGTTCTCCAGGGAATCTAGTTTCCGATCCCTGTGGTCGTTGTACTGTGCATTTGCCGGAGTGGCGTAGATCTGTATTAAACAAAGTATGATTAAAAGACGCTTCATGGTAGGGCAAAGTTAGTAAAAGCGACACATTTTTAGAGTTCCAAGGGTAAAAAAACCACGGACACGGCTCATTTTTATACTTTTGTATAAGTCTCATATGCTTGTGATTAACGAACTTTGTAGGCGGAAACTAATCCCAAGCGAATGGAAGACTTATACGACAATGAAATCGTCCTGACAGCCACAGAGGAGAAGGTTTTGAAGATGCTGGCAGAAGGAAAGAAAAGTACGGAGATAGCGGAGGATCTACATCTCAGCCTGCCGTCTATCAAATGGTACCGGCAGCGACTCAAGTCAAAATTCAATGCGGCCACCACCGGGGAAATGTTGATGAAAGCGGTGGCGCAAAAACTCTTATAGCATATTTAAACAAAACACTAAAGAAATGAAGAAGTTTTTTACGGCAATCATGCTCCTGGCCGGTGCTTCAATGATCGCGGCCTGTGAGAAATCATTAGTTCCCGATGACAACGTGAACGGGAACGGGAATGAAAATGGAAATAGCAACGGTAACGAACAGACCGACCAGACGATGGATTCCAAGGTCCTGGAGGCAACATTCCCCCTCAATGTGAAGATTGTAATGAAGAATCAGCCTTCGTATAACACTGCGGAAGAAGACATTACCCTCATTAAATTGGGGAATGAATGGTTCTACGAGAACAGGGGCTATCGTTATGTATTATATCTCTATTGCCAATTTGCCAAAGACGGCAAAACATTGAAAGCCTTTGGCGGGGCCTTGCAGGAAGACAGCACGGTTAAGTGGACCAATCTTCTTACCAGCGGTGATGAGAGTTACCTGAACTTCGCCGGATTTGCCAAAAACTCCGAGTGCCACGTCCTGTTTGATGCCGGTGTCCCTGCTGGCAACTGCAAGAAATATGGTGAGGCGACATCCGACAAAGAAACAATCCTGGGCGTTGAATGTACCCGCTACGATTATGATTTTGTAGTCAAGGCCGATTATTGGGTTGATGATGCTACAAAGATCGTGTACAAGTTCGTCAACTATCTGGACAAGGATAAGGAGTCCAAGAACGCCACATTCGAAATCAAGAGCTGGGATACTTCTGTAAAGGCATTTGAATGGGATAAACCCGAATAATATAAAAACAAATATCATGAAAAAGATTGCACTCCTCCTCATGTGCGTTGCCGCTATTGCGATGGTCTCATGTGGCGGCAATTCCAACAAGAAAACTGGCGTCAAGGCTTCAGAAACAAAGACTTCCGTAGCAGCATCCGACGCCATTGATCTTGGCCTGAGCGTCAAGTGGGCAAAGACCAATCTGGGCGCAAAGGATGCCTCTGATCCAGGCAATTATTACGCCTGGGGTGAGACGGAAACCAAAAAGGTTTACAACGGCGACTCGTACAAGTTTAAGGATGGCTACAAGGTTAAGAAGTACTCAACGGATGACAGTCACGCCAGTTCAGGCACTGCCGACAAACTGATTGTCCTGCAGCCGGAAGATGATGCTGCAATGACCACCCTTGGCAATGGATGGCGTATGCCCACCCGTGAAGAAGCCATGGAACTATTCACAAAATGCACATTCAGTTATAACAAGCCTGGCCTTGTGACAGTCACCGGTCCCAATGGCAATACCATAGATTTCCCGAAAACAGGATACTATGTGGGGGAAAATCTTCAGGAAACAGGCTATCCCTGGTGCTGGACGGCTTCTATGGCGCTTGCTGCCGGTACGCCTTCAGGTAGCGAAAATGCTATTGAATGGCATGAGCGTAAACAGGGTGATGCCATGCGATTTGGACATACCGACTGTTACGGTCTTTACCGTGAGAACGGACTTCCCATCCGTCCGGTCAAAGACTAAGTGCTTTTTGTGCCCAGACCTGCGACACTTTGCTCCCTGACCTGCGACGCATATACACAAAAAAAGAGACCGGCCGGTCTCTTTTTTTGTGCCCGAGGTGGGAATCGAACCCACACGGTATTGCTACCACAGGATTTTGAGTCCAGCGCGTCTACCATTCCGCCACTCGGGCCCTGGAGTTGGACTGCAAAGTTATTGCAAAATCCTGAATTTGCAAAAATTACTGCTCATCTATGCCTGCGGCCGAATAGGAATCGGCCAGAAGGTGGGTGGACATCTTGCGGCGGGCAAGTTTCATTCCCCAGAAGCAGAAGAGAAGAATTACGATGGAAATTATTCCGCTCATTTCAGGCGTTACAGCAGACTGCATTGCAATGGTGTCATATATTCCGTGGGCCAGCACGGGGTACAGCCACATCTTGACGCCTGCGCCGGGGGCACGGTACCTGTCGAACCAGTTGAGGGAATAGTAGTAACCCATAATCACGGCAAAGCCAAAGTGGCCCGGGATAGCAGTAAGGGACCTGCCGATACCCGTTGTAATCCAGTCAGAGCCAGCAGCAAAGAGGTACTCGATATTCTCAAAAGCCGCAAAGCCCATACCCACGCAAACGGCGTATACAATGCCGTCCATACGCTCGTCAAAGTCACGGCATTTCCTGAGGAAAAGCCACAGACAGAAGAGTTTTGCCGTTTCCTCCGGGATTGCCGCACCAAGGAAAGCCGTGCGGACAGCACCCCAAAAAGACGTTATCTCCTGCGGGAACGCCCCCATCCACATAAGCGGCATAGAAATGAGAAGCGACGCAAACACGGAAAGCCAGCCGTAGAAAAACGCCTTCACAATGTTCTTTACAGGCTCCCTCTGGAGTTTATCCTGCTGATATGTATAATAAATAAGGATAAGGGCGGGCAGCACCGCCAGCGCTATAACGTGTAACATAAGTGCAAAGTTAGCCGATTTTGCCGATTATTGGTGCGCCTTCCGGTATTTCAGCGGCGTCTGGCCGTCGTGGAGAAGTTTGAAGCGGGTGGCAAAGTAGCGCGGAGAAGAATACCCCACTTTCTCCGAAATGTCTAATATTGAGAAAGATGTGGAGGAAAGAAGTTCCTCCGCCATAGCCATCCTCTTCTCCTCGATAACCTCCGCAACACCCTTGCCGAAAGAAGCGTTCATCTTATAATAAAGCGTGGCGCGGCTCATAGCCATATGTCCCGCAAGGTCCGACACACTGAGGCCCGGCTCCGTGATATGCTGCTCTATGAACTCCTCCACCTTGGAAGTGAAAACGATGTCCCGGGCCTTGAGTGCTTCCTCCAGGGCGCGGACACGCCTCCGGCTGAGCCTGTCTATTCCAAACAGCGCCAGCACCATAAACAGTAGCACATACACAAGAAGCATCGGCACGGAAAGATACCACGGCCTTCTGATATGGATCCTTGAAACAGTCTGGGGCCTGCTCCACGTGCCGTCCGACTTAAGATAAGAAACAAGCAGCCTGTAGTGCCCGGGTTTCAGGGCCGGAAGAGAAATGGACTGGTCGAATGATTCCGCATTTACATCCGACGAGCCCTTCAACTGATACCGGTACAGTACGCGTTCAAAAGGGTCTGCTCCGTCAAGGTTCACTGAAAGGGAGAGGGATGGATAGTTGTACGGAAGGCTTATTGAAGAAAGGGACTGGTCCTTGAGTTCAATCCTTCGCTCTTCAGGGTCTCCGAAATAGCAGTCCGACCCTATCTCCACAAGGCCGGCGTTGCCTCCAAGATAAATGGATCCGTCCTGCGCGCAGGTTCCGGAAACAATCTCGTTGGCCGGGACGCCGCGGTTTTCTCCCGTCACTTCAATGACGCCGTTGCGGCTGAGGAAAAGTGTATTGTCGGCCGATATCCAGAGGTTGTCCGCGCCGTTGCTCTCCAGGCGGCTTACTCGGGAGAAAAGGCCGGTGTTCACCTTCTGTACCTGAGAACTTCGGGGGTCGAAAGAATAAAGCCCGTAATTGGTGCCGAACCACACCATCCCTCCGTGATAGACGGCCGTGTTGATGCTCCCGGTTCCGGCGTCCACCCTGTATATCAGGTTAAGTTCCATCGACTCAAGGTCTATGGTGAAAATGCCGGGAGAAGAATACGCATATATGGTTCCGCTTCCTGAAACCCCTATCACAAGAAGTTCCAGGCCTTCTCCTTCAGTTGTATCCTTGAACTGGTAGAAACGCCTTGTGCGGGGATCGTACAGATAAGTATTGACCGCCAGAAACAGCATCCGGCCGTCAGGGAGCGTATAGATGGACGGAGAGTTGCTGTTAAAGCATTCATCCGCATTGGTTTCCCTGTCCTTAATTATAAAAGGAGTGAGGCGGAAAGACTGCCTGTCCATCAGGAAATATCCCCTGTTGTAAGTGCCTAGACAGAGGCTTCGGGAATCGAAATCGGCCAAAGCGGTTACCTTGAGACCGTCCTTTCCGGCAAGGCAGGTGAGCCCCTCCGACTGATTGTAACGCCATATGCCGCTTCCGTCCGTTCCAAGATAGACATTGCCGTCCTCAGATGCAAGGAGGGAAATGATGACGTTTTCAGCCTCCGGATCCTTACCAGTAAGCGACAGCGCCTTTATTGGGGAGAGTTTCAGGCCAACCAGACCGGAACGGACGCTGCCCACCCATATATTTCCGTGGCGGTCAGGGTACAGGGTTGTCACGGAAAGGGGAATCCTGGCCCCGGACTGCGCCAGTTGCCTGTCAAGAGGAACTATCCTGTGAGTATGAAGGTCCATAATCCATACGCTGTCTCCGTCAAAACCCATCCACAGGGCGCCGTCAAACACCATAAGGGCAAGAAGCGGCTCTGAAGAAAGGCCGCCTTCCCCTCTCTGGAGGGTATAGACCTCCTTCATCTCCGTAAGGGAGAATCCCACAAGCCCGTAATTGAGGACGGAAAGGTACAGCGTATCTCCATCTATGGCCGATGCCATCACAAGGTTTCCGTCAAGGTGCGGGATTTCTATTTTCTGAGTCCCCTGAGGAGAATGGACGGAAAGGCCCTCCCTCCTGTCAAGGGAATAGAGGGCGCCGTTATGATAGAAAAGCGAAAGGTAATCAGTGTAAACGTCACCGTCTTCTCCGGAAAGCGCGCCGGCAGCGTAAGAATAGTATTTAAGGCCGAAGTGCGCCCCGAACCAGACGCCTTCCGGCGAATCCACGGCGCAGGTAACCGTGCTCTCGCTCTCCTGGATAAACTGATCCCCCGCCGGATCATACCTGAAAAGGCCCTTGTCCGTAGAAGTCCAGAGCGTTCCACGGCTGTCACAGTGCAGCATATAGATATATGTGCCCTGCCCGTAATTGTCCTGCCTGCCGATCACCGTGCGAAGTTCCCCGTTCCTGTACTCGTTGAGCCCGAATCTGGTACCTATCCACAGGGCCCCTCTGTCGTCATAAGCGACGGTGGTGACGGAAGACTGGGACAGTCCGTTTTCAATGCCTATCTGCTTGCAATAGAAGCCATCTGCAAACAAACTCCAATTTTGCAGTAGAAGGATGAATAAAAACAGACACTTTTTCATTACGTATATAAATGTTTGGACAAAGTTAGACTTTTTTTGGAAATAATGGTCACTAGTTTGATAAAAGGTTTCGCCAAATTTGCATTAACCGAACCAACTAATAATCAATCCAGTATGAAAAAACTGTTAGTTTGTGTCCTTTTAGGCGCGGCTTTTCTGCTCCCCCAGGCCCTTCTGGCCCAGGGCGGAAATGACACCGGAGGGCGCAAGATTGTGGTCAGGGGAACGGTCACGGACAAAACCGGAGAGCCTGCAATAGGCGCCAGTATCCTGGAAGTGGGAACCACCAACGGCGTGATCACGGACCTTGACGGCAATTTTGTGATTGAGACCACCCCCGGCACCACGCTGGTTGTATCCTGGATAGGATACGCAGACTACACTTTCCAGGCCCGCGCCGGCGCTCCTATACGCATTGCGCTGGAGGAAGAGGCACTCCTGCTTCAGGAAACCATTGTCACGGCGTTCGCCACCCAGAAAAAGGTGAACGTGACAGGCGCAATCACCGCCGTCACGGGTGACGACGTAATCCAGGCGCCGGTAGCCAATGTTTCATCGGCCCTTGTGGGTATCACCCCCGGCCTCAGCGCCGTGACGGTGTCCGGTGAACCCGGTCAGGATGCGGCCGATATCGCCATCCGCGGTATCTCCTCCTATTCCGGAAGCACGTCTCCCCTCATTGTAATTGACGGCATCGAGCAGCCCACAAGGCAGGCTATGAGCATCCTCAACGGAATGAACCCCAACGACATTCTGGGTATCAGCGTGCTCAAGGACGCCTCCTCAACGGCAGTGTACGGTATCCGCGCGGCAAACGGCGTTATAATTGTCACCACCCGCCGCGGCCAGCAGGGACGCCCCAAGGTGAGTTTCTCCGGAAACTTCGGCCTCACGGGCGCAACCAACGTACAGCGCGGCCTTTCCTCCTACGAATACGCCCTGTTCAGGAACGAGGCCATCCGCAACGAGGTAGAAGGCTACGGCAGCACCCCGCTGCAGAATTACCTGTTCACGGATGACGACCTCTGGAAATTCCAGAACAACAGGGACTTCACTCCCGCGGAGGTGGATGCGATGACCTGGCTCACGGACGCCCAGAAACAGCAACTCAAGGAAAGTCCGGCCCTTTACTACGGCACCTCCGACGCCTACGCGGAACTCTACAGCCGCATAGCCCCCCAGTGGAGCGCCAACGTAAACGTCTCCGGCGGTACTGAAAGGGTGAAATACTACGTCTCCCTCAACTACTTCGACCAGCAGTCCATTATGCAGAACGCCAACTACTTCGGCGTCCAGACCGGATCCCGCTACCAGAGGTACAACGTGAGGGCCAACATTGACGTGGACCTTTTCAAGAACACCACCCTCAGCGTGAACACCAGCGGCCAGTTCGGCTCCACAACCGGTCCCGGCACAGGTTCGCTCTACAGCAGGTACAGCGGCATAATGCAGATAATCTACGAAGGCAACCCCTTCACAAACCGCAGCATGATCCTGGACGACAAACTGATTGTGGACTTCGACTACCCCCAGAACTCAGTCCAGGAAGGCCTCCACAAACGCACGGACAACGAGATGACAGGCGGCTGGCTGCCCGCTCTCCTGAGCCGTTCCGTGGGTACCACATCAAATACGCGCGTGGACGTGACCATGCGTCTCCGCCACGACTTCTCCTGGCTCCTCAAGGGACTTGACCTCCAGGCCAGCGTCCGCTACCAGGAGAACTACAGCAAGGTTGCGGTCCAGTCCTTCGCAATCCCCCAGTACCGCGTTCGCCGCAGCATCACCAACCCCAATGAACTTGAATTCTTCGGCGGCACGGTGGGCGCAGACGGCTATTCCTCCGGCTCCTGGGGCGGTATGCGTGACTTTTATGCCGATATAGTCCTCAACTACCAGGGCAACTTCGGGAAGCACAACGTTGGCGGTCTCCTCCTTGGACGCGCCACCAAGTACACGATGCCCTCCGACAGTTTCAACACCCCCAGCGGCCTTATCGGAACATCGGCCCGTCTCACCTACGACTACGACACCCGCTACCTGCTTGAACTGAACTTCGCGCTCAACGGCACGGAGAACTTCGCCGCCGACAGAAGGTTCGGTTTCTTCCCCGCGGCGTCGGCAGGTTATGTCCTTACCAACGAGCCCTGGTTCCCGGAGAACCCCTGGCTCACCTTTTTCAAGATAAGGGCAAGTTACGGCCTTGTGGGTAATGACCAGATCGGTGGCAAGCGCTACCTCTACCTCCCCGGCACATACCAGATCAATATGGGCCCGGGAAGCTTCACAAGCACAACTTCTTCCGGTTCACTGCAGAGTAACTACTACCAGTTCGGAACCAGCACGGGCTCCTACAACACCATCTACACCGGTTCTGCGGAAGGCGCGCTGGGTAACCCCCAGGTAACCTGGGAGAAATCTGAGAAGATAAGCGCCGGCCTTGAGACCAAGTTCTTCAGCGACAGGCTCTATTTCAATGCCGATTTCTTCTATGAGAACCGCCGCGACATCCTCACAACGCTTGGCGTAATCCCCGTGACCTTCGGCGTTCCCTCCTGGGACACCGCGGCCGTCAACGTTGGACGCGTCACCAACCGCGGTTATGAACTGGTGCTTGGATGGAATGAAAAACGCGGAGACCTCCGCTATTACATTGAAGGTAACGTCACCTACGCCAAAAACACCATAGAATATATGGCCGAGGCCCCCAACCCCTACGACTGGATGAACCAGACGGGGCATTCAATCGGCCAGTATTACGGATACAAGACCGACGGCTTCTACGACACCCTCGAGGAACTGAACAACCGTCCGTACTTTGCGCAGAGCGCCGGCGCCGTAACCCTTGGCGACATAAAGTACGTAGACCTTGACGGCGACGGCGTGATAGATTCCAAGGACCAGGGCCCCATAGGCTATCCCAACAGGCCCATGATGAACTTCGGCGGAAAGATCGGCATAAGTTACAAGGGCTTTGACCTCAAGGTTGTGCTCTCCGGTACGGCTATGGGCTCCTACTATATTGCCCGTATCACCAGCCCGTTCTTCAAGAGGGCCGGAAACGCCTTCCTGTGGCAGTATGAGGGCCGATGGACTCCCGAAAAAGTGGCCGCCGGCACTCCCATCACCTACCCCCGCGCAGTGTATGACGCCAGCCAGGACCACTACGACTTCGGTCCAAAGAGCCAACTCTGGGCACTGTCGTCTGACCACCTGAGAATAAAGAATATAGAACTGGGATACACATTCCCGTCAAATTCCCCGTTCCTCAGGAAGGCCAAGATCTCCATGCTCAGGATCTATGTCAACGCCAACAACGTGCTCACCCTCTTTGACCAGATGAGCCGTTACGGAATTGACCCCGAAACCAAGGACAACCTTGGCGGCAGCGAAGGAAACATATCCTACGTGTTCCCGCTCACCCGAACCACCAACGTGGGTGTGAATATTAACTTCTAAACGGACAGGGATATGAAAAAGATACAAATTATCGCAACATTGAGCGCAGCCGTCCTTTCAGTTACCGGCTGCAACCTGTTCCTGGAGATGCCGGAGGTAACCGGAAGCGTTTACCTTGAAGACGTATTCTCCAACCGGAAAGATACGGAAGGAATGCTCTGGAGGGCCTATCACCGCGGTCTTCGCGAAGGCCTCCCCGAAGGCTGGGCCATCAACCACGGCACCCTTGCCTCCCTCTCCGGAGAAATAACCCGCGGTTACAGTTGGCACGCCGGCTATAACCTGGTTGTGAACGGCCCCACCACCGTTCTGGACGCCTCTGGGCAGTTCCAGGGCGCGCCGGCCAACTTCAACGAAAACTGGGAGGTGATCCGCTCCTGCTGGATCATCATCTCCAACATAGACACCTGCCCCGAAATCTCCCCCGAAATGAAGGAGTATATGAAGGGCGAGGCCTATGCGCTTATCGCATACCGTTATGTAGGAATGTTCCAGCGCTGGGGCGGCGTTCCCATCGTGCGTCAGGCCAACAATATGACGGACGACATAAACTTCCCCCGCGCATCGGCCCAGAAGACTCTGGAATTTGCCCTTGAGATGCTCCAGGAGGCCGAAAACCGCCTCCCCGACACCTGGACCGACATTGAGCCCGGCTGCGGAGACAAGTGGGAAGGACGCATCACCAAGGGCGCAGTCCTTGCAATGAAGGCACGCCTCCTCACCTTCGCCGCGCGTCCGCTTTTCAATGCCGAGGAGTCCTACGCCAAGGAGTTTGGAATGGCCTACAGCGCCGATTCCCTCATCTGGTTGGGCGGAAAGGACATTAACCGCTACCAGACCGCCATTGACGCCCACCTTGCGGTGATCAACTGGGCTAAAGCCAACGGTAAACACCTAATTTTCACCGCCGGAGAAGGCAACCGCAATTCCTTCGAGCAGGCTATTGACGACTACGGCCGCGGAGTGTCGGAACTCAACGGTCCGGAGACTCTCCTTGCCTTCAAGGTGGAAAGTGACCAGCAGGTTTACAACAACATGACGGAGGGCTACAACTGGAGCGCCTATGTGGACGCCGGCGAACGTTCCCTCCGCGGTGTCCTCACCAACTTCGTACGCCTTTACAGGGATACGGATGGCAACGACATTGACTGGCCCGTAGTTGGAGAAGCGGCCCCGCGCCCCATCGCCGACTTCGCAGCCAACATCGATAAGATAGAGCCCCGCTTCAGGGTGGATATCTGCGTTCCCGGCAAATTCGGCCGCTCCAATGACGGCGACGCCAACTGGAACGAGGGTATCTGGTATATGGGAAGCCTCACCTCCAGCGCAGAGATTGCCGCAAGCATGTCCCGCGCCACCGAGGGCCGCTCCATAGGCGTTCCCACCAAGTTCTACTACAAGGCCGGCGCCCGCCGCTGGCTGGAGTTCCCGCTGTTCCGCCTGGCCGAAAACTATATGTCCCTGGCCGAATGCTACAACGAACTTGGAGACGCCGCCAACGCCCGCAAGTACCTCAACATCATCCGCAACCGCGCCGGCCTCCCGTCCGTGACGGAAGGTGACCAGGCCAAACTGCGTGAACTGATAGTGCGTGAAAGGGCCCTTGAATTCTTTGAAGAGAACCAGCGCTACTACGACGTAAAGCACTGGAAGCATCCGGATATCGGCACCAAGATCCTTGGCGGCCCTATGACGGAAATCTCCTTCCTCACAACGGACGGAGCCAACACTATGGCAGCCCTCATTTCCTACTGGGATGCCTACTCCTACACAGGCTACTGGCACCCCAAGTGGTTCCTTGAGCCTTTCCGCCAGGATGAGGTAAACAAAGGCGTGATAGCCCAGAACCCCGGTTATTAACAGATAAATCCGTGAAGCAATGAAAAGATATTCCATTATAGCAGCTTTGGCGGGACTTATCCTTGGATCCTTCAGCGGATATTCCCAGGACCTTGCCAACTTTACGGACGCCCTTGAGGGCAAGTATCCGGGACTCATCGTCATCCGTAACGACGGAACTCCGGGCGCCGGCGCCGCGCGTATGATGATACGCGGAATAGGCTCCTACGCGCAGGGAACGGACATAAATACCCTCAAGATATTCGTGGACGGATTCGAGGTCCAGCAGGACTTCATCAGTTACCTCTCCCCGGAGGAAATAGAGTCCGTGGTAATTTGCAAGAATGCGGCCGATCTTGCCGAATACGGTATGAACGGCGCCAACGGCGTACTTGCAATAACCACCAAGAGGGGCTCCGAAGGCGCTCCCGTGATTACGTTCAAGACCCGCGGCGGCGTCCAGATGCCAATCAACGTGGCAAAGCCCCTTGGCTCCTACGCATACGCCCGCCTTTACAACCAGGCCTGGAGCAACGACCACGGCCGTGAGTGGGATCCCTACTACGACTTTGAGGCCATGAACGCCTACAAGGCCGGGGAAGGCATTGACGTGAACTGGTACGACGAAGTTTTCAAGCCAGTCACGGGTTATGCCGACGGAAGCCTCTCCATCCGCGGCGGCTCCCAGAACGCCAAATATAGCGTAGTTCTGGATTATGCCAACCAGCAGGGTTTCCTCAACGTCAGGAATACGGACCGCACCAAGAACGTTTCCTTTGTGAAATACGGCGTACGTACCAACCTTGATATGAAACTCAACGACATTTTCACGGTGAGCGTAGACCTGGGCGGACGTCTTGAAGACCGCAACCGCCCCAATTACAGCGTCTATCAACTAGTGAACGACGTAATGAGTTATCCGTCAAATATTTACCCCATATTTGACAAGGACGCCACGGATCCCATTTCCAACTTCTCCGGTACGGCGGTTTATCCCAACAACCCGGTTGGTTCACTTGCCGGACAGGGCTGGACCACAAGCCGCACCAAACTGATGCAGGCCAACTTCAAGTTCAGGGAAGACTTTGGCTTCCTTCTCCCGGGCCTGTACATCCAGGAAGGCTTCTCCTTCTATTCAAGGACAATTGGAAATACCGCCAAGACAAACACTTACGCCCGTTACAGCGGCGGCGTTCCCCAGACTGCCGATGTCTCCACCTACATCCGTTCCAACGGATACTGGAGTTCCGGCAAGGAGCGCTGGATGCAGGGCAACGTGATCCTTGGCTGGGACGGACAACTTGGTCTTCACAGGATAAACGCAAAACTTGCCGCCAACATCTCCGATTTCAACGGCAGCGGCAGCGCCTTCTACAACTGGAAGTACCGCTACGCCAACTTCACCGCCAGGGCCGACTGGTCCTACGACAACCGCTACGACGCAGGGCTTGGCCTGTCCGTCTTCGGCTCAGATGCCTATGCTCCCGGAAAGCAGTTTGTTCCCTATCCCACCGTTTCCTTTGGCTGGAATGCCTCCAACGAGGATTTCCTGAAGGGTAACCCGGTGGTCAACAAACTGAGGCTGAGGGCATCGGCAGGCTTTACCGGTGCAACGGAAGCCTACGTTGGAATTGACGGATTTGAGACTAATGGCCGATACCTCTATCAGCAGTACTATACCTGGACGGGAAGCTTTGTCCAGGGTATGGGTCCCAACTTCGGCGGCGGGGCAAGCGGCATCCGCCCGTTGTTTGAAGGCAACGCCAATGTTACTGCTGAAAAGAGCCTGAAGGGCAATATCGGCATTGAGACAACCCTCTGGAACGCCCTTACCATTAATGCCGATTACTTTGTGGATTACCGCACCGGCATCCTCACAAGGGACAACACCCTTATGGATTATAACGGCGTCCAGGTGGCTTACTCCAACCTTGGCAGGATGATAAACCAGGGCGTGGACGCATCCTTTGTGTTTGCAAGGACAAGCGGCCCCGTTGACTGGAGCGTCTACGGAAGCGTCCTCTACGCGAAGAACAAGGTCCTGGAGATGGGAGAAATCGGCACCAAGTACCCTTACAATGCCGCTACAGGGCTTCCCTACGGCACCAGGATGGGTCTTGAAAGCATCGGCTTCTACCAGATCAAGGACTTCGATATGGACGGAGAACTGAACATTGGACAGCCCGTTCCGCTTTACGGCGCCATCCAGCCCGGTGACCTCAAGTACAGGAACCAGGACGGCGACGAGTACATTGACGACACTGACATTGTGAGGATAGGCAATCCTTCGTATCCTTCGCTGGTCGCCAGCCTTGGGGCCCAGGCCCGGTTCAAGGGCTTTGACCTGGCCCTTCTCATCACCGGAAGCGCCGGCTCCACGGTGAACCTTCTTGACTACGACGAATGGAAGCCCTTCCTCAACTACGGAACGGCATTCGAATGGGCTCAGGGCGCCTGGGTATACTACCCGGAAGCAAAACTGGACACCAGGAACACGGCCACATATCCCCGTCTTTCCACCGGACAGAACGACAACAACTACCGCCTGAGTTCCTTCTGGATCAAGGACAACGCGTGGGTACGCCTGCAGGAAGTGGAACTTGGTTACACCATTCCCGTCAACAGCAGGGTAATCAAGAACTTCCGCGTATGCCTCACGGGGTATAACCTCCTCACACTCAGCAGCCTTCTGAGCAAGTACAAGATGGACCCGGAAACGGTCAATTACGGATATCCCGCTTCAAAGGCGGTCAACCTGGGACTTCAAATCAGTTTCTAAGATATGAAGAGGATTTACATCATACTTGCAGCGGCGCTTTCAGTATGCGCCTGCTCCAAATTCCTGGACACCCGCACGGACGTGTTTGACACGATGGACAGGCTTCAGACCCGTTCCAGCACGCTCACAAGTTTCGCCTATGCATATTATACCCCTATGGGGAACGGCTTCAACGTGATTGACGGGAACCTCTTTGCCAGCGCTTCCGACGAAGCCGAGCAGGCGGCGCCTACGTCCGAGGCCCAGACCTTCAACAGGGGCCTTCTATCGGCCGATCTTAACCCGCTTTCCTACAAGTACACCAACTGCTACGAGGGAATCCGCGCGGCGCGTTTCTTCCTGGAATACGCCAAGGGCGGGGAAGATTTCCTTGCGCTGAACAGGGACACCAGCACGGTGTATAACCCGGACGGCACCATCTACAGCACGGAGCAGCCCAAGGCCTATAAGCGAGACTGCATCAACCTTGGATGGCAGAGGGCCGAGGCCTACATTGCGGAGGCCTACTACTACGGTGAACTCCTTAAGATGTACGGCGGCGTTCCGCTTCTGGACCCTGAGACCGGCATTGCCCGCCAGGCTTCCTACGACGAAGTAGTGGACCATATCGTAAAACTCATCGACGACCACCTGAATGAGCTCAACCTAGACTGGAGAGTAGCCCTGGACGAGACCCCGGAAAACGCAATTGCAGACGTAACAAACTGGAATTTCCGCGACGAGACAGGCCGATGGGACCGCACGTCGGCCCTTGCCGTCAAGGCCCGCGTGCTCCTTTACGCGGCAAGCCCCCGCAACAACCCTATGGACGATGTGGAGAAGTGGGAAAAGGCTGCGGAAGCGGCAAATGACGTCATCCAGATGAGGAAGGCGGTCTTTGCAAAGGGCTTCGGCTTTGGCGAAGGCGCCCGCACTTATCCCGACTGGCATATGCCCGTCAACAGGGACTACGGCAACTACTTCATAAAGAACAACGCCACATCGGACACCGAGTCCATCTTCCTTATCCGCCAGGCGGCCGGCAGCGCCCCGGAGGCGGCCAACTATCCTATCGGCACCCGCGGCGGAAACAGCGGAGTGTGCCCTACACAGAACCTTGTGGACGCTTACGAGTATGTAGGCCCTGAGGTGCCGGATCCTTACGCAAACAGGGATCCCCGCCTTGCGGCTACAATTGTCTGTAACGGCAGCACCTGGAACGGCAACGTAATTGACGAGTCCAAGGGAGGCGCCTACGACTCCCGCGTTGCAGGCGCAAGCCCCACCGGATACTATCTGCGTAAGTTCCTGGCCCCCAACCTCAACCTTGTGGAAGGCGGCAGCACAGACCATATCTGGCCGCTCTACCGCTATGCCGAGGTCCTTCTGAACTATGCCGAGGCAATGAACGAGGCCTACGGTCCGGATGCCGATCCAAAGGGTTACGGCATGACCGCCCGCCAGGCTCTCACGGAGGTACGCCAGAGCGCAAGCACATCCCTTCCCGCCGTTACGGCCACGTCAAAGACGGATTTCCGTAACGCCGTAAAGCAGGAGCGCCGCGTGGAACTGGCATTTGAAGACCACCGCTACTGGGACCTTCTCCGCTGGAAAGACGCCATGACGGTCCTCAACAAGGCCATCAAGGGCGCTTCCGTCAGGAAAAACGAACTTGGCGGCTTCCAGTACAGTTATCCTACGGTGGCCTACCGCACCTTCTATGAGCGCAACAACTACTTCCCCTTCACCCGCAAGGAAATTTCAAACGGAGGCGGAGCAATTACCCAGAACCCTGAATACAATTAGCGTATGAAAAAGATATTTCCTGTACTACTGACGGCGGCGCTCATTCTTGGCGCCTGCAAGAAGGAAGACGCAACCAAGGACTACGGTTTTGCCAAGGTATATATTCCGCAGGCCACGGTGACGGGTATAGACAACTCCTATCCCATCCCGCTGGGACCTTTCGGCCAGAACTCAAAGTACACCTGCTCCTATGATGCCGCCAGCGGCAAACTGGACATTGCGGTGGGCGTAATCCGCTCCGGATATTTTGCCGTCCAGAAGGGCTACAGCGTATCCCTTGGGATATCGGCCGATCTTACTGCGGCAAAGGTGGCCGAAACAGGCGGCGTGGCCCTTCCTGCGGCCGTGTGCACCATTCCCGGCACCATCACGGTTCCAGACGGCGAGAGCGGCGCTTCCGTAAAGGTGAGCGTGGACCTCAAGGCCCTTGCCGCCCAGAGCGCCACCTTCAAGGACGCTGAAGGCTATAAGAAACTGGTCCTTGGCCTTGCAATTTCCAACCTGCAGGGGCCTTCAGACTATTCCCTGGCCGATTCCAACACCACCGTTGCAATTATCCTTGACCTTGGAAGCGAATACTGGACGGATGATGTCCGCGCTCTCTTCCCGCTTGAATAACAACCATTAACCAATTATATTACACTATTATGAAAAAAGTTCTTTACTTTCTTGCTGCAGCCGTTCTTGCAGTAGCAATGGCGGCCTGCACAAAGCCCGCTGCCGGCGGAGAAGACAACACTCCCGATGGAGGCACACCGGCAGCCTCCCCCAAGGCCGACTTCGACTATGCAGTGGACGGACTGAAGGTGACTTTCACCAACAAGAGCACCAACGCCACCGCTTACAAGTGGGATTTCGGCGACGACGAGACTTCAAAGGAAGCCTCTCCGGAGCACACCTATGCAACCGGCGGCAGTTATTCCGTTAAACTCACCGCCGCAAACGCCGACGGCGAGGTCTCTTCCAAGGAAGTCAAAATTGACGTTGCAGGCGCCCCCAAGGCCTACTTCACCTTTGAGGCCAAGAAGGACCGTGCAGGTGAGTTTGGCCGCGTAATCAATTTTGACGCCACCTCCTCCCAGAATGCCACCAACATTACCTGGGACTTCGGTGATGGCTCCACCACCGAACCCGGCACCGACTTCAAGACCTCTCACACCTATGCCGAGTATGGCAAATACACCGTCAAGGCCGTTGTAGTAAACTCCGCCACCGTAATGGACACCTATCAGGCCGAGGTTGACGTAGTTGCTTACAACGAACTCCTCAAGGGCGGCTCTATGGAAGAAGAAGATGCCCAGTACTGGACATTTGAGAGCACCGAGGTACTGGAAGACGACTATGCAACTCCCAAGGCCGGTGTCCTGAGTTGGGTTCCCGTATTCGGCTTTGCAGAAGACGGTCCTTCCGGCGGAAATGGAGGTTGCCTCCGTCTGTCCTCCGAGAACCAGACCCACGACCAGGCAAACAACTGCTGGTTCTATCAGGCAATCGACGTTGTGGAAGGCGACTACCTTGAACTCTCCGCCCAGATGAAGTGGAACGAAAACACCAATGACTGCGGTCTGCTGTGGTTTGGCTTTGTTGACGATCCCGCAACAATTCCTTCTGATGGCCTCAAGGATGCTACAGTAGAAATGTACAACTACTGGAATTCCGCTTATGACAATCCCGGTGCAGAGCCCGTTCCCGCATTTGACGGAGATTTCGGTGCAAATGCCGACTACATTGCAAAGAATGGAGAACTTGGCCTTGGCTACAGCAACGGCGGCGAGCCCGTGGCTCACTACTGGGCACAGAAGACCGGAACCATTTACTTCTATGTTACCATCCGTTCCGTATGGGGCAGTTGCCACGGTCCGGGCAGGTACTACTACTTCGACGAACTCAGCGTAAAGGTTGTTCCCGCACCCGAGGTAGAGTAATTTTTCAGGGACAGGGCGGCTGACCCCGCCCTGCCTCTCCAAGGTTAAATAATATAAGGAAAGATGAAAAGACTTTCAGCAATTCTAGCGCTGTCGCTCCTTATCCCGGCAGCGGCTATGGCCCAGGACCCGGATTCCCGTTTTATGGGTGCCTTCAAAGAGGATTTTGACGCCGCAAAGCCGCAGTATTTCAGCGGCGGAAACGCCCCCAGGCTGTTTTTCGGCGTGCCTTCCCTAACGGAAAAGGGAACTACCGTGATGCTTGAGCGCATCCAGCCCACGGACCCCGCAGGCGCGGGAAAGGGCCCGGAAATATCTTCCACCAAGCGCACGCACTTCGGCACTTATTCGGCCCGTCTCCGCGTCCCCGACGTGAAGAAGGCGCAGCCAAATGTTGGCGCGGTTGTGGGATACTTCACATACCGTTTTACCCAGGGGTTCGGCCTTTCGGAGATTGACTTCGAGTGGCTAATCGCCGATCCTACCATTATTTATCTGGGCACCTGGACTAGCGCGCCTAATAACGTGGGTAACCTCCAGAGGGTTGGCCGCACCATAAACCTTGCAAAGGGACAGATCCTGTACACCAACTACAGGTCCTATCACGACGGCAACAAGAACCACACCTTTGCAAGCGACGACGACGCTGCGCTGTCACCCCGCACCATTCCGGCAATTTCCGGATACAATGCATCAAAACAGTTCTATGTTTACGGCTTTGACTGGTTCCCCGACAGGCTTACCTGGTGGATAGAGCACCCGGAAACCGGAGAGAAGGTTATCCTCTGGGACTACCAGGGCACTACGCCCAACTTCTCCGGCATTCCGCAGCCGCCCACAACCTACCTCATGAATTTCTGGCACACCAACGACTGGTCCGTGGATACCAACCCCCAGTCAAAGGAGGCTCCCAAATATCCCTATTGCCTGGAGGTGGACTGGATGAAATATGAGCCCTACGATGAAATAAACATCAAGTGGAGGGAAGACAATGGATATTAATAGGTTAATGTTATTGCTGGCGCTTGGGGCGGCTGTTTCCTGCAACAGCGGGAAATATCCGCTCCCGGCTCCGGAAAAGCCAAAGCCGGAGGGTAACCAGGGGGAGTCTGGAGACGACAACCCCGACGGTAAGCCGGACGACGGCACTCCGGACAACCCTCCCGTTACCGTAACGCTGATGGATGCCTTCAAGGAGGACTTTTCAGGAGAACCAGGCAACGGGCTCACCCTGGACGCGGGAGGAAAGGACTTCCGCTGTTTCCCAGGTTTCCCTTCGCTTACGGAAAGCGGCTCCACCATCCTTATGCTAAGGCTTGACGCAGCAAAGGATGCCGGAGACGGAATCAAACTTACATCTACGGATTATGTGCACTTCGGGAGTTATTCCGCCCGCTTGAGGCTTCCGGACGTGAAATCCGTACAGCCCGGCCTTGGCGCCAGTGTGGAATTCGGCCCTGAAGGGGAAGGCGTGGTCATTGACGTCGCGTCTCCTACTGTTGCGGGCGTAAACACTGCCTCAAAGTTATGTGTAATCGGCCTTGACTGGAGTGCCGATAAACTTGTGCGGTGGGTGAAATCTACGCCCTCCGGAGACAAAAAAGTAATTGAAGAGGTAACGGAAAACGTGCCCCAGGACCCCTTGAAACTTGTTTTCAAGTATTGTCACACGGACGGGGCGGCGGCAAACTACCCCTACGAACTTGAAATTGACTGGATAGAATATAGCCCTCAAGAATAATGAAGCGCTGCTCAACAATTTGCCTTGGCCTGATGCTTTGCGCTCTTGCCTTCGGCCAGGAAGCACCCAAGTTCCACGGTGCGTTCAAGGAAGACTTCTCTGAAGGAACGTCGGAGTATTTTGACTTCAATTACAGGCCCTCCGGGGAGGATTTCCGCTACTTCTCAGGATTTCCGTCACTCTCTGAGGAGGGCACTTCCGTGATGCTTTACCGGATGGATCCCGCAGATCCCGCTGGCGCCGGCCGGGGCCCGGAGATCATCTCCAAGGACTACACGTTCTACGGAAGTTACAGCGCCCGCATCAAGATTCCGGATCCCCGGGAGATTCAGCCAAACGTTGGTGCCGTGGTGGGGTATTTCACATACAACATTGACAGGGAGTTCGGGCAGTCAGAGATTGACATCGAATGGCTTATCGCCAATCCCAGAATCATTTACGTTGGCACCTGGACGGGTAAGCGAGGCGCCCATAACCGCGTTGGCCGCATCATCAACCTTGCTACAGGAGAGATCCTGGAAACCATCTGGCGCTCCGAGGTCCGCCATAAGGACGGCAGCGTTACGCGTGTTCCAAATACTGCCTTCAAGGGCCGCCAGAACAAGCCTTCACGCATTGAGGCCATTCCGGACTACGATGCATCGGCCCGCTTCTACGTGTACGGCTGGGACTGGTATCCTGACCGTATGGTATGGTGGATGGAGCACCCCGAAACCGGTAAAAAGATAATCCTCTGGGACTACAAGGGCAAGAAAGTGTTCCCGGACCAGCCTTCAAAGACCGGCGTTCCGTGCCTCAAGAGCAAATACAGGCTCAATTTCTGGCACACCAACAACTGGCCTGTGGAAACCAATCCGCTGTCCATTGAAAAGCCGCTCTATCCCTACGAGTTGGAGATTGACTGGATGAGTTACACTCCCTTTGACAAGTACAATCCGTATCTGAAATAGGTCTCTGGCGCCAGGCCTTCCGAAACTTAAACCGCACCACCCTGCCCTACAGGCTATTCTGAGGCAGGGAGGTGTCTTTTACCCCCTTGCACGGAGGTGGGGTAAACGACAAAATCGGCCTTATACGGCCTAAGCCGCGTTTTAACTTTCGGACAGTTCGACTCTCTCGGTTTGGCCCTTATTTAACACTTTTTCTCATACTTCCAAATTCTGGCAAGCCTTGCCAAAATTTGGTCAGCGCTCGCATATTTCCAATCTTTGTAACGGAGGCCCGATTACAGGGTTTCATTACATAGAGTGGTATATTTTCTATTCTATGTGTTTGTATTTAATAGAAAAATAACTATTTTTGTGCGCCTATGAAATATGACGAATTCCATCGGCTAATTGTAAAAAATGGATGGATATCCATAAGACAGGCCGGTAGTCACGTGATTTACAGGAAAGGACAGAGGACTTACCCGGTTCCATATCATCAGGGAAAAGAATTGGGCAAAGGGCTGGAAAAGAAAATCAGAAAAGAAATGCATTTGGTATGACAACAATTGAAGCAATTATCGAAAGGGCCAAAGACGGCACTTATACTGTCTATTGCAAGAATGAGATTTTTTCAGGAGCAGGAACCAGCATTGAATCGGCAAAGGAGGATATGCGTAAACAGATGGCTTTCTATAGAGAAACTGCCATTGCAGAAGGTTTCAAGTATCCGTCTTTTCTGGATGGTGACTTTGAGGTTTCTTACCGCGTAGATATGCCTAGCCTGCTTAAATACTATATCGAGCAGGGCATTTTTACACTTTCCGGAGTGGAAAAGATGACGGGGATCAACCAGAAACAGTTGTGGTCGTATCTGCACGGCACAAAACCCCGCGGGGCCCAGTCGCGCAGAATGGAAACGGGGTTCCGTCGCCTTAAGGAAGATCTGGATTCGGTGTTTATGTCGGCCTGATCCTACAGCGCCAGGTCCACCAGGCAGATGGCGGCCATGGCTTCCACGATGACCGGAGTGCGGAGGGCGAAGCAGACATCGTGGCGCCCGCCAACTCCGGCTTTCGCTATGCTTGCGGTGGGCTTGAAGGCCACGCGGAACACTACGGGATTGCCGTTTGTGATGCCGCCGTTCACGCCGCCGGCGTGGTTTGTGACGGGCGGCTGGGGCCTGTTATGGCGGCCGCAGCAGTGGTGCTCACCGCCGTCTTGTTCGCCGTGGTGACAACAGTGGTGCTCCTCACCTTCCTCGTGCTCTCCGTGGCAGCATTCGTGGTCCGGCTCGTCCTTATGGCAACATTCATGGTCAGGGTCATCCTTATGGCATTTATGCTCCGGGAAGAGGTCTATGTGCTCAGATCCCTTCATCCTTGCAGCCTCAAAACCGTCGCCGAATTCAATGCCGCGGACGCCGGGAATAGCAAACACGGCGTGGGACAAAACGCCTTCCACGCTATCCCAGAAGGGTTCTCCAAGGCCGATAGGAAGGCCTTCCACCACGCATTCAACCACTCCGCCAAGGGAATCGCCATCGGCAGCGGCGGCCTTAAGAGCCTCCGGCCATTTCTCCGCGTCAACAAGCCCGCCAACCTCCTTAAGGACAGCGTTAAACTTGGCAAAGTACATCATTTTTTTGGCAATCACGCCGGCTGCGACAATGCCCAGGGTAAGCCTGCCGCTGAACTGGCCGCCGCCGCGGGGGTCGTTGTAACCGCCGTACTTGAGATTGGCGGTGAAGTCCGCGTGACCGGGCCTGGGGTTCTTACGGAAGGCCTCGTAGTCCTCCGAGCGGGTGTTTTCGTTGCGGAAAATAACGGTAAGCGGAGCGCCCGTAGTGTGGCCCTCATATACACCAGAGAGGATTTCGGGGGCATCGGCCTCAATACGCGGCGTAGTGCCAAGGGCTCCGGCCTTCCTTCTGGAAAGGTCCTGAGTGAAATCTTCCACGCTGAGCGGAATTCCAGGTAAAACGCCGTCTACAGTTACGCCGATAACCGGCCCGTGGGACTCTCCGAAGATACTTACTCTGAATTTATTGCCAAAAGTATTCATATTTCAAGTGGTTTGAGATTCTTCGACTACGCCCTTCGGGCTTCGCTCAGAATGACAGAAAACATTTCATTGAACTGGGGGAAGGACTTGGCTACGCAGTCAACATCGTCTATTTCAACGGGGCTGGAGGCACCGAGAGATGCCACTTTAAGGGCCATAACCATACGGTGGTCACCGTGAGAGCGGAACTTCCCGCCCTTCAGGAGGTTTCCGGAAGCGAGCCTCTGTGAGAGCCCCATACCCGTGATTGTCATAAGGTCTTCGTCAACCTCCACCGTAACGCCCATAGCCTCAAGCATTTCCACTATTGCGGCGGCGCGGTCTGTTTCCTTGTGGCGGAGCCTTTCAACCCCCAGGAGTTCACTCTCTCCGGGGCAGAACGCCGCCAGCACCGCTACTATGGGGAAGAGGTCCGGGCAGTTGTTAAGGTCGGCCTTGAACGGGCTCAGGGGCGCCCTCATTACGTGAAGGCTGCCGTCTTCCAGTTGCGACATTGACGCCCCGGCTTCCATCAGGATATCCATAATGGAGATATCGGCCTGGAGGGAGGCAGTGTCAAGCCCGGTCACCTCAATGTCTCCAAAAACTGCTCCCGCAACAAGGAAAGGGGCGGCGCCTGACCAGTCCGCTTCAATTGCAAAAGATGCCGCCTGATATGCCTGAGGGCCCTTTATGCGGAAATTAAGGCCCGTGCAGAGCGCCCAGTCCTGGGTTTCAAGGAAATCGTCCCCGCCCTCCATTTCAGAGCCTATCCTTATGCCGAATTTCTTCAGGACATCCACCGTTATGAAAAGGTATGGAATGCTCTTAGGCTCGTGGACATAAAGGACGGATTTTCCTCCCGCAAGAGGCAGCGCGGCAAGAAGACCTGAGATAAGTTGGCTTCCGCCCTTGCCGGAAACGTCTGCGCGCCCCGGAATAATGGGCCCAGATACGCTCAGAGGCAGATAACAGTCCGATTTTCTGGCCTCCGTAACATCTTTGTTAACCGCCTTATTTTCGGTATTTTGGCCCTTAACAATTTTGTTACTTTCGGGGTACAGGCGCACTCCGTAGGCGGCCATAATGTCGTGAGCCCCTGTCAGAGGCCTTCCAAGCAGGGTTTTTTCTCCGGTGACGCGGACAGGACCGGCGCTGAGGACGGAAAGGAGCGGCACCATAAGCCTTGTGAGAAGGCCGGACTCTCCGGTGTGGAGTTCCGCCATTTTCAAAGTGCCGCCGGAAGCCCCTATTCCCTCTATTTCAAGTTCATTTCCGTTAATATTAACGCGCGCGCCAAGGGCCTTTGCCACGGAAATGGCGCTCTCGTTGTCCCCGCAGGGGGAATAACCGTTGAGATGTGACACCCCGTGGGCCAGCGCCGCCGCCACAATGGCCCTCTGGGCAAAACTTTTGGAGGACGGCATAGGAAGGGCCGATGCCTTCACAAAGCGGAAGTCTCCGTAGAGCGCTTCCCTGAGGCTGGACCAGGTCCACTGCCCGGGGGCCGTGGCCTCTTCTTCCGTAAGGCAGGCGTATGTAAATGGGGATCCCTTGGCAAGGGCTTGAAGGCGGGACTGTTTCCCGGCTTCCCCCATACAGAAGGCCACCAAAGAGCCTGGCTCCGCGCTGTTGTATAAGGCTGATACAACGCCCCAGTCGCTCTCAGATGCCGCCATCACGGCAACCTTCACTATCTCTGCTCCAAAGGATTTTGCCCTTTCAACAGTGCTTTCAAGCACGGAAAGAGGCGGTGTAAAGTCAAAATTATGGTATGAACGGATGAGTACCGTGCCCCATTCCTGGCAGGCCTGGCGGATGCGTCGGCCAATGGCCGCAGGGGCTTCCATTTCAAGGTCCACGTACTTGGCCCCCGCCTTGATTGCACGCTCCAGGATCTCAGGGGCACCAGGCTCTTCGGAGAGCCTGCAGGTGGCAATGAGGGGGACGTCGGACTGTGAGAACAACTGCTCTATCTCTTCGTCGGAGAGAGCGCAGCGGTCAAGGCGTATTTCCGCCATCTCAAGGGACGGCAGAAGCGCCTGAATCTCAGAGAATTCCTTATTCTGTATACTTACGCAGATCATCTTCTTTCACTGTGGTGATAACAGGCTGGCCAATGCCTTTAAGGAGCACAAACTTACCGTCCTTCTTGTCCTTTTTCATTGCGGCGGCAAGTTCATCAATGCCGTAGGGGCAGTCCGTACGGAGCCCCACGACGTCAAAATCGGCCTTGAGGCCCGCTGCAAGGCCTTTTGCTGCCAGTCCCAGGCCTTCGGAGAGCCTTGCGGCAAGGATTATTCCCATCCCCACCGCCTCACCGTGGGCGATGGTGCCCTCAGAGCAGTGCTCAATTGCGTGCCCAAACGTATGGCCAAGGTTCAGAACCGCCCTTTCGCCGTGCTCCAGAGGGTCACGGCACACTATATCGGCCTTGATTGACGCAGCCCTGAAGATGAGGTCATTTGTGATGCCTCCGGCGATGCATTTTTCGTAGGCATCGGCATCCCCTATCAGGAAGGTCTTGAGCATTTCCGTCAGGCCGCAGCGGAGTTCCTTTTCCGGGAGCGTCTCAAGCACGGAAGACGTCAAAAACGTGAACTCAGGCATATGGAAGGCCCCCAGCATATTCTTGTAGCCGTGAAGGTTCACCCCGGTTTTGCCGCCGATTGCAGCGTCCACCTGGGCAAGGAGCGTGGTGGGGATGTTGGCGTAACGGATGCCGCGCTTGTACATACTGGCCGCAAAGCCGGCGATGTCCGTAGTGATGCCGCCGCCTATGGCAAGGACCAGCGCGCCGCGGGATGCATCGGCTTCCAGAAGGCGCTCAGTAACCCACACCGCCGTTTCCATAGTCTTTAGTTCCTCGGAGGTTTTCAGGGAGAAGATAGCCGGTCGGGGCCGGCTATGACGCATATCGTCATGCCCGACCTGATCGGGCATCTGAATCGCCGCCGCTACAGCAGCCGCAACGTGCGCCACGTTTTCGTCGTGCACTATGAAGATTTCCTTCTCTCCGGCAAGTTTTGCGGCTACATCGGCCACCTTCTCTCCGCGTACTATGACAACATCCTTATTCATAACTTACAAAGATAGCTAAAAATCGGCAATATCCTCCCTGGCCGGGAAATAGTTGATATTCAAGCTATAACGCAAACTCGGGTGCACTTGCAGGTGCACCCGGGGAATTATAAGCATCTGATTTTCAGTAACTTAAGAGCCAGGGCTATTTCTTGAACCGGCTGAACAGGGATTTGAGGCCGCTGGAGATGGTGTCACCAATGTCGCTGAGCTTACCATTGATTTCATCAACGGCATCTCCTATGGCACCAAGGTCAATGCCGCCGCCGCCCGTTGCAGCAAGACGGTCCAGGCATTCCTGGGCATACTGACCATAGTAATTCTTGGAGTCCACAGATACCTGATACCAGTACTTGGCCTTGGAGATGTCACGTCTTGTACCCTCTCCGTTCTCATACATTTGGCCCACAAGGAGCGCAGCCCATCCCTGACCCTGCTCTGCAGACTTTGTAAGCCAGTACATGGCCTTGTCATAGACCCGGCGATCCAAGTAGATCCGGCCCAGATACAGCTGGCAGGAATCATTGCCCATATTTGCACCGCGCTCCAGATACTGCATGGCCAGAGGATTGTTCTCGTCCTTTATCATCCATGCGTAATCCGACATAGCCTCGGCGTCTCCGGCATCGGCCAACTTCTTGAAATTATCCTTGGCAAGCTGGAAGTAGTGGGCCGATGCCTGAGGGCTATAGAATCCGTAGGATTTGGCATCGTCGCTCACAAGGATATCTGACAGTTTTTTGGCAGCTTCCGGATGGCCGTTGTTGGCGGCGGCAATAAGGTAGGCGAGTCGATCCGGCTGCTGAAGATGGTCCCAGAAGCGGCCATGGTTGTAAAAGTCGTCAACGCTCAAGCCAGGCGTTATCTGAACGCTCAGAACTGCCTCCATATACTCTCCCTCCTCATATACGGCGATCCCCAGACGATCCAGCGCTTTCTTGGCGTCTTTTCCGTAAGCGTTTGTGGTTCTGGCCGATTTTTTATACCAGCGGACAGCCTCATCCAAATTGGCGGGAACGCCTTCACCTTTTTCGTACATTTCTCCAAGGATGAAGGCCGACCATCCCTGGCCCTGGGCGGCCGATTTCGTGAGCCAGTCAACAGCTTCGGCAAACTGCCCTTTGTGGCGGAGAATCTGGCCCAGCCATAGCTGACAGCCGTCATGTCCCTGCACGGCGCCAGCCCGCGCATATTGTTCGGCCTTCATTATGTCGTTAGGAATGAGCCGGCCTTTGAAAAGCTGAAAAGCCATATCGCTTTGAGCGGGCGGATAACCGCCATCTGCGGCTTTCAGAAGATGAGGCACTCCCTCCTCATACGCCTTGTCCTCACAGCATTGTTTCCACTTGTCGAACTCGGCCTTGACATCCGGGGAAATTGCGGGGGACTGGGGTTTGGAAGGTGGTTGCGGCGACGACGATTTCAGTTTCATAAGGTCGTCCAGAAGATTACTGTTACTCATGGCTATGTGTTATTATGTGGCACTTATTTGTAAATATAGTAAAATTAATTGAAAATCAATCAAATACTACTGTGACATAAGCCATGAAGCGGACGGGGACGCCGTCATATCTGGCCGGTTTCCACTTGGGGGCGCTTTTCACTACGCGCACGGCTTCGGCGTCAAGGGCAGGCGAGGCGCCGCGTTTCACTTGCACTTCCTGCACTTTGCCGTTGCGGCCTATCGCGTAATCCACTACCACTGTGCCCTTCTCTCCGCTTGCGGGGCGCTTCACATGCTCATTGACCCATTTGGAGAAGGCCTTGGGAGCATCATTACCCTCGTGACCCTGGAAGCTTGGCTGCCTGTCAAGGCGCTCCAGGAAGGTTTTACCGTGCTCAGGACCATCGGCCTTAGAAAGGAGAATGCCGTCTTTCATTTCCTTGGTTTGCCCGGCGTACAGGAGGAACCTGCCCTGGACGGCAACGGTGTCGCCTCTCATTATGCCCATCTTCTTGATACTGGCCGAAGGGTCTGAGGGGTCCTGGATGCCGTAAACCAGCATTGTACCGGTGCGGTCCTTGAGGTAAAAACTGCCGCTGGAGGCACTGCGGATCTTACTCACAACGCCACTCACGATGTAAGAAGCGGTGTCTTTGGGGGAAACCTTCAGGAACTCTTTGACTGTGAGGCGTTTGGGCTGGGCGGAAAGGCTTAGGCCGATAACCGCTGCCAGAATTATAGCAAGGACTTTTTTCATATTATGGATAGTAACTTGTCAAAACTGTCAATCACGTAGTTTGCTCCGGCGTCGGAAAGTGCTTCGCGGGAGGAATTGCCAAACGTGACACCGCAGGTAACGGCCCCGGCGCCAAGCCCCATCTGTATGTCAACGGGCATATCCCCAACCACAAGGCATTCAGGGCCGATAACCCCAAAGCGCTCCAGGGTCTTCAGCACGGGCTCCGGGTTTGGTTTTGCGTTCACAACATCCTCGGCGCCAAGAACATAGTCAAAGTACGGTGCAATGCCCATCCTCTCAAGGAAACTTTTCAGGGAATCCGTCTCACGGGAAGACGCAACGGTAAGGATAAAACCCCTCCCGTGCAACTGAGAGAGCGTCTCCTTCACCCCCGGAAACAGCGCAGGAACCATCCTGGGCTCATATTCTGCAAACACTTCACGGTAGGTCCGGAACCAAACGGGGATGTCTTCCTCCCGGACTCCCGGGTTCATCACACGCAGCCCGTCGCGGAGAGGAATACCGATAGTTGCGATTATGGCGCTGTCCGGAATCTCCGGAGCGCCCATCCGCCGGCGGGTCTCGTGATTACACTTCAGGATCAGTTCCAGGGTATCCCCAAGCGTGCCGTCAAAGTCAAATACGATAAGTTTTGTCATAGCAGTTTCTGATAGGCAAGGCGCGGGGCGCCATCGGCAAGATAAATCACTCCGCAATAGGTGAAGCCGTAACTCTCAATGCAGTGCTGCATTATGTGATTGTCACGGTGGGTATCTATGCGGATATTGGGATCACGCTCAAAGCACCAGTCCATTATGGCGCGGAACACGCCGTGGACCTCCGGAACGCTTCCAATCCTGTGCACAACGTGGTACGGAAGGGTGTCTTCCAGCCAGGCCCCACCTTCTATATAACTATATGTGGGCTCCGGCGAAGGGATATAGGCAAAATAGCCGGCAATCCTGGCGCCGTCAAGGACCACAAAGCCGTGGCCGGAGGAAATATCGGCCTCAACAACCTCACGGGAGGGATAGCCGTTAACCCACTGGCCGGTGTTGCCGCTTGCACGCATAATTCCCTTGGCCGCCTCCAGAACGGTCATTATTGATGTAAGGTCCTCTGTATGAGAACTGCGGATGGTCATTTGCAAAGGCAAAGATACGCATTGTGCAAGTATTTGGCAAATATGCTAACTTTGCATATAAAACTAACCGCAATGAAGCACTCAATTACTATTGCCGCTTTGTGTTGTATCACGTTGTTTGGATGTAATACAACGCATTTTTGGAAGGGGGCCGATATCGGCTGGGCCACCGAATACGATGCCAACGGCCTGAAATTCTACAATAACAACGGGGAACAGCGTGAATGCACCGCCCTTATGAAGGAACTGGGACTGGACGCCATCAGGTTCCGCGTGTGGGTGGACCCTTCAAAGCACGGAAACTGGAATTCCAAGGAGGATCTCCTTGTCAAAGCCCGCATAGCAAGGGACCTTGGAATGGCCATAATGGTGGATTTCCATTACAGTGATTTCTGGGCCGATCCAAAGAAGCAGAATATCCCCGCCGCCTGGAGCGGAAAGCCCTATGAAGAGGTTAAGGGCCTCCTTGCCGCCCACACGGAAGACGTCCTGGGAGCGCTGAAGGCGGAAGGGATTGAGCCAAAGTGGGTGCAGGTTGGGAACGAAACCAGTAACGGCTTCCTCTGGACGGTCAAAGGTGACTGGTGGGGAGATCCCGTCCCGGATTCCCTGGGGCGGGTCACAATCCTTGAGTCTATCGGCCATCTTAGAAATAATCCCCGGCAGTACGCGGGGCTTTTCAGCGCCGGTTACGATGCCGTAAAGAAGGTGTTTCCAAAGGCCCGCGTCATTGTACATCTAGACAACGGCTTTGACCGGAATCTTTACGACAGCAACCTTGACACCCTCAGGAAGTACGGCGCAAAATGGGATATAGTGGGGATGTCCCTCTACCCCTACTGGGCCATTGATTCGGGCCTGGAAACGGATGAGGATGAGACAATTACGCACGGGATAGAGAATATCGGCCATATATGGGAGAAATACCGCACGCCCGTTATGATTGTGGAAACTGGTTTTGTGGTTGACGAGGAGCACCCGGAGGTTATGGAAAAAGGGCGTGACCAGCTGGCAAGGATTATCCGCGAATCCCGCGCCACAGGCCACTGCGAGGGCGTTTTCTACTGGGAGCCTGAGTGCCGCCCGGGGCAGTACAAACTGGGCGCCTTCACGTCTGACGGACGCCCCACGGTAATAATGGACGGCTTTAAGGAATAGCCTACTGCATATCCCTCAGCCTCACGTCAATGCCGGAAAGAAGCGCAGGAAGACCGGACAGGTCAGTCTGGGAGAAATGGTAAGGAATAAGGACTTTAGGGCCGATAATCTTAGCCGCATTCACGCACTGCTCCACGGTCATAGTGTAGGGCTGATTCACGGGGAGGAAGGCAACGGAAATGCCTTTCAGGGCGGCCATTTCAGGGATGTCTTCAGTGTCTCCCGCAATATAGACAAGGAGCCCTTCAAAATCCAGCACAAAACCGTTGTCGCGGCCCTTGGGATGGAACATCGTGCGGCCTTCGGTGTAGTTGTAGGCGGGTACGGCAGTAAGGCCGATCCCTCCGGGAAGTTCGGCGGTATCGCCGTTCGAAAGAGCCGTGCCGCGGCCAAGCATTTCGGCGCAGCGGGCGTTGGTTACAACCAGGGTACCGGGGGCAGAAAGCGCGGCAATTGCCTCGGTGTCAAAGTGGTCTCCGTGCTCGTGGGTGACAAGGATTGCATCGGCCGGAGTGAACTCCGTAGAATAGTCCGTCGGTTTTCCAAGGCCGCTCACGGGATCTATGTGGAAGGAAAGCCCCTTGTATGAGATGGCAAGGGTGCCGTGTTTTATGAGGGTAATGGCTACCGGGGTGCCGGCGGGGGTGATGAACGTTTCCACGGCGTAGGTGGTCACGGGCCTGTTTTCCTCAGTCCAGGCAAGGTATCCGCCCAGCATATTTGAAACTTTGTAGCCGGCCTTGGAGAGTTTTGCCGCCGCGGCTGCGCTTCGCTTGCCGCTCCGGCAGTAAACGGCCAGGGACGTGCCCTTGGGGTAGGCCTTGGCTATCTGGTCCATAAAGTCGGAGGCGAACCAGTCAACGTTTGAGGCATCCCTGAGGTGCCCCGCGGCGTATTCTTCGGGGGTACGGACGTCCACAATGGCGTATGCCCCGCCCTTAATGGCATCTGCAAATTCAGCAGTTGTCAGGTTGGTGTAATTGCCCCCGGCGCAGGCTATGCAGCCAAGGAACGGCAAAAGGGAAATAAGTCTTCTCATAGCGTCAGCAGTTAATCTACACGTTTCCAGACCTCGGTTTCCCCGATTCCCAGTACCGAGCCACGGATTTTGAGGACTTTGGGATTGTCGAAGGTTGCGGTCATGCTTACTCTTATTCCGCGGTTGGGATCATAGATTTTTGTGCCGTCCCACTGCTGTTTCTTGGCGTTGTATTTGAGGCCGGTGAAGAGCACTATTTTATCGGCAGGGGTGTTCCTGAGGCTTTTGTCGGGGTTTTTGTCGTCAACGTCCATTACGCCGTTTGCGTCGTAGAGTTCCGCCACCCAGCACACCTGGCCTTTGTAGGTGCCGTCCTGGAGTTTTGTGATTTTCACCTTGAAGGCGTCCTTGCCGCTGCCGCCGGCGTACGTGCCGACGATATTGTCCGCCTTGTCATTCTGCGCCATCAGGCCGATACTGGCAATCAGGCCGCAGGCAATAAGAAGTAGTTTTTTCATTTTAGTAACGTTTGAGCAAAGATACGTATTTTTCGCGTATTGCCCGTCATGCCCGGCCTCCTCAATGCGTCATGCCCGGCCTGATCGGGCATCTCTACGGCCTTTTTGCCGGTCTTAGTCACGAAAACGCCCCAAAACGTGACTAAGATTGTCTCCAACACCCATCTTAGTCAAGAAATAACTGTTAAACGTGACAAAGACCGTCTACGGGCGAGGTTGGTAGCACATTTGGGCGAGGCTGGTTTTTTCCTCGCCAACCTCGCCCATAAAAATGCCCCAGAACCACTCCTGGGGCCCTTCCCCCGGGCGTGGTTGGTCCTCTATAATCCAACCTCGCCCACAAAAAAGCGACGACCTTGAAGAGGCCGTCGCAAGAGTATGCGCCTATAGTTCATTTTCTGTGGCTTCCTGGAATTGGCTTATTATCCCCATATGAGAGTATACCATTCCCACATAACGTCGATAATTGCCACCTGAAGATTTTCCTCTTCTTGTATATAACTCTAACCATATCCCATTTGATCCCAAATAGGTAGACGATAAATCCTCGCCTTTTTCTTCTACAACAGGGCCGACTGCACCGCCATATTTCTTATCTAGTGTTTCTTTGTAATTATTGTAGATAGACTTTGCTTCTGCCCTGTCATCATAATAATCGTTGACACTGTCATATATTGATATTTTGTAGAACGCCCCATCAAAAGAAAGAATGATTTCTCCATAATCCCAGATTTTTCCCGCATAAGCCATCTTAGAAAAAATGAGCCGAGTCCCCACTGCCGTTCTTTCGCTTTCCATAAACTCACCTTTCATACCTACTAGTGTCTTTACTTTTTCCACACTGTACCTTTCACCCATCTTTAGCCCTAAAAACTTATCTTGAATAGGTGGTATAATGTTCGACACAATCTTCTCAATATATGACGCGTCAGAATATAAAAGTATGATAGAGTCTTCCTCTTTGGTTAATGTTACGGCCATACCATCTACATCCAAACACTGCAATCCTTCTTTATTCTCATGAGGCGTCATTGGATATATCTTAGAGAGAGAATCGGCCAACTGTTGGTAAACAATGCTCGGCAGACCGCAAGAATTATCGTAAATAAGAGATACCCAGCGCAACCCTCCAGAAGTGTCAAAGTTTAACCTATACAAGGGGGTCTTCCGGCTTATTTTCCTAGGGGTAACGGTTGCCATAATAGGCGGAACGATATCTTTAAGCAAGGCAATCTTTATCTCTGATATTTCAGCAGAACCATCCTCCCACGCTGTTACAGAATACAGCCCTTCCGTGGTCTCCGGGATAATCTTATTCACCTCTTCTTGAGTATAATTATTTCCAAGGGTCAAGCCAAAGAATGTCTTCTGCTGGGCGCTTGCATAAAGGCCCTGAAGAATAAGGAAAACGATTATGAATACCTTTTTCATATACATCTATTTATGACTTTGGCAAATATAATCATTATTTGATGAACACCTTGTGCAATTACCTTACAAAATGCTTTTTTGAAAAGACGAACTGCGGCTAAACCAATTTGGTTTATTGTAATGACAAAACAAGAGGCGGACCCTGGTCCGCCTCTTTGACTATAGACTATTTCTTAAGACTATTTCTTAGTCCGTTTTTACTATGTGATATTTATTTGTCTTCTCATTGAACATTATAAGATATGTTCCCGCAACTGTTATTTTAAGATTGTCAGCAGATTCGGCCTGAACCGTATTATCATATATACTTTCCATATTATTAGAGAAACCCCACCAGGCGTCAGCTCCATCTGTTACTTTGAATGTCTGATTAGCCGCAAATGTACGTGTTATAGTCCAAATATGAGTATTTGAAGAAGATCTTGTCATAGGAACGCCGATAGAGAAGGAATCCCAAGAACCTTTTAAGTATAATTGTGCAAAAGATTGGACATTATCTTTCCCTTCTGCCCAATAATAATAGAGGTTGTTCTCGCTATCGTAAAGCACAGAGGAATAATACCAATCGCTATTGGAATCGGAGCTTCCAAAATCAGCGCCTTCTATGCCAGGGGCACCCGTGGCGGAGGAACCATTATATCCAAAAACGCCGAACCACTTATTGGTTTGGTACCCACTATAATTTATTTTATATATGCCATTATAACCTAAAACATAGTACCATTTTCCTGCTTTAACAAGAGGGGTGTCGGTATTTGAGATATTCCAGGAATTCTGAGCGCCAACCGCATAGATTGAAGGGGATGTCTCTAGTGTTGCTATTCCATATCTGCCTGTTGTATAGTTATACGTAATTGAATATTTTCCAATCGCATCCTTAACTAAGACGGAGGGCTTTTCTACCCAGTCAGAAACATCAGTATTCATATCTCCGTTCTCAGAGTTTTCTGTAATTGATGAGGCCGGCCCCATTTCAATCATATCCTCACAAGCGGGATATTTTATACAAACTCTAAAGTATTGATTTTTTAAAGCATTTAAAGTAGAAGATGCTACTCCCGATGAAACACTCATCAAAAGACGTTTAGAGTCATCTTCTCCCCAACCAGTCATACTACTCAGGAGATACACGGAAGGATTGATTGTCAGCGAAGCCATTGACATATAAGAGTTTCGCTCGAGGGTCTTTGTCGTTGACTGTGTGAAGAGAACGTTGGAACTATAGTTTACTTTATATGTGAAGGTCTGAGCAGCTCCTGTTGTAGGAACAGGAATTACGAGCTCATTATTTCCATTTGCCGGACTGGAGAAGGTTATCTCCTTTGCCGTACTTGAGGTTGAAAGGGTCGGAGTACTTCCTGTGAAATTAATTGTATGTGCTCCAGTAAGTGTCTGGGTGGATGTGACCGTTATGGATGATGCAATAGACGGAACATCCGTGATGGTGGCCTTCAGGGTTGCGGCAAGATACTTAAATGTCAGTTTCCTGCCACTTGCTACCTTTGCGGCGAGAACTGTTCCCTGACCATTTGACGTATATTCTGCTGGGAATGTTACTGTATTGGCAGCCGTAAGAAAATCGGCAGGATACACCACAATCGCACCCTCTGGAACAGTCTCTCCTGAAGTGACTTCGCCGGTAAATGTAGCCACACCACCAGATATATCGCTTGGAGTAAGGACAACCTTGTGGCCTTCAGATGTGAAGACAGCTGCGCGATCGCTGGCCTCCCAAGTGAAGTTATCGCTTGCTGATATTGTAGCCTTCACATCTGATGCAGATTCCACGTCTACGACGAAGGAAATGTTCCCTTTAGCATCTTGGGCTTTTTCGGGCGTTGCGTCATTCTGAATATTCTCTTTTGCACAAGCAAGCACTATGCTAACTGTTGCAATCATAAATAAATACTTTTTCATAACACTACTCCCAACCTTCGTTTTCACTAAAAATTGCTTCTTCCACGGCGGGGGCGCTTCCGCCAGGTTCCATAGTGGCCATTAATGTCATCATAGACATTGTAAGCACGGCCTCTCTAGTTAAGAGAATGATTCCCTCAACCTTAGGGGCTGCATAAGTTTGTTTTTTGTTCATAGATATTTGTTTTATTGTTACTATCAATGTGGCGCTCCCTTATGTGCAAGATAAGTGAGCCAAGCCGCAAAGATAGTATTTTTAACAAAATAAAAGACAAATCCACCCGATAATTCGACGAATAGCCATCCTAAAAGGATGACTAGACGCAAATAGAGTATCGCGGTGAGCAGTTTTGGTTATAGCAATGTTGCTGCCGTGAGTTCGGTACCAATTTTCCTGATAGCCCGGAAGATCTTTGCGGTGGTCTTTTCTCCAGGGAAGGATACGCCGCTCTTGTAAGCCCGCATCTTACTTTCGTTTACGCCTGCGTATTCTGCAAAACGGCTTACATTAATGAAGTCAAAGAAGTTGAAAAACGAGGGAATATCGTAACTGTACTCAATCACAATGTTATCGATGGAATAAACAGCATTGCTTTCGGTCTGTTCTTCCTCGATGGCTTCCTTAACGCTCTTCAGGAAGTCTTCTTTAGCAGCCGCCACGCTGGCCCCAAAGCCGCCGAAATAACTATTCCCAAAGTGGTCTTTGGAGTAAATGGAGAACCGTTCGTCCTTTCCTTTCTCGACGATGGCTTTAATCTTACGTTTCTTCATAGCGTTTTTTCTTCTCGCCACAAAAGTAGCAAAAACGCTACCAAAAACCAAATAGAAAATTACAGAACCAGCGTCAATCTTCGACAGATGGAAACTATGCCCGCTGTTATGCGATCCTGCATCTGGGGTCGGGGGTGTCGAAGGCCATTTGCATAGTGACTGAGTTGCTGCTCTGCAATTCCGGTCTCTTTTGACAGGGCCTTACGTGTTATATAATTGTCGGTATACTTGAGTTGCGCCCGGGTGGTAAGACGGAACTCCGGTTCCCACTCACCCCGTAAACAGGCCGGAACAGGCACCTCGTCTTCTTTTAGGCCGCTAACGTGAAAGTTCAGAGCATCTACGATGTTCTTTTCAACTTCTTCAAGCGTGCGTCCCGTAGCAACGCAAGGAATATCCACGTCGGCCGTTGCCGCAGCAAAATTGCTTGGTACCCAATCAATATTAATCAATACTTTTTCCATAGTCACAAAGATATAGAAAAATATATCATTTAACAAACGAGCCAATTTATTTTCGGCGCTGGCAAAATAGTAAAGTTATATCTCTGCTAAAGAGAAAAACAAGCATCACAAAAAACATTTTTACGTTTCAAGGGATTAGGGACGAAAATGCGTATTTAGGGACGAATGACCGGTGTTGTATCACGAAAACGTCCTTTATCTTGCACATAAGGGAATAAAACTAACACGAAAACTAGAAAACAAAATCTATATGAAAGAATTTTATCTTGCTCCTGAAACCGAGAGCCTAGAACTCCTAACAGAACACCCGGTACTAGACCCAATGTCACCTGTAACGATGATGGCGCTGATGTCATCAAATATGGAAGCCGAAGAGGCGACGCTTTACAACGGCGGAGAGGCCATTGATTGGTAACATAAATTGAGAGAATTATGAAAAAGTATTATTCAATTTTAGCCATATTGGCCATAAGCCTCGTCGCTTGCAATAAAGAAAGCAACTCTCAAGTATCTTCAATACATGAAGCACTGGTGGAGAATGGTTTGAAATATATTGAAATCGCGGTTTCTCAGGAAAAACCCGTAGACCCTGAAACTAAAGCCACACTATCAGATGTTAGTATGGCTTTTGGCCCTGGTGATCAGATTGCTGTTTTGGCCACTAAAGACGCCACCACTGCTCCTGTAACACTTACTTATTTAAGGTACGAAGATAGCAAAGTTATTTTCGGAGGATCAGTTGACGAAGAGGCAACAATTAGCCCGTATGCATATTATCCAGCATCTATCGCAACTTCCACAGAACGTGTTATCAACTGGCCTACCACTATTGATGGATCAAAGGTTCAAGTGCCTATGATTGCATATCTCAATAAAGAAGCAGGAAGTGCTAGGTTCCAACATCTAGGTGCGATTGCGAAGATTGCCGTCGCTAATTGCCCAGTCGGAGCATCAAAATTAAAGTTCACTGCAAATACCAATATAACCGGAGGATATACTGTTTCTGATTTTAAAACCGGAACGCCAATTGTTTCCGCTTCTGGAGAATTAACAGGAGCAACCATTACCGCGACAATCGATGGCAATGGAACTTACTATATTCCACTACCTGTTAATTCCAACTCAGGATCATCTTACGCCAACTTCCAGTTTGCGTTGATTAACTCTGCAGAAACATATTATTACGAGCAGAAGACGGCCACGGAATCGTTTGGCCCTTTTGCTCGTAGGAGTATCGTTAATTTTGGAACACTGACATACGATGTCGATCAGATTGAGGAATGGTATCTTGCCAGCTTATTAACAAATTGGGAGACTGGATATAAGTATAACAGGTTTATTAAAACCGCTGCGAATACTTATTATTTAAATAGTTTTAACCCTGAAGACGACCAATGGTGGACCTTATATGATAAAGATAAAAACATGTGGCTAACAGAAGGAAATACATATTGGGATGGAGACATATCTAAAGTGAATGGCTCCTTTAATAGGCAGGGAGCGATTAATAAAACTTTCTGGATTAGACTTGATTACAATGGAGGAAGCGGCACTTGGCACTATTCTAGTGGGAACTGGACCAGTAATTCAGATCGTGCCTGGAGTACCGGTTATGTGAAATTAAGTATCTCTGGACTTGGAACCTACAATTTATCAAGGGCCCGAGATGATTATGCGGCAAATTATAGTTGGATGTATGAGAATCTCGTAATCCCTACCAACGCACAATACTCATTCAAATTCATTCTTAATTGGAATGGTGCAGATGGAAATGATGCTGAATCTGGTGTAAGCGGTTCTCTCGATCTGACGGATTCTTGTCCATATGGACAATTCGAGTGGGCCGGAGCAAATGCAATGACAGCAACTCTCACATCAGGAAAATACAATGTGTATTTGGATCTTGCTGACTTAAATTTCATGTTCGTCAAGCAGCCTTATTCAGACTAAACAGCTCTTATTTATAAAAGCGACGACCTGGGGTCGTCGCTTTTTTTGTGCTACCGTGTCTTTCCCTGAAAAAAGTTGACTCGTAAAACACGAGTTACAATGTTTATCTATCAAACACAGAAGAAGGAGCAGTACTATGATAAAGTCATAGAAGC
>ONOQ01000044.1 GCA_900319485.1 uncultured Bacteroidales bacterium | reverse complement strand
CCGCCGATGCTTTGAAAATTGCGTATAGGTCTTTCATTATCTTCCTGTGCTGCCGAATCCGCCGGCGCCGCGCTCTGTAGAGTCAAGGGAATCCACTTCCTCCCATTCCGCTGTTTCGTGACGGGCAATCACCATCTGTGCAATCCTTTCCCCGGGGACAATCTCAAAGGGCTCGTTGGAGAGGTTCACGAGGATGACCTTTATCTCTCCCCTGTAATCCGCGTCAATGGTACCTGGGGTATTCAGGACGGTGATTCCGTGCTTTGCCGCAAGGCCGCTGCGGGGCCTTACCTGGGCCTCATAACCTGCCGGAAGGGCAATGTAAAGGCCGGTAGGGACAAGCGCCCTTTCAAGAGGGCCGATTGTAACGGAGGAATCAAGATTTGCCCTGAGGTCCACTCCGGCGCTCTGAGGCGTGGCATAGGACGGGCAGGGATGGCTGGATTTATTGACAATCCTGACTTTCATTTATTTAGGTGCTTTTATATACAGTACTATTGCAATTACTGCGTATATGTAGTTTGGCAGCCATATTGCTATGGAGGGCGGCAGGGTGTCCGTTGCCACGAACATCTCGCTGAACTGCTGGAAAAGGATGTAGGAGAATCCCAGAGCCGTTCCCGCCGCCAGGTTCAGGCCCATTCCTCCGCGCCTCTTCTTGGTACAGAGGGAAACCGCAATGATGGTGAGGATGATGGACGACAGCGGCATAGCCATACGGTTGTTCTTCTCAATGAGTGCGGCCGATACTGATGCGTCGCCCCTCATAGTCTGGGTCTTGATAAGTCTCTCAAGTTCGGCCTCGTTAAGACGCGTAATGGTGTACTTGTTCAGGAAGAAGTCCTCCCTTGTAAGGCTGAGGACGGTATCCAGTTGACGGCCTGCGCGGACGTGGTCCCCAAGGCCTTCGTCGTAATCGCGGATGAACCAGTTGCGGAGTTTCCATCGGCCCGTAAGGGTGTCGAACTGCGCGCTCTCAGCGGTAATCTTTGAACGGAGATGCCCGCCGGAAAGATCCTCCAGGGTAAAGTTATAGGCCGTGTTGTTATAGGCGCTGAATGACTCCAGATACACAAAGTGGTCGTTCTCCAGTTTGTAGTGCATATCGTGGCCGATCTTCACCTTCATACGGGGGATGTACTTCTGCTCGAAATCCACCTTGCGGCCCACCTGGTGAGGGATAACCCACATTCCAAGGCCCATAGAGAGGAACATGATGAACACGGCCGATACAAGGTAAGGCACCATAAGGCGGTGGAAGGAGATGCCACTGGAGAGCATTGCCACCACCTCCGAGTCCTGGGTCATCTTGGAAGTGAAGAAAATAACCGTAAGGAATACGAACATCGGGGAGTACATATTCATAAAGTACGGTATGAATCCAAGGTAGTAATCCAGGAAGATTTCCTTCATGGGAGCGTCCTTTCGCACGAAATCCTCAATCTTCTCACTTACGTCGAAGATCACGATTATTACCGCAAGAAGAAGCAGTGCCATAAAGAATGTCACCAGGAACTTCTTGATTATGTACCAGTCCAGTTTCTTCAGTCCCCAGTTCATAAGCGCTGCGTCAGTTTAGGGAGCACTGCGTTTTTCCAGGCCGTGAAGTCCCCTGCCTCAATGTGTTCACGGGCCTTTGTGACAAGGTCCAGATAGAAGGCGAGGTTATGTTCCGAGGCCACCATTGCCGCAAACATCTCCTTTGCTATAAAGAGGTGATGTATGTATGCGCGGGTGTAGTAACTGTCTACAAATGAAGTGCCGCAGGGGTCCAGCGGAGTGAAATCATCCGTCCACTTGGAATTTCGCATATTCATTATGCCGTTCCAGGTGAAGAGCATTCCGTTGCGGCCGTTACGGGTGGGCATCACGCAGTCGAACATATCTATGCCGCGCGCTATGCCCTCTAGGATGTTTGCAGGGGTGCCTACTCCCATAAGGTAACGGGGCTTCCCGGCGGGAAGGAGCGGGCAGGTAATCTCCAGCATCTCATACATCTTCTCCGTGGGCTCCCCTACCGCAAGGCCGCCTACTGCGTAGCCGCCGCGGTTGGCGTTGTCAAGAGTCAGGGCGTGCTCCACGGCCCTTTTTCTAAGGTCCGGATACACGCAGCCCTGGATTATGGGGAACATGGTCTGGGAGTATCCGTAGAGGGGCTCCGTCTCATCAAAGTGCCTTGCAAAGCGCTCCAGCCAGCCCTGAGTGAGTTTCAGAGACTTTGCTGCATAGCGTTCATCGGCGTCTCCGGGGCAGCACTCGTCAAGGGCCATGATTATATCGGCCCCTATTATGCGCTGGGTATCAACGTTGTTTTCCGGGGTGAAGATGTGCTTGGAGCCGTCTATGTGGGAGGAGAATTTGCAGCCCTCCTCCGTGAGTTTACGGATGGGGGCCAGTGAGAACACCTGGAAACCGCCGCTGTCCGTGAGTATGGGCCTGTCCCAATGCTCGAACTTATGCAGGCCGCCCGCCTTGCGGAGAGTGTCAAGACCGGGCCTCAGATATAGGTGGTAGGTGTTTCCAAGTATGATCTGGGCCTTTATATCGGCCTCCAAATCCTTGTGATACACTCCCTTGACGGAACCCACGGTGCCAACCGGCATAAAGATGGGAGTCCTTATTTCCCCGTGGTCCGTGGAAATGACTCCGGCCCTTGCGGCCGACTGAGTGTCCGTAGCCTGTAATTTAAATTCAAACATCTCTGCAAAAATACGGAAAATTTCGTACTTTTGTATGATGAACCTGTGACTAATAACAAATAATATAATCTATGAAATTTCAAATCAAGCCAATCCAGGTGAAGCTGGCAGTGCTCAACTTCATTGAATTTGCCGTTTGGGGAGCATACCTCACTTCCCTGGGCCGTTACCTTGGCAACATCGGCCTCGGTCCCCAGATCAAGTGGTTCTTTGCAATGCAGGGAATCGTTTCCATCTTTATGCCCACCCTTATGGGTATTCTTGCCGACCGAAAGATGGAAGCCCAGAAGGTCCTGGCGCTGTGTCACGGCCTTGCCGGCATCTTTATGATTGGCGCAGGCGCTTACTGTATGATGGCGGGAAACGTGGTTGAGTTCGCTCCCCTGTTTGTCCTGTACAGCCTCAGCGTGGCGTTCTTTATGCCCACCATCGCCCTTGTGAATTCCGTGGCATACAATGCCCTCGCGAAGGAAGGGATGGATCCCGTGAAAGATTACCCGCCCATCCGTGTATTTGGGACCATCGGCTTTATCTGCAGTATGCTCCTCACCAACTTCCTCTCCATCAAGGGAGTCCGTATGCAGGAAACCTTCACCCAACTGCTTTCTTCCGGCATCCTGTCGCTTGTGATGTGCGCCTACTCTCTCACAATGCCGTCCTGCCCTGTTAACAAGGCCGGCGGCAAGCAGTCCTTCGCAGAGGCGTTCGGCCTCAAGGCCTTCACCCTTTTCAAGGACGGCCAGTTTGCCATCTTCTTCATCTTCTCAATGCTCCTTGGCGCTTCCCTCCAGATCACAAACGGTTACGCCAACACCTTCCTCGGTTCATTTGCCGCAAATCCGGCCTATGCCGACACCTTCGCCGTCAAGAACTCCAACGCCCTCATAGCCATCTCACAGGCGTCAGAAACCCTCTGCATCCTACTTATCCCCTTCTTTATGAAGAAGTTCGGCATCAAGAAGGTGATGCTCATCTCAATGTTCGCCTGGGTGCTTCGCTTCGGCCTGTTCGGCCTTGGTAACCCCGCTATGCCCGGCGTGCTGCTGTTCATCCTAAGTTGCATCGTCTACGGTATGGCCTTCGACTTCTTCAACATCTCCGGTTCCCTCTACGTTGAGCAGAACGCCGCAGTGGACATCCGCTCCAGCGCGCAGGGACTGTTTATGATGATGACAAACGGCTTCGGCGCAACCATCGGCACACTTGCCGCCGGCGCCGTGGTGGATTCAGTGGGCGTGTTTGAAAACCCTGCCACCTGGCCAAACGCCTGGTACATCTTTGCAGGTTACGCCCTTGTGGTTGCCATCCTCTTCTGGATTCTGTTCAAGGATCCACAGAAACAAACCGCGTAATCCCCTCTGGCGCGTAAGTGACTATCTATCACTGATTCACAAATAATCGGGTGCACCTGCAAGTGCACCCGACTTTAATTAAAAGACTGTAAATAAGCGCATTACGCGCCAGGACTATTTCTGGTATCCGGCCAGTTTTGCAATGGTGGGGGCAATCTCTGCGTTATCCCTTACTTCACGGAATGCCTCGTGTCCTGCACCGGTGACGTAAAGCCCCACGGGAGAGCCGGAGTGTGAACCGAAACTGAAGCGGTAGCCGGCTGCGCGGTCAAGGCACTTAACCGCCTCATCCACAATCTTATAGTTCACGGAGTAGAGGTTTTCTGAAGAAAGGTTCCTGTTGCCGCCTTTCCCAAAGGTCTTGTCATACACATCCTTGAGGTCAGCCTCCTCCTTGGAGGAAACCTCCACCTTGTCCCAAAGGCCAAGGTTATCGGCAAAAAACTCCTTCACGTCATCCCAGGACGGGGCCTTGAAAGGCTCATCCTCCGGGAAGAACTCCTCACGGAACTCCTCTGTGAGTACCGGCGTGGAGCCCTTCTGATAGGCAAGGCGCTCCGGATGGATCTCATATTTGCCGGCACCAAGCATTAGGCCGCCGGTCTCATGGTCTGCGGTGATAAGGATGAGGGTTTCTTTGGGATGACGGCTAAGGAATTCCAGCGCAAGGTCCACGGAATAAGCCATATCCGTAAGTTCCTGGAAAGCCGATGCCGCATCCGTTCCGTGGCAGGCCCAGTCTATCTTTCCGCCCTCTATCATCACAAAGAAGCCTTTCTTGCCGAAGTGCTTCTCAAGGTAGGCGATACCGGCTTTCACGAAATCTGATAACTGGGTGTCGTCCTCCTCACGGTCGATGGCATATGGAAGGTCCTGCTGAGGTTTGCCGCTAAGGCAGATAACCCTGCCGTCAACATCCTCCACGCCGGAAAAGTCGGGGCCCTTGAAAAGCGAAATGCCGGCATCGGCCGCCATCTTTTCATAATACTCGGGACTGCGCTCAGACCCTTTGTCCATAATGAAGCCGGCGCCTGCAGCAAAGTCCACCGGGGCCGATATAAGTTGGGTGGAGATATCCTCGTAGTTCTTGCGGACGGACGTGTGGGCCACAAAGGAGGCCGGAGTTGCGTGGTTGATTCCCACAGAAGTGATGATTCCCGTGCCATAACCTGCGGCGTGCGCCCATTCCGTCAGGCAGGAAACGGGGTTGCCGTCAAGGTCCACGCCGATTGCGCTGTTGTACGTCTTCACGCCGGAAGCGAGGGCGGTGCCGCCTGCAGCGGAATCAGTCACCAGGGAGTTCCCGGACACGGTTGTGATGAAATTACGCACAGGGAACTGGGTGAAATTGATTACCTCCGGGCCGTTACCCGTGGCTTTGTTGTACTGCTCGGTACCCATCACCTGGTTGACGCCCATTCCGTCACCGATGAAATAGAACACATATTTTACCTGCTGATGAGAACTGCAGCCAAGCGCAAGCGCTGCAAAAAGGACTAATAGGGATATCTTTTTCATACTGATTTTTTAAGCGTCAGCAAAGTTACAAAAAAATCGGCCAATTAATTTGTATATTTGTCCCCCGGAAATGAATAAACACAAGATTATATGAAAAGATTTCTCCTTACCGTCGCCGCGCTGTTTGCTGTAACCGCACTGTTTGCCCAGACCAACGAAGAGATTCTCGCCAGGATGGACGCGGAACTTGCCACCCTTGACAGCAATGGCTTCTCTATGATTATGGAACTCAAGATTCCCATCCTGGGTTCTTATTCCACCAATATGTACACGCGCGGGAACAAGACCAAGGCCCTTGTGGATGTAAAGGGAGAAAAGACCATCCTCTGGTCCGACTCAGTCACGGACTGGGAGTACGATGTAAATAAGAATGAACTTACCATAACCAACGCAAAGTCCACTAAATCCAGTTCCGACGACAGTATGAGCGCGCTCAAGGGTGTCACTGATGGCTATGACGTCAAACTCAAGAAGGAAGATGACCGTGCCTGGTATTTCATCTGCACAAAGTCCAAGACCAACACCAACAAGGACGACCCTAAAAAGATGGACCTGGCCGTTTCCAAGGCCACTTACCTTCCCGTCCGCACTTCAATCACCCAGCACGGCGTCACCGTCACCTTCAGAGATTTCGCTAAGGGCGTAGATGAGGCCGATGTAACCTTCGACCCTTCGCTCTACCCCAACGCAACCATCGTTGATAAACGGTAAAAGGGATATCATTCCACAGAAAAAGCTCCCACGTTGGGAGCTTTTTTAGTGGAGGTGAGCGGACTCGAACCGCTGTCCAAACGTCCTGCCAGGTGGCTTTCTACACGCTTATCCGTCCTTTGGTTTTTGTGATGAGCTTGCCGGAAGGCGGGCGGGACTCACCCTTAGCCTTTAGGTCTTGACCGGATTTAAAGGCATCCTCCGGAGCAGCCTCAAATGGATGATACCCCTTGAGGGGCCCTTAAGAGGCGGAAGGGCCGAGGGATACTCGTCGGCGGCGCAACCTTGGCGCGGCGGATTAAGCTAATTGCCTTAGGCTAATTAAGCAGCGAGTGCGTAGTTGTTGTTGGCAACTGATTTTTTGGAGTCTGAGATTTACGGGCAAGGCTCCCACGCCCGGCGTGCTTACCATCCAACACTGGCGCTGTCAAAACCAAAACACCCCCATTGAATGGAATTGGACTGCAAATATAGCAATTATTCCTGGTCCGGCAATAGCCGGCGCGCGCCCATATAGCGCATCATAAAGTAAGGATGGGAGGAAGTCTGCTCCATGACACCGCCGGAAACGGAGGCGTGGATGAAGGTAAAACTGCCCCTCTCCCGGTCTACGGAGACCACGATGCCCACGTGGCCGATTGTGCGCACTCCCCTCTTCTTGCCGAAGAACACGAGGTCTCCCTTCTGAAGATCAGAATAGGATTCCACCGGCCGTCCCTCACGGAACTGGACCTGGGAGTATGCCGTTATGTCATAGCCGAAGTGCCTGTACACGTAACGCGTGAAACTGGAGCAGTCGAAGGCCTTGGGGCCTGCAGCGCCAAGTTTGTACGGCACTCCCTTGAAGGTACGGGCATATTCCACGACGTCATCTCCCGTCACAACCTGGACGGAAGGGACGGTGTCCTCCTCAACTTCCTGGGCCTTTACGCAGAACGGCGCGGCCAGAAGGAAGAGCAGCAGCATAGGCAGAAGGTATGTCCGGAATCCTTTCATACGGTGCAAATGTAATCAGAATTCCGGAACCTTCAAATACTGTGCTAATAATCCCTCTGCGGCTGCATCTGGTCATCCTCCCTCTGCAGAACCTTGATTTTGCGGGCAACCACGTCCATCACCGTCCTCTCCTCGTTCTCCTGCGTCATATACCGCCTGATCCGTACCCGTCCGGTCACCTCGATCCACATTCCCTTCTGAATCTGGAACACGTCCCCTATCTGCTCCCTTCCTTCCCAGGCGGCCACGTTGAACCACACGATGTCCATAACCGGATTGCCTTCCTTGTCCCTGGTGCTGTATTCCGTAACCACGGAGAAATTGCACACGTGAGATCCGTTCACTACGTTTACATCGGCCCTGCCGACAACGCCCCTTAACTCGATTTTGTTTAAAAATTCCATTTGACTCTGCTTTTAATGTTACACATAAGCCCCGGACGGGCGCGCTCCGATGCCGGGACAGGGGCAAAGTAAGGCCGGGAATTCCAGAAAAGGCGCCTTCCACTGCTCCGGAAGGCAATATTTTTACGTTTTTTGTGTTTTTTTCACGTTTCAACTGTTGTATCACGTGAAAAAGTGAAAAGTGTCCAAACGTTTCACTTGATTCACGTTTTTTGTTGTAACAGGAAAACGTAAATAATCTTCAGAATGTTTTTTGTGATGCTTGGAAATGCGGGAAATGCTCTTTTCCTTTGCGGCAAAACAGAGATTTGGATGAAGTACAAAGTGGAAGAAGGAGACAATATCTCCAGATGCCTGCAATGCGGGAGCATAATAGATTACGGCGGAAGGCCCGACAGGAAGTTCTGCAGCGCCGGCTGCAAGAACCGCTACCATAATTACAGGCGCTTCCGCAGACGTGACCTTGCCCAAAGATCCGTAGTGGGCAAGTTGGCGAAGAACTATGAGATCCTGGACAGGATAATCCACCTTGGACTTGACGGGATGGACAGGGTCACCCTGGCATATATGGGCTTTGACCCGGCATATGCCACGTCCTACTGCCGTATGGGGCGGAAAAACATCTACACCTGCTTTGACATAAAGTATGAACTCACCCAGTCAAAGATAAGGGCGGTAAGCGTGATGGAATTCTGCGAAGAGTCTGACGGGCCCCTTACTTCAAAATGAGTTCCTGAATATAACCGACCGTACGGTTGTCCTCAGTGAAAAGGGAGTCATTTGAAAGGAAACGGTTCATCTTTTCCACAAGGTCCTCCTTCTGGAAATGGAGTTGGTTCCGTACCACCGATGAACTGAGGGTGATGTAGAGTTTCCCGTCACGGAAAAAGCGCCTGAGAGTGAACTCCCCCGCCCCCGAACAGGCGTCCCAGGCAGCAAAGATGCGCTGGGTGTTAAGCCCCGCGGCAAGTTTCATGGAGCGGATGTACTGCTTTACCAGTTCATCCATTGAAACCGCTTCTTTCCTATGTATCCTTATGGGGTCCATACTCTTCTATTCCACCCTTTTGAAAGTACCCGCAGCGGTGTCAAAATAAGCGCGGTCCTCGGTGATGCGGTCCACCACCGACGAAAGGCGGCCCTTGTCCGTGTCCGTAATGAAAATCTGGCCGAAATCACTGCCGGCGACCATCCCTATGAGATTGGATATGCGGCCCATATCCAGTTTGTCGAATACGTCGTCCAGAAGGAGCATAGGGGCAAAGCCGTAGGAACGTTTCATAATCTCATACTGGGCGAACTTGAGCGCGACCAGGAATGATTTCTGCTGCCCCTGGGAACCTCCGCGGCGGATGTGATGAGAGTCCATCGTGAAGATGAAATCGTCCCTCTGAATACCTGAAGAGGTATATCTGAGCGCAAGGTCACGCTCCCGGTGAGAATAGAAGACATCCTTCAGGGCACCGCCCGCAAGGTCACTCCTGTACTCCATGGAGACCGTCTCTCCACCGCCGGAAATAAGGCGGTAGTATTCTGCCACAACCGGCTTAAGGTCCTCTGCCAGGCGTTTCCTGGAATCAAAGATGTATGCGGCCGGGACAGCCATCCTTTCATCAATCACTTCAAGAAGGCCGAAATCCGGCTGCATCTCCTTCAGAAGTTTGTTCCTCTGGGCAAGGAGTTTTGAGTAATTCTGCACGGCCGATAAATACTCCGGATCCATCTGGGACAGGATTGCGTTGGAAAGGCGCCTCCTTTCCTCGCCGGACTCGCTCACAAGGGCGCCGTCTCCGGGAGATACCATCACCACGGGAAGAGTGCCGATATGCTCTGCCATACGGGAAATGGGTTTGTCGTCCCTTACGAGTTTCTTCCCTTCATCGGCCACTTTCAGGGAGAATCTTGACTCCAGGCCGTTTTCCATTGCGTATACGCCGCCAAGCGTGAAGCCCGTGGTGCCATAGCGGAAATTGTACCTGTCAGGCGCCGGGAAAGCGCTTTTGGTCATTGACAGATAATAGATTGCATCCAGGAGGTTTGTCTTCCCTTCACCGTTGTTCCCGCTGATGCAGTTTACGTTGGGAGAGAAGGACAGATCCTGAAACTCTATGTTACGGAAATCCTGAACTACTATTTTCTTCAAAGAGGGCATCGTACACGCGCGTTTGGATTGCAAATATATAAAATATTTCGTAAATTTGCAGGCTTAATCGGCCCTAGGCCCATACTATTTGAATTATACAAGACAAAATAAACGACAAAATAAATTATGGCAAAAATCACTAAAGAAGAGGAAATCCGCCAGCAGAACGTAGCGGAAGCGGTTTCCAAAGCAGAAGTTTTCTTCAAGGAGAATGGTAAACTGATTTACGGATGCGTGGCAGCGGTGCTTGTTATCGCCCTCTGCGTCCTCGCATACAACCGTTTCATCCTTCAGCCCCAGAAAAAAGAGGCTACCGAGCAGATGGCCCAGGCAGAGCGCTGGTTCCAGGCCGGCGAATACCAACTTGCCCTTGAAGGTGACGACAACTATCCCGGTTTTGAGGAAATCATCGACAAGTACGGTGCCAAGGCCGGTCAGGCTGTATATATGTACGGCGGTGTGGCTAAACTCCAGACAGGCCAGTATGAGGAAGCAATCGCCCTCCTCAAGAAATACAAAGGTGAAGATCCCATCCTCGCCGGTCGCGCGCAGGCCTGCATCGGTGACGCCCTCGTAGAACTTGAGAACTACTCAGAGGCCATTTCCTGGTTTGAGAAGGCCGCCAAGACCACCGACAACGCATTTGCAGCGTCATACCTCCTGAAGGCCGGCATCGCCGCAGAGGCAGCCGGAGACAATGCCAAGGCACTCTCCTTCTACAAGACCATCAAGGAAAAGTGGATGTCCGCCCCCGAGGCAATGGAGATTGACAAGTACATCAGCCGAATCCAAACCGCAGAATAATATGGGAAGAGCTTTTGAATTCCGCAAGGAACGCAAGATGAAGCGTTGGGGCCATATGGCCAAAACCTTCACCAAACTTGGAAAGGAAATCACCATCGCCGTCAAGCAGGGCGGCGCAGAAGTAACTGGCAACCCCCGTCTCCGTGCCCTCATCGCAGAGGCAAAGGCAGAGCAGATGCCCAAGGAGAACATCGAGCGCGCCATCAAGAAGGCAACAGAGGCCAAGACCGGAGACTTCAAGGAACTGGTTTACGAAGGCTTCGGTCCCTTCGGCATCGCTTACCTTGTAGAGGCCGCAACGGACAACAACACCCGCACCGTAGCCAATGTCCGCAGTTACTTCACAAAGTGCGGCGGTTCCCTCCAGACCAGCGGCAGCGTGGCCTTTATGTTTGACCACAAGTGCGTGTTCCGCATCAAGGAAGACCCCGCAAAGCCCATCGACACAGACGAACTTGAACTTGAACTGATTGACTTCGGCGCCGAGGAAGTCTTCAAGCAGGAAGTTGAGGACGAGGACGAAAACGTGCACGTGGAGATCTCCATCTACGGAGACTACACCGCATACGGCCAAATCCAGAAGTACATTGAGGAAAAGGGCTACGAACTGGTTTCCGGCGGCTTTGAACAGATTCCCAACGTGGACCTCAAGGAAGTTACCGCAGAGCAGCGCGCAACCCTTGACAAACTCACCGGCCTCCTTGAGGACGATGAAGACGTCACCAACGTTTACACCACCCTTGCACCTGAGGCCGAGTAATATTTTACGGATAATTCCCGTACTGGGGATGCTGGCGTTATCATCTTGCGCCAGCATCCCTGTTATTAATAAATCCAGTGAACTGTATCTGGCCGGTCCCGCAATAAGGGATTATCAGCCAGAAGGCTTGGTGGAAGAGGTGCAGTATGAATGCAGCGTCACCGGCCCCACCCGCAGAAGGATGATAGTGTACCTTCCCAAGGACTATTACATTTCCGGAAAAAGTTATCCGGTTCTGTATCTCCTTCACGGCGCCCGCGGATATGAGACTTCCTGGATAAGGTTCGGGGAGGTTTACGAGAGCACTGACAGCCTGTGGCGTGAAGGAAAGGCGGAGCACTGCATAATAGTGATGCCCAACATCAACCAGTACGACGACGACGACGACTACGCAGGCGGCCGCGCCAAAAACGCCTTTGAATCCATCTGGGAAGTTGACGGCAAGGCCGAATGGTCCTTTGTCCACGACGTAGTGATGCTCACCGACAGCCTTTACCGGACAATCCCGGACAAAGACCACAGGGCTATTGCGGGCCTTTCTATCGGCGGCTACCAGAGCGTAGGTTTCGGGGCCAATCATCCGGATATCTTCGGATATGTCGGGGCATTGTCTCCATATTTCTGGGCTTCCGGGCAAAAACACGCTTACAACAAGGCATTCTACGGAGGTCTCAAGCAAAAAATAAAAAATGAGTTTGGGAGTGAACCGCCGTCAGGCTACTACCTCTATGCAGGAAAATGGGACCTCACCCGCCCGTCCACGCTCAGATTCCATAAATGGCTCAACCGCAAGGGCTATGCCCACAGTTACACCAAGTATCCCGGTTCCCACGACTGGCCGGACGGCTGGACCCAGGAATACAAGGATATGTTCCAGAAACTATTCAAATGAGAATCGGCCGTCTAATATTGTCCCTGGCAATCACCTTTGCCGGCATTTCCGCGGGAGCCCAGCAGATTCCCAATATGGGTTTTGACCAGTGGTCCAAGAAAAACGGATGCTGGAACCCGTATCCCAAGGACTGCCAGACCATTACCTGGGACACTGCGAACCACGGTCTCAGCATCTTTGGCATCAACGGAGCCACCCCGGAATATGAGCACGTAGCCGTTTCCGGCCCGGGAAAAGCCGCAGTAAAAGTTGAAACCAAACAGACTTTGGGCATCCTTGTAGCCGGAACCATCTACACGGGTAAATTCCTCAAGATAGTGAAGATGTCCGGAGCAAAGATCCAGATGGGCGTTCCCTTTACGGGCCGTCCCAAAAGCCTTTCAGGATACATTCATTATATACCGGGCAGGATTGACGTGGCGTCCAAAGGTATGCAGCGGTACATCGGCACAATGGACAACGCAAAGATTGAAGTCTCCTTAAGGGAAGGCAAGGATCTTGAAATCGTAGACTCCACCGATGAAAAGTTCAAGACTGAGCAGGGATCACATTATCCCGGCACAGTGGGCCACGGCGTCATGTATTTCAAGGAAGACACCGGCGGATACATCCGCTTCGAGATTCCCATTCAGTACCTGAACGGGCACACTCCTTCCAACATCGTGATCACGGCTTCTTCCAGCCGATATTCCCAGCAGTTTACGGGCAGCACCGGCAGCGTGATGTACCTGGACGAACTTAAACTGAACTATTGAAATGAAAATCCTATTTGTCGTAAATAACTACTACGCTACCGGAAACGGCCTTTCGGCATCGGCAAGGCGCACTGTAGAGTATCTTAAGAAAGCCGGTCAGGATGTAAGAGTCCTTTCCGGCCCCAATCATAACCAGGACGGTCCCCAGCCGGATTATCTCCTTGAGGACTATAAATTCCCCCTCGTGGATTTCCTTATAACCGGCAACGGCTATCATTTTGCCCAGAGCAACCTCCCGCTTATGGAAGAGGCCGCAAAATGGGCCGATGTAATCCATCTTGAGGAACCGTTCGTGATTCAGGACAGGATGATTAAGATCTGCGAGAGACTGGGCAAGCCCATCACTGGTACATATCACCTGCATCCGGAGAATATCACTATGGCCTATGGCCCCGCGCTCCGCTGGAAGGGCCTCAACCGCCGTATCCTCAGGAGTTGGAGGGATCTCACCTTCAACCACTGCAGTTATGTGCAGTGCCCCACACAGAACGTACAGGACCGCCTGAGGCGCTATCACTTCACCAGTCAACTCCTCCATATCTCCAACGGCATCATCCCGGACAAATGCATTCGTCCGCTCACTCCCCCGGAAGATTACCTTGACCCTTCAAGGCCCTTCAAGGTTGTGTGCATCGGCCGCCTGTCTGTGGAAAAGGACCAGTACACTCTGCTGGAGGCTATGAAATACTCCAAATATGCAAAGCGCATCCAACTCCAGTTTGCAGGTACCGGCCTTAAGGAAGATGACATCAAGAAAAAGGCCCACAAACTGTATGAAGACGGCATAGTGGGATATGATCCCCAGTTTTTCTTCCTGGACCGTGACGGGCTCAGGGAACTTGCTGCCAACTCCGATATGTGCATCCACTGCGCATTCATAGAGGTTGAAGGCCTCTCCATTATGGAGGCCATCCAGCAGGCCGCAATGCCAATCATCGCTGAAGGTCCCGTAACCGGAACCTCCCAGTTTGTGGTTTCAAGGAAGAATCTCTTCCCCGCCAAGAACCCTGAAGCCCTTGCCCACCGCATAGACTATTGGCTGAACAGGCCCCAGGAGCGCTGGGAATCCGGTTTTGCCCATGCGGCACGCCTTGATAAATTCAGTATGGAAAAGACCATCAGAAGGCTCACCGAAATGTTTGAGAAGGCCATAGAACAGAATAAAGGTAAATAATGCTTGCATTCCGCTACATATTAACCTCGCTTGGGAGCAAACTTAAGGAATCCCTTATATCCGTGCTCCCTGTCAGCGTGCTTGTTGTAGCGCTGTCTCTCACCCCGTGGGTGGACATTCCCCTGAAGGAACTCAACGTCTTCGTGGCCGGAGCCCTTATGCTCATCCTCGGTATCGGCCTTTTCAATCTTGGGGCCGATATGGCTATGACCCCTATGGGCCAGTACATCGGTGAAGGCCTTACCAAGTCAAAGAGGATGGGCGTCCTCATAGGAGTAGCCTTTGTGATGGGAACCCTCATCACAATAGCGGAGCCGGACCTTGCGGTGCTTGCAGAGCAGGTTCATTCAATTATGAACGGCAAGGTCCTCATAGCCACCGTTGGAGTGGGAGTGGGCCTTATGCTTATGCTGGGAGTTATCAAGATCATCTTCCACAGTGACCTTACAAGCCTCCTCCTGTATGGTTATATGGCCCTTTTCTGCCTTGCGGCAGTGCTCATAGACCAGGGCCGCGGATCCCTTCTGTCCCTGTCCTTCGACTCAGGCGGCGTAACCACAGGCCCCATCACTGTGCCCTTCCTTATGGCCATAGGAGTGGGTATAGCCATGACTATCGGCGGCCGCGGCGCGTCTGAAAACAGTTTCGGCCTTATAGCCCTCTGTTCCGTAGGCCCTATCCTGGCGGTACTTGCCCTCTCAATGTTCTCTGAAGGCAGCCTCTCCTTCGCCATTCCCGATTACTCTATGGACGGAATCCTGGATAACGGTGTCCTGGGGCTTTTCAAGGAGAAGATGTGGGATGTAGCGGTGTCGCTTTTCCTGGTGGTGTTTGTTTTCATAATCATCCAGGCCGCAATCCTCAAACTCCCCTGGAGCAAACTCTTCCAGATCCTTATGGGTATAACATACACGTTCATCGGCCTTGTGCTTTTCCTGTCGGCCGTAGAACTTGCCTTTATGCCCATAGGTTTCAAACTTGGCAGTCAACTTGCCGCACATAATCACTGGATAATGATTGGCTTCGCCTTCATCCTTGGTAATGTAGTGGTGCTGGCAGAACCTGCCGTGCAGGTTCTCAACAAGCAGGTTGAGGAAATCACCGGCGGCGAGGTTTCAAAGAGGCAGATGATGATGGCCCTTTCCATCGGCGTGGGCGTATCTATCGGCCTTTCCCTTCTCAGGGTCCATTACGGATTTTCCCTTCTGTACTACCTTGTACCTGGGTATCTCCTGTCCCTCGGGCTCTCATTTATGGTGCCCCGGCTCTACACCGCCATCGCATTCGATTCCGGCGGTGTGGCCAGCGGTCCTCTTACATCCAGTTTTATTTTGCCGATGGTGATAGGTACTTGCGTTGCCATGCAGGGAGAGTCGTCGGTGCTGGATTTTGCATTCGGTGTGGTGGCTATGGTGGCAATGACTCCGCTTATCACCATACAGTCTCTCGGTTTCAAGTCGGTGATGAGCGTGCGCAGGCGCAAGAGTGTGGCCATGCGCCGTATCCTCGAGGCTGCTGACGATCAGATCATTTACTTTGAGTAAGCCTATGGAAACACGTAATGTCGCACCTGTAAAGCTCGAGCTGTTCGTGGCCGTGGTCCACAACAAGAAGGCAGCTTATTACTCCAGTATCATACAGTCCCACCAGGCTAACGCTCAGTTTATCACTCCTTGTTCCGGAGTGACTCATATGCTGCTCAGTTCTTTGGGACTTACTCCCTCGCCAAAGACCTTGCTGGCAAGTGTGGTGCGGAGCGACGAGGCCCAGGGCCTTGTTGATTTCTTCCACAGTCTTGCCCTTCTGCGGTCCGCCCGGAATCTCTATGGTTACGGAAGGTTCATCGACGATCATGAGCGTCTCCATGAAGATCTGCTGTCCTTCCTGCATGTACTGTCCCATGGAATGCAGGTCCGTGGAATAGAGCAGGGACGTCGGCATCATGCCTTTGCCTTC
>ONOQ01000058.1 GCA_900319485.1 uncultured Bacteroidales bacterium | reverse complement strand
CACAAAGTGTTGAGGATGAATTAAATAGAAATGTCTCGTAAGAAGAGGAGAGTCGGGAAGCCCCTTGAATTCCATCGAAAACCCATCCAATCTGAGTCGTTTATTCATTCTATGGCCAAAAACGCTATATGGCTGATTTTGAGATGATTAGTATTTCTCCGTTTTTGCCTTTTTGAGGTTGTTTTCTTGAGCCCTCGAACTAGGGGCGGATAATTCTGGATTATCCCTCAAAAAATCAACTGGCAGTCGGTAGGGTAGCGTCTGAAACAAGTATCGCGACAACGAGAAGGCCAGCTAACAGCAGTCCGCTGAAAGCAATCTTCATTCGTCCGTTCTTGCTTAGCCTCGGACTCAAGAGGAAAGAATTGTACAAATAGTATTGATAGAGGAAAAAACAGCCGAAAAGCAGTGCGAGGAACACTAACGCAAGTCCCCAGCGATGTCTTACGGCGATAAGGACGATTCCAATCAATTCTACCAACACGCATAGCAGCACCTGGCGATACTTTCTCTTTTTAGACCATTCCAATGTCCCAGGGCGATTCGGATCCCCTTCTTCTTTTTCGTCGGCTTCAATTTTGGCTTGGTCGTCGACATCGACACCTGAATGGAAGTAGTCTTCGATATCCATGCCAAGACGTTTTTCCAGATGACCGATTCCGAACTCCTTGACTTCTCCTGACAAGAGTTTCAATACCAGAAACGTGGTCTTCTCTTTCTGAATACAGGAAACCTCTTTGATATCTTTCCAAGCGACCTCGTCATCGTTAGGCTTGAGCGCATGTAGGGGGAAGGTTTGCGGAAGAAGATGGAGTTTTATTCCTTTGTCCGTCAAAACGACATTGTCTTTAAGCGCAAGGATACAGTAGATAATCAAGACAACGAACATCAGCATAATGATGCCCATTATAATGATACCGGCGAGCTTGTCCCCAGCTTGGGCAGGTTTTATACAGGTGTAGATAAAGACACCAACTATCACAAGGGTCAGCAGAATGCCAAAAGTGAGGATTACCTTCGTGGCGCCGCTTATTTTGTAAACCTTATTCATATTCAAAATATAATCTTTGTGAAGATAGCCACATTTCTCTACATCTCCAAAACCGCTGGTAAACCTATCTCAGGACGACACATGAGGTTGGGAACATGCGGATTTGTAAGTGGCTCATAGAGAGGCAGTTACAAATGAGGCGGTTCCGAACCTGGCGAAAAAAGAGAGGGTTGGGAAAAGGTCGTTTTGTAAGCATTTGATTACTATACTGTTACAAAATGGTTGGTGCCAAACCTCGGAACGGGGAACAGAGAAACAAATTAGCCAGCCCCGAAAGGCTGGCTTGCTGTGTAGCGGAGGCTGGACTCGAACCAACGACCTCCGGGTTATGAGCCCGACGAGCTACCGACTGCTCTACTCCGCGGTTTGGGATTGCAAAGGTAAGGAGATTTTTTTAATTCTCCAAATTTTTATGCCAGTTCTATTCCGGCGGCAGCGCACTGGCGGCGCATTTCTTCCGGCCACACGGCGGACTGGATCTCCCCTATGTGAGCCTTTCTGAGAAGGAACATACACAGGCGTGACTGGCCGATACCGCCTCCGATGGTCTGGGGAAGTTTCCCCTCCAGAAGGAGCCTGTGGAAGTAAAGGTCCTCCTTCCATAACTGGTCACGGGCAGATAGTTGGCTATGGAGCGTGTCTTTATCCACACGGATACCCATTGAGGAAATCTCAAAGGCGCTCTCAAGGATAGGATTCCAAAGGAGGATGTCTCCGTTGAGGGACCAGTCGTCGTAGTCGGCGGCGCGGCCGTCATGGGGCTCCCCGTTAGATAGCGGCCCGCCTATTCCCATCACAAAAACGGCTCCGTACTCACGTGTAACGGCGTTTTCTCTCTCCTTGGGATTCATCCCGGGATAACGCTGGAGAAGTTCCTCCGCGGTAATGAAATAAATATCTTCCGGAAGGATGGGAGTTATCTGGGGGAACTCCACGTAGAGTTTATTCTCCGTAACCTTCACAGCCTCATAGATGCGGCGGACTGTCTTGCGGAGGTACTCCTGGTTCCGTTCTTCAGGGAGCATCACCTTCTCCCAGTCCCACTGGTCCACATATATTGAATGTATATTGTCAAGGTCTTCGTCAGGGCGAAGCGCGTTCATATCCGTATAGATGCCGCGTCCGGGAGCGGTTCCCAGTTCCGCCAGTTTGAGCCTTTTCCACTTTGCAAGGGAATGAACCACCTCAGCAGGGGCCTCGTTCATACTTTTCACCGGGAAACGTACCGGGCGCTCCACTCCGTTTAGGTCGTCGTTGAGGCCCTGGCCGGAAAGGACCATCATAGGGGCGGTGACGCGAAGAAGCGCCAGTTGGGCGCTCAGGTTTACCTGGAACATATCCTTGACGGCCTTAATGGCTTTCTCGGTTTGCTCCACACCGCCTAGGATGTTGCGGTAATTCTTGGGTATTGTGAGCATTATGACAGGAAGTCCAGGATGGAGTTTATATCAGTGGCGGGGAAAGCCTTCTGCTCTCCGCTCACAAGATTCTTGAGGTTCACGGTGCCGGCCTCCATTTCCGTTGAGCCGTTAATGGAGATGAACGGAATGGCCTTTCTGTCGGCATAATCAAACTGTTTTTTGAGTTTGGTTGCCTCAGGGTACACCTCAACGGCAACGCCGGCTTCGCGGAGAGCCTTTGCAAGGGGAAGGACATAGCGTAGTTCATCGGCCCCCATAACGGCAAAAAGCAGTTTTGTGGACTGCTCCAGGGCGGCAGGGAAGAGTTCAAGGCCCGTAAGGACGTCGTAGATTCTGTCTGCGCCAAAGGAGATGCCAACCCCGGAAAGGTCAGGAAGGCCGAAGATTCCGGTGAGGTTGTCATACCTTCCGCCGCCGCAGATTGAGCCGATTTCCCAGTCCTGGGCCTTTACCTCGAATATTGCGCCGGTGTAGTAATTGAGGCCGCGGGCAAGGGAAAGGTCCATCTCCACGGGCGCTTTGACGCCTGCCGCTTCAATGAGGCCGAAGAGTTCCTCAAGTTCCTCAAGGCCCTTGAGGCCGGTCTGAGAGGATTCAAAGAGAGCCTTCATGGCGCCAATCTTATCGGCCGAACTGCCCTGGAGGGAAAGGATTTTCTCAATGACGGCAATACCAGCTTCGGGGATGCCTTTTTCGGCCATCTCTTCCTTTACCTTCTCAAGGCCGATCTTATCCAGTTTGTCAATGGCCACGGTGATGTCCACAACCTTGTCCGGGGCGCCTGCGATCTCTGCGATACCGGTAAGGACCTTGCGGTTGTTGATGTGGATCTTGACGCGTACGCCAAGCTTCCCGAATACGGCATCAACCATCTGGACCAGTTCAAGTTCATTTACCTGTGAGCGGCTGCCGATAACGTCTACGTCGCACTGGTAGAACTCACGGTAGCGGCCCTTCTGAGGGCGGTCGGCCCTCCAGACCGGCTGGATCTGGAAGCGCTTGAACGGGAACGAAATCTCATTCTGGTGCTGGACCACGTAACGGGCAAAAGGCACGGTAAGGTCATACCTGAGGCCTTTTTCGCATACCTGAGGGGTAAGGGGCTTACTGCTGTCCACATTCGCAAAGGCGTCACCGCTGTTGAGGATGCGGAAAAGGAGTTTGTCTCCTTCCTCTCCGTATTTTCCAAGCAGGGTTGAGAGGTTCTCCATGGAGGGAGTCTGGATTTCCTGGTAGCCAAACGTGCGGAAAACGCTGCGGATGGTATCGAAGATATAGTTCCGGCGTGACATATCGGCCTGACCGAAGTCACGGGTGCCCTTGGGTATGGATGGTTTCTGGATTGCCATTTCACAAAAATTTTGACAAAGTTTCCCAAGCCGAAGGTCGCGAGTTCGAGACTCGTATCTCGCTCCATTTCGCCAGCCCTTTCAAGGCTGGTGTTTTTCTATGCTTCCCGGTGCATCCAGAGGTCCTGCCGGTCCCACTCTTCTGCGTAGCGGATGGCAAGTGACTCCACGTATTTTCAGTATTGAGGGCGGCGCCGTAAATGTGAAGAACCTTGAAACCGGTGAGCAGAAGGCGTTTGAGCTTTCCGACATCCCTGGAATCCTGGGTTTCATTGCCTGATTACCTGTAGGCCGACGGCGACATCCCTGTGTGTGACAGGAAAAACTTGTAGAAGAGGCTCTGGCTGTTGAAGTTAAGGGCCGCTGCTATTTCCTTGACAGACATTCCGGAATACCTCAGGAGACTCTTCGCCTCCAGCACCACAAAACCGTCTATCCACTCCGGCGCAGAGCGCCCGGATACCTTTTTTATAACCTTTGACAGGTATTTTGGAGAGAGGTTGAGCCTGTCGGCATAATAGCCTACACCCCTTTCCCTTACATGGTGCTTGGAAACCAGGGAGATGAAGGATTCGTAGATGGCGTCTTGCCTGGTGTCACTTTCCCTGGCGCTGTCCCTTATCTCAAATGCCGTGGAAACAACGTGGGTGAAGGAAGAGAGGAGCGGCACAAGGATGTCTTCCTTGTGTTTCCTTCCGGATCTGAGGATATCCCTTGCCAGCTTGAAATATATCTCTGAAATGGAGCAGTCTTCGTCGGAAAGCACAATGGAAGGGTTTCTGAGCACGGAAGAACTCTTTTGGGAAAAGTTGTCCATGGTCAGTTGAAGTTTCCCAAGTATTTCCCCGGAGATAATAAGGAAATATAGCTTTGTCCCGGCCACCTTGCCCTTGTCATAGTCCGATATGTGGATTATGCTTCCGGGATAAGTGACAAGTACGGATTTATCGTGAAGCTCGTACCCCGCAAGGTTGAGTTCCAGGCGTATGTGGCCGCTTCTCAGGAAAAAGAAAGCGTAGCCGTCCAGCCTTACCGGCGACCTCAGGGCATCCAGGATGTCCTGCTCCTTTTCAAGGCGTTCCCCGCACGCCTCTCCAAGCACTATGTCTGTTCCAAGCGAAAACTCGTTTACCGCTCCTGTTAGCGCCAGTACGCGGGAAATATTAATGTCCAGTACTTTCCTATTCATGGCGTAAAAATAGGAAAAGTCTACCAAAATACCAATAAAAGTTCCTTTTTGGTGCCTGACATCCCCGTTTTAGGCAACTTTTTTGCATTATAGCGTGCCGAAAAAATGAATGGTAAAATGAAAAGGTTTTCATTATTTGTATCACTGATGCTCCTCATGACCCAGGTCTCCATGGCACAGCGTGTCATCACCCTTGAGGATTGCCGCAGAATGGCAGTGGAGACAAGCCGCCAGCTGGACATGGACAAGGCTGCCGTGGAAATGGCCGGTTATGACAGGAAAACAGCAGTCGCAAACTTCTTCCCTAAGGTTACGGCCGTGGGCGGATACATGTATAACAACAGGGACATCGCTCTTGTGAGCGACGACCAGTCGGAGCGGATACGTACCATGGGCTCCACCATAGATGAAAAAATCTGGGACAGGGCCGAACTCAACGCATCTGAGCGCGGCAAGGCTATCCTGGAGTCGCTCAGGACCTCCGGCGCCATGCCCGACATAGCCACTCCGGTGAATGCGATAGGCGAAGAGATAGACGCCGCCCTTCATCCGGACCTCCACAACCTCTTTGGAGGTGCCGTCATTGTTGAGCAGCCCGTTTTTGCCGGCGGCAAGATTGTGAACAGCACAATCATGGCATCAAAGGCCGAAAAACTCGCCGAAAGCCGTTACGAGACCAGCCTCCAGGGGATTGTCACCGATGTGGAGAAGGCCTATTGGCAGATTGTCTCCATCTCCGACAAAGAAAAACTTGCCCGCAGCTACTCCGAACTCCTTCATAAAATGGAGAAGGATGTCATTCGCTCTGAGCAAGCCGGCGTGAGCACGATGTCGGATGTCCTTCAGGTAAAGGTGAAGGTTAATGAGGCCGATCTTCTCCTCAGCAAGGCCTCAAGCGGCCTGAGGCTTGCAAAGATGCTACTTTGCCAGAAAATCGGCCTTCCTCTTGACACCGAAATCGTGCTTGCCGATGAAACCGCAGACGGCGTCCCGGATCCGGGATATCTCTCCGGGAAAAGCATTGAAGATGTCTACGACTCCCGCCCGGAAATAAAGAGCCTTACCCTTGCGGCCGACATTTATGACAGGAAGGTTAAGATAGCGGCCGCCGACATGATGCCTGTGGTGGCTCTTGTTGGCGCATGCAGCATCACAAACCCCAACTGCTTCAACGGCTTCCAGAATAATTTCCAGGGATGTGCGCTGTCGGCCGGGGTAATGGTGAAAATACCCATCTGCCATGGCGGAGAAGGCATCTGGAAGGTGAAGAAAGCCAAGGCCGAAGCCCGTCAGTACCGTGACCGCCTCTCCGAGACCAAGGAACTCATCGCCCTGCAGGTGGCCCGTCAGAGAGTCATCGTTCAGGAAGCGAAGGAAAAACTCACGATGACGGAGAGCGCCGTCGAGGTGGCCGAAGAAAACCTTAGGCGGGCCAACATAGGCTTCGAAGCCGGTGTGGTGACAACATCCACCGTGCTTGGAGCGCATACCGCATGGCTCAGCGCCCACAGCGACTGGATAGATGCCGGAGCGGAACTCCAGTCAGCGGTGTCGGAGCTGAGGAGCGTGGAAGGATACGACAATTTGGAAAAACTACTTTAGAATGAAACAGGAAAAAAGCAATTACAATATCCTCATCGGCGTAACTGCCCTTGTGGTGATAGTTCTCACAGTTTCAGTGGTGGGATATGTGGTCTCCAAGCCCAAGCCCTACGTAATCCAGGGTGAAGCCGAGGCTACGGAATATCGCGTGTCCGGAAAGGTTCCGGGCCGAATAGAGGAATTCCGCGCCGAGGAAGGCTCTACGGTGCAGAAAGGCGACACCCTTGTCGTTATAGATTCCCCTGAAATACGCTCCAAGATAGCCGAGGCCGCTGCTGCGAAGGCCGCCGCTACCGCCCAGAAGGACAAGGCTTACAACGGAGCCCGCAGCGAACAGATTACAGGAGCCTATGAAATGTACCAGAAGGCGAAGGTTGGGGAGCAGGTGATGCGGAAATCCTACGAGAGGATAAAAAGCCTTCACGACGAAAAGGTTGTCTCTGACCAGAAATACGACGAAGTCCTGGCCCAGTACCAGGCCGCAAAGGCAACTACGCGTGCTGCCAGAAGCCAGTGGGAAATGGCCGTAAAGGGAGCCCGCCAGGAGGATAAGGACGCCGCCGTGGCACTTGTGGAAAGGGCGAACGCCGCCGTGGAACTGGTGAATTCGTACCTGGACGAAATACGCCTTACATCCCCATGTGACGGGGTTGTGGCCAGCATTTACCCCAAAGTGGGCGAACTTGTGGGACAAGGCTCTCCCATTATGACCATAGAGGATCTTTCGGACATGTGGTTTACATTCAATATCCGCGAAGACCGCCTTCACGGCATGCAGAGCGGAGACCGCATAGACCTTACTATTCCGGCCCTGGATGGCAGGCGGATATCGGCCACGGTCTATTATATTTCGGCCCGGGAGTCTTATGCTACCTGGAAGGCCACACGCGAAACCGGCGAATTTGATACGCGTACCTTTGAGGTCCGGGCCCGTCCGGATTATCAGATACCGGGGCTCCGTCCGGGGATGAGCGCCATAATGACAGTTGAATCTGGAAAATGACAGGAAAGTTTGTCAAAGTGCTCCGACGGGAGTTTCTCATTATCCTTAAACGGCCGGTGTATATCCTATCGTCCGTCGGGGTGTTAATTGTGAATGCGGCGTTCTATACTACATTCATGAAGGACGGCCTCCCGCATGATCTTCCCATAGGGGTGGTGGACCTTGACAACAGCTCTACTTCCCGGATGTTTGCAAGGGAGCTTGACGCCACCCAGCTTGGAAAGACCGTGTGGTACGACGACATCCATCTTGCCAGGGAACACATGGAAACGGGAAAAATAACCTCGTACATCGTTATCCCCGAGGGGTTCAATTCCGATGTCCAGTCTTTCCGGCAACCCCATATCGGCTACTATGTGAACTCCCTTTATTTTGTTGGAGGGGCCCTGGCATACAAGGATATCCTTACCATGGTAAACCTCACAAACGGGGCGGTCCAAAGGGAGGTGATGCGCCTTAAAGGAATGAACGAGCGGGAGATAATGGGCAAAATCCAGCCGATAGTTCTGGACCAACACCAGATAGGGAATCCGGCCGTGAATTACGGAGTCTACCTTAACGGTGTGCTTCTTCCCGGTATCCTTGAGATGATAGTCATCCTGATTACGATATATGCCGTGGGGTCAGAGCTTAAGTATGGAACATCTAAGCATCTCCTTAAAACGGCAGGCGACTCGATGGTGACGGCGCTGGTGGGAAAACTGGTGCCATACAACATCATTTTTACGGTGCTTGGAATAACCCTGGAGATGCTGCTTTTCCAGTGGCTGAAATATCCGGTAAAGGGAAGTATCTTCTGGATGTTCCTGGATATCCTTCTCCTTGTAAGCGCATCGGAGGCCATGGGGCTTTTCATAGTGGAACTGTTCCCGGTCCTGAGGCTTGCCATAAGTGTGGGCGCCATTATCAGTGTGCTGGGATTCTCGCTGGCAGGGTTCTCTCTCCCCGTTGAGGCGATGCCTCCGTATGTGCAGGGCTTCAGTGCCATTTTCCCGCTAAGGCACTATTACCTTTTCCATGTCCAGGAGACAATCTGGGGCAGTGGATTCGCCGGTTGGTGGAAGGAGGCGGTGCATCTTCTGCTTTTCCTGTTCCTGCCTTTCACGCTTATAGGGAGGTTGGGCCACGCATATAAATATCAGGATTATGAAAGGAATTAGTTACCTTGGTACCTGGGTAAGGAACTGGTACAGCATATTTGTGAACGAACTCCGGCTCATCTTCTCGGATTCCGGCGTAATGGTCATTTTCTTTGTGGGCGGCCTGCTCTATCCTGTCCTCTACAACCTTATCTACATGAACGGTACCGTTGACGAAATGGACGTTGCCGTAGTGGACAATTCGGGCGGGGCCTACAGCCGCCGGTTTATCCGGAAAGTGGATGCCACAAGGGAGTGTAACATCCTCATCTACTGCGCATCCATGGAAGAGGCCAAGGCCCTGATGCAAAAGGGGACTGTCCACGGGATAATCTATGTTCCAGGGGATTTCGACAGCCGTCTGGTACGCGGGGAGCAGGGCGTCATATCCACTTATGCCGACATGTCCAGTTTCCTCTACTACAAATGCCTCACCATGGGGACAAACCTCACGATGCTGGATGAAATGCACCAGATCCAGCTTGAAAGATACACTGCGTCCGGGATGGATGCGCAGGCGGCCTGGCAGGCCGTTCAGCCGGTGCTATCTGACGAAAGCCTGCCGTACAACAAGCCTTTCTCCTATACAATCTTCTTCATTTCGGCCGCACTCCTTCTTGTGATTCAGCAGACAATGTTCTACGGGGAGTCGCTCCTTGCCGGAACGCTCAGGGAACAGAATCGCAGTTTTGCCTCAATGCCGGGGAAACTGCAGGGGCTGGGTATAGGCCGTGTGCTTCTTGGAAGGGGCGCGGCATACTTTTCCATATACATGGTTACGGGGACGCTCATCGCGCTTCTAATTCCATGGCTGTTCCGACTTCCTCAACGCGGAGAATGGACGGACATAATGGTTCTCCTGTTGTTCTTTGTCATTGACTGCATTTTCTTCACCTTCACGTGGTCGTCACTTATCACAAGGAGGGAAACCGTGTTTGTGCTGTTTCTCAGCGTGTCTCCTATATGTCTTTTCCTCACGGGATTCTCATGGCCGCAGACATCCATACCTGAGTTCTGGAGGTATGTGAGCTATATTTTCCCGTCCACGTTCGGGTGTCGCGCCTTCATAAACCTCAATACGGCCGGAGGCTCCCTTGCCCTCATTGCTCCTGAAATAAGGGCCATGACAATCCAGACGGCCGTGTACTATGTCCTTTCAAGCGTTTCCGTGTTCATTGAAAACAAGGTAATTGAGAATAAGGAAAAAATAGACAGGCTCAAGGATAAGGCATTGGAACTCCGTGGAATAGACCCCGACGAAGCCCGTAAAGTCATAGCTGGAAAGTAAAGGAAAGCGGTTTTCTTTAAGAAAAGTTCTGTTTTCTTTTGCGTTTCGAGGGTACTGAGCGTACACGTTTTGGGCTGTTTTTGTGTATGGCGAGTACCCTGCTGGGATTATTTTGCCAACCTGAAGATTCCATCCCTGTCCCATTCCCGGGCATAGCGGATGGCCAGGTCTTCCACGTATTTCCAATATTCGGGGCCGTGGGCGAATTGTTCCACGCCGCGGCGGATATCGGCCTCAATCCGGGACTCATATTCCGGCTTCAGGGCTACTGTGATGCTCTTTTCCCCGCAGGTGAAGGTGGCTTCTGCGCGGGGCGGGGCAGGGCTAGGAGCCACCTTAATGAGCCCGTGGCCAAGGGTGGAGCCGGTGCTGGCTTGAAGGCCGTCAAGGAGGCAACTTACAGGGGGGACGCTGCCGGTGTATGCAACAATGCCGATATGCCCCGTGAGGCCATCGGCATTAAATAAATCTTTTACGTAAAGGCCCATCTTGACACCCAGCATTGAATATATGCCGATGTGTCCGTGGAACCTGTTGACAAGCTCTACAAGCTGCCTTTCCCTCTCATCTACCACTTTTCAATGGCTTTGAGAAGGAAGTAGCCGCCTACGATCTGGATGGCTATTCCGGGCCAGCCGATACGGACGTCCTGAAGGGCGTAGAGGAAGTCTCCGGTCATAATGAACTCGAAGGTCATGCCAACCAACTGATATGCCAGCACCGCAAGGGCGACGGACCATATTGAGAAGCGCATTTTGCGGGCAATGACGGCTGCTGCAACGGCAAGGGTGACGCTCTTCACAAGGATTGCAGGGAGGGATGCCACGGGCGGCATTCCAAACAGGGCGCAGTTCACAAGAGGGGAGAGCACCGCAGTGAGAAGGCCCACTTTCCAACCGCATTTATAAGCGCCGATAAGCGTGAAAAAGTAAATGGGCAGGAGCATAAGGCCGCCATTAGGGATAAGATGGCAAAGCTGCGGAACCACAATATTGCCGATAATGAAAATCCCTGCAGCGATGTATGTCCTTAGTGAAGCGAAGCCGTACTTACTGTGCTGTAATGCTATAGATGTCATAGTTTCTGTGGTTTTCAGTGCAAAAATAGCAAATTATTGCTAACTTTGCAAGTTACTAAAACCAACCTATTATGACGCAGAGAAAAAAGCGTTGGGGAGACAGGTGGGACGCATATCGTCTCCGTGGCCTTGACCCCGTGCACGTGATGATGCCTTATCTGTTTGGCGAAAGAACCGCCAACGAGGCAGTTTTGGGAGAGACTTTTGACCTTACTGAGGTTGACAGGTATCTTGCAGGGAAAAACGCCCGGAACCCAGAATTCAAATATACCTGGTTCCATTTCATAACAGCCGCAATAGCCAAGACCATATACCTGAGGCCCAAGATGAATTATTTCATCGCGGGCGGCCATTACTATGAGCACGACTCAATCCAGGTGGCTTTCAATATGAAGAGAAAGTTTGCCGATGAAGCGGAGGAAGCCATGGCTAAGTTCGTGCTCCGGGAAGACGGCGATTCCCCCCTGGAGCAGGTCCATACCTATGTTCATAAGATGGTTACCAAGGTCCGTGGAGAGAACAAGGCCGTGGGTGTGGATGATCTTCTCAAGATGATAAGCCACCTGCCGCGTTTTGCCTGGCGCATAATGGCCTGGTGCCTCAGGAAGATGGAATATTACGGAATCTATCCCAAGGGCCTTGCCATTGACGATCCCACCTATTCCAGCGCATACCTCACCAACCTCGGATCCATTAAGATGAATGCCGATTACCACCATCTTTTCAACTGCGGTACGGTGTCATTCTTCGTTACAATCGGCGAGGTAAAGAAGATCCCTTATTTCCTTGAAGACGGAACCTATGAACTCAGGAACTCCATAAAACTGGGTCTTACCATTGATGAGCGCATTGCCGACGGCTATTATTTTGCCAAAACTCTCCGCCTCATCCGCAAGATCTTCCAGAATCCGGAGCTCCTTGACCTTCCGGCAGCAACTCCTATTGAAATAGATTAAAACCTATGAAATATCAGATTGATAACATTTCCGCTCCGTGGCTCGACAGTTACGGAGGGGTGAACCCGCATCTTGATTATTCTGAAAAAACAATATCGGAGGCAGTCCTTGAAACTGCCGCCAGGGAAAAAGACTTCCCGGCCCTCACATTTATGGGCAAGGCCACAAGTTACACCCGCCTTGCGCAGGAGATTGACAAGGTTGCCCGCAGTTTCTGGGCGTTCGGCGTCCGTCCCGGCAACCGCGTCCTCGTTTGCCTTCCAAACGTGCCCCAGGCGGTGTTCTGCCTCTATGGGCTTAACAGGATAGGCGCCATCCCCACTATGGTGCACCCTCTGTCGGCCGTAAGTGAACTGACGTTCTACCTTAACGAGGCCGGCTGCGACATAGCCGTAACCCTGGACCAGTTCTACGCCAAGTTCCTGGAGGTGAAAAGGCAGCGCCCGCTGAAAAAGATCATCGTGTGCCATGTGTCCGATGAACTTCCTTTCCCCCTCAATATCGGCCAGAAACTCCTTACGGAAAGAAAGTTCCCCAAACTCATTGACGAAGACATCGACTGGAAGACTTTCATCGGGCTTGGCGGCTGTGTGACGGGAGGATATGTTGCCAAGAAGGATTACCGCTCGGAGGCAGTGGTCCTTTTCTCCGGCGGCACCACAGGCACCACCAAGGGCATTATGCTCAGCGACCTGAATTTCAACGCCCTGGCCTGGCAAACCGCCAATATGGCCCAGGAGGAGGTCCATCATTCAAAGATGCTGGCCGCTATGCCGGTGTTCCATGGCTTCGGTCTTGGAGTATGCATCCACACTATGCAGTTCTGCGGCGGCACTTCCATCCTTGTGCCCCGCTTCAACGTGAAGAGTTACGCAAAACTCATCCGCAAGACCCAGCCCAACTTCATTGCCGGCGTGCCAACCCTCTTTGAGGCCATCACCCGCAACCGCTATCTTGACGGGGCCGATCTAAGTTGCCTCAGGGGCGTATTCTCCGGCGGAGACTCGCTTACTATTGAACTCAAGAAGAAGTTCGACGCCTTCCTTAAGGATCATAACGCCCGCGTACGTGTACGCGAAGGATATGGTACCACGGAATGCGTCACGGCCTGCTGCCTTACTCCCCACGACAAAGAGAAGGAAGGATCTATCGGCATTCCTTTCCCGGATACCTATTTCAAGATCTGCAAGCCCGGCACCACTGAGGAAGTTCCCTATGGTGAAGAGGGTGAAATCTGCCTCACCGGCCCTTCGATGATGATTGGATATATCGGCCACGAGGAAGAGAACAGGCAGACTATGCAGGAGCACCCCGACGGCCACGTATGGCTCCACACCGGAGACCTTGGCAAGATGGACGAGGAAGGCTTTGTGTACTTCCGCCAGCGCATCAAGAGGATGATTGTGACAAGCGGCTACAACGTATATCCCTCCCAACTTGAGAACATCATTGAAGGCCATCCCGCCGTCCAGCGCAGTTGCGTCATTGGCGTGAAGGACGCCCTCAAGATGCAGAGGGTGAAGGCTTTCGTCGTGCTGAAGGACGGATACGCTCCCTCTCCCCAGATTGAGGAAGAACTCCGCGCTTACTGCAAGGAGCACATCGCAAAATACGCCCTCCCTTCAGAGTACGAGTTCCGTGACTCCCTTCCCACCACGCTTGTGGGCAAGGTGGCATACACCAAACTCGAGGCCGAAGAAGCCGCCAAGGCTACGGCGTAGCAGCGGATTGCAGTTTGCAAAGTGATAGTTTGCCGGCGTGCTCCTGAGAGAGCGTGCCGGCTTTCCTTAACCCTTCAAAAGTGCATTCGGAGGGCGTGTGGTGCTCCCTGTAAAGGACAATGGAATGGGCCTCGGCGCGGGAAATGTGCGGGTGCTTTGATAGTTCTTCCTCCGAGAGGGTCCAGATTGGGTAAGGTTCAGGGTCTGAGCAGGTTATAAGGTCTTTCAGGCCGTCATACTTCTCACGGTCAAAGTGATAGATTTCCATAAGTTGCTCCGGGGTGGAATAGCCGCGGAGGCTGGTGCGGTAACTCACAATCCTGCCGGCAAAATAAGGGCCGATACCAGGAAGGTCCAGAAGCGCCGTGCTGTCGGCTTTGTTGATGTCCAGTTTTGGGATGGTGATATACGGCTCAAGGCGGTCATAGACGGAGTCTGCCACCACATAGGATTTTGCAAAGTCCTCCTTACGGCGAAACCGGCCACCCTTCTGCCTATAATTATCAATGGACTGGGCCTGCTTCTCACTGAATCCAAGCCGCTGGAGGTCTTCCACACTCACCGTGTTGGGGTTGAAGCGGAAACTCTCAACCCGGCGGGAGCGTGCTCTCACTGCCTCCACAACCGGACTGTGCTTGGCGTTATGACGCACAGAGCGCGAAGCGGAGGGAGAGACCCCTTCCTCCGCGTTGCTTCGCAACCCTGTCCGGGCAAATGCTCCGGAAAGGGTCTCTTCCTCCGTAGCATTCTCTTCAGAATTCACGTACACATACACGGTATCCGGATGGTCCCGGTTGGCCTCAATGCGGGTGACGGCGGCCTTGTGGATGAACACGGCCACCTCATAACCTATAATAAGAAAGACTAGGGCAATGGACCCGGTAACGAAACTTGCGCTAAGCGGTTTCCGTTTCATATTCCCCTCTTCCATAACGCTTCTTTTTAGATAACTTTTCCGGCACGGCGCCGGCTACAACAATCACAATCTCTCCCTTGGGCTGATGTTCACGGTACCAGGCGGCAACCTCCCGGAGGGAGCCGCGGCGGTGCTCCTCGAACATCTTGGAGATTTCACGGGCAACGGAGCACTGGCGCTCCGCTCCGAAATACTCTGCAAATTGCTCCAGAGTTTTCACAAGCCTGTATGGAGATTCGTAGAAAATCATAGTCCTGGTTTCTGAGGAAAGAGCCTGCAGATGCGTCTGGCGGCCCTTTTTCTGCGGCAGGAAGCCTTCAAAGGCAAAGCGGTCGCAGGGCAGGCCGGAAGACACTATGGCAGGAATGCAGGCTGTGGGCCCCGGGAGTGTCTGGACCTCTATCCCTGCCTCTGCGCAGGCGCGGGCAAGGAGGAATCCGGGATCCGATATTCCGGGGGTGCCGGCATCTGAGACAAGCGCCACGTTGAGCCCGTCCAGGATGCGCTCCTTCACGGCCTCCACGGTCTGGTGCTCGTTCCACTTGTGGTGGCTCTGGCAGGGAACGTGGATGTCGTAGTGATTGAGCAGAACGGACGTTGTGCGGGTGTCTTCCGCCAAAATAAGATCGGCCTCCTTAAGGACTTTGACGGCCCTGAAGGTAAAATCTTCCAGATTCCCAACCGGAGTTGGAACTATGTACAGTTTTCCTGTTTGACTTTTCTCCATAATTGACTAACTTTGCATAAGTCAACACTAACAAAGTTACGGAAATGTTTTTGGAAAATGCAAAAAAATCGGGCTGCATTGAGGTTATTTGCGGTTCTATGTTCTCAGGTAAAACGGAAGAACTAATCAGAAGGCTTAAAAGGGCACAGTTTGCAAAGCAGAAAATAGCCACTTTCAAACCCACAATAGACAAACGTTACTCAGACCTTGACGTGGTTTCCCACGATTCCCACAGCATTTCCTGCACGCCCATCAAATCCCCGTCCAGGATGCTCCAGATAGAGCCCGATGTCCAGGTGGTGGGCATTGACGAAGCCCAGTTCTTCGATGAAAGCATCATAGACGTAGTCCAGGAACTGGCCAACAAACGCGGTGTACGCGTGATAATCGCAGGTCTTGACACGGACTTTATGGACAAGCCCTTCGGCCCTATGCCCGGCCTTATGGCAATCGCGGAGGATGTCCAGAAGGTGCACGCCATCTGCGTAAGGTGCGGCGCGCTTGCAAACCACTCACATCGTCTGTCGGCCTCCAAGAAACTGGTTGTCCTTGGTGAGAAGGATACCTATGAGCCCCTCTGCCGCGAATGCTACCAGAAGGCCCTCAAAGAAGACGCGGAAGGCTGATGAGCGCAAAAGTACTGGGACTGCTCCTGGCGTGGCTCTCGGTGTGGAGTTGCGGGGCATCGGCTAAGCAGTCAAAGGCCGATGAAGACGACGGCGTCAATTCCGTCAGCCTGGAATTCAAGGTTCCGTCCGGCCTGAAGGCCACGGCTTTGGAACTCCATTCGCTTGAGAACAAGCCGGTGCTGCTGGCAAAGAGCCTTGACGGCGTCTCCGGCAAGGTCCATCTCAAGGACACACTTGCAGACGAAGACACCTATCCAATGGTGGCATTCATCCAGATGGACGACGGCTCCCTCTGGACGGCAAGGCTGGA
>ONOQ01000084.1 GCA_900319485.1 uncultured Bacteroidales bacterium | reverse complement strand
ACTTCCCGCGCGGTGTCCTTGAGCCTCCCGGAAAGGGCGGCGTCAGGGCTCTCCAGCAGTTCCTTCAGGGCACTGTCTGGGAGATTACGGGTATTTTTCAGCGTCTCAATCATATTAACCCGAAATTTACGCATTTTCCTCAACTTGTCAAAATGAAGTGCACCTGTCATTCTGAGCGAAGCGAAGAATCTCCTTTTTTTTTTTTATTTTTGACGTATGAAACTTCGTATCGTCAGTATACTTCTTATATTAATATCTGCCCTTTCCTGCCTTCCCGGAAGAAACAGGGGAGCAGCCCCCCAGGACACTGTAGAGGAACTCAAGGACACCGTCTACCCCCTTGGCTTCTGCACGGACTCATTCACGGTTGTCTCCGGCACCATCAAAAGCGGGGACAATTTCACGGCGTGGCTCACCCGGCTTGGGGCTTCGGCGCAGGAGGCTCACGCCCTGGCGGCGGCATCAGACACAGTCTTTGACGTCAGGAAACTCCGCGCCGGCAATGCCTACAAGGCCTATTACAAGGATTCTACGGCTCTCCGGTACGTTGTGTATCAGAACAGCCAGGTGAGGGAAACCATCTTCAGCCTACGTGACAGCATCCCCGTGTGGGCCTATGAAAGGCCGGTGGAAATAGTGGCAAAGAAGGCCGATGTAACCATCAATTCCTCCCTCTGGAACGATATGATTGCGGCGGGGGCCACTCCGGACCTCATTGTTAACATTGCCGATATCTATGCCTGGACGGTGGATTTCTTCGGGCTCCAGAAAGGGGACCGCTTCCGTATCCTTTATAGCGAGAGGATGTGCGAGGGGGAGAGTATCGGCATAGAAAAGGTGAGTTATGCAGAGTTCCATAGGGGAGAGACCTGCCTTCCGGCCGTGTATTTTGACCAGGGGGACGGCGGCAACACGTATTGGAATGAAAAGGGCGAGAGTATGCGTAAAGCCTTCCTGAAGGCCCCTCTCAAGTTCACCCGCATATCTTCCGGCTATTCCCTCCACAGGCTCCATCCCGTCCACGGAACTGTAAGGGCTCATACCGGGGTGGACTATGCCGCGCCCACAGGTACGCCGGTCAGGAGCATCGGTGACGGAACCGTCCTCAGCGCCGGCTGGGGCAAGGGCGGCGCCGGCAATATGGTGAAGATCCGCCACAATTCCGTGTATACAACCGCTTATCTCCATCTCTCCAAAATGGCCGTAAAAGCCGGCCAGAGAGTATCCCAGGGCCAGGTCATCGGGTACGTTGGAATGACCGGAACCGCCACCGGCCCGCACCTTGACTTCCGCGTGTGGAGAAACGGATCTCCCATCAATCCGCTGAAACTGGAGTCCCCGCCCTCTGAGCCCATCAGGGCGGAGAACCTTCCCGCCCTTGATTCAGTTCTAGTAAGGATGAGGGCGGCGCTGGAAGATTTTGGTGAGGATGGCAAAGTAGGAGAGTGAGGTTCCGGTAGACACGAACCCGTCCTTCACGCCCTTCATTGGGACCACGAAGCCGTAGTCCGACCCCGCCTTGTTGAAGTGCTTGAGACACTCATTCCGTTCCGAGTCAGAGAAGAATATGGCAGTGCTCGGAAAAAGGTACAACCATTCATTCCCACAGAGCAGGGAAGTCCAAAATGCGGGATGAGTTTTCCGGGTAAAATAGCAAGTACTTGAAATCCTGTGCTTTGAGGCGAAAATCCGTCCTGCCGCACGCCTGCTTCATCCGGCATCTCAGTTCCTCGTCGGTTGCAATGCCCTCCCGTTGCGAAAGATAGTTCATATCTGGTTCACTCCTGGAGCGCAGAAACATGGCATCGTAGAAATCCCGGCCTTTCCCGCGGTGGAGAATGGTGGAAAGTTTCATTGCATACAGCGTGGCATCTGAAGGTGAGGGGATCCTGAAATAGAATCCGTCCCTGTTCACGGTGAACATTTCTCGCTGATAATCCACTCCCTGGTCCTGAGCCTCAATCTTCAGCACGAACTTCTTTTCCCGGTAAGGGGACAATCCCAGGTCGTAAAGCAGTTGCGGGAGCTGAATGGTTCTGCGAAAAGCCGTCAGGGCATCACTCTCCTTTTCCTTGGCGACAGCAGGAAGTCCGTTCCGCCTTAGGAAGCGGACTACATCATCTGTGAGGCTTACGAACTCCTCCTGCGAGAGATTCTTGCAATCAAAGTCCAAATCCTCGGAAAACCGGTCTATCTGCCTGAGAAGACGCAGGTTAGTGCCACCGATAAACGTAAGTTTCCCAATCAGGGGGTGGGAGGACAGATAGTCCAGGACCATCAGTTCCAGATATTCCTTGTAGAGTTGGATGTCTGTGTCAGGACTTTCCGGAAAACCGGGATAAAAGGCTCTGATGTTTTGAAGGTCAAGCATAAGTCTTCTCTATTACTGCGGCTCTCTGTGAAAGAGCCCTATTGTCAAATCGCTCTAAAAAGGCGCGGAAACGCTTCCAGTCAAACTCTTCGCGCATAGCATCCCTGTCAAGGCGAAGATTCTCCATATCACTGGCCGATTTGTATTCAGGGTGGAAGTAAAGAAGGTCCAATAGGGCTTTCTCCGGGGTTGCCATTAAGCACGGCAAACCATCCCTCGGCAGGAGGGGCTTATACCCGAAAAACAGGTTCGGGGAAACGTGCCGGTAGGAATAATAACCGATCGGAGTGTCAAATACGGCGGTCTTCAACGTACTCACGGATGTAAGCGCAAGGACAGTTTCCGGGATTATTTCGTGCCACGAGAGGACATATTCCAGGCTGAGGTAAGATGGACAATAGATTTTACCGGCCGCTGCCATACGTACGTCCCTCCTTCCTGCCTCATCGGGGAAAAGGTACCAGCCCTGGCGGATGCGCAGGATTTTTTCCTCGCCCTTCCAGCGCCTTAGGTTGGAGGAAAGGCTGTTGTCGCTGCTTCTCTCTATACTGTTTAAGGAAAAAACACCTTGCCCCGAGTATTGCTTTTTGAATTCGTAATAGTTCATTGTATTTCTAAAACTGTGCAAATATACACAATTTCGGAAATAAAACAAAGGGTTGGGAAAAGACAATCACAAACTTCAGGTCCGATATGAAGATACCAAAGTGCGGTAGGCTGTTGAACGCGTGTACCCCTAACCGCAAAAATAGGGTGTTTTTGCGGTTAGGCTGTAGGGGACTTGGACCCCTAAATGCATAATACCAGTCAAAATTGCTATATTTGCATAGATAAAAGTCTATGGAAAAATATCAGCACATCAATCTTTCAGACTACACCTACAGCGGAGAAGGCGGGCAGGGCGTAGCGTATACACATAAGAGTGAAAAACGCCTTGCAAAACTATTCAATCCGGGTTTTGACGCCACTTTTGCCTTCAAGGAGTTTCAGGCTCATAACAGACGGCGAACGCGTAGGGACTGAGTATGAACTAATTGAGAACAAGCGTTCCTTCTGCCGCATCATCTCAGAGGAGCCGGAGCGTATGGAGGAAATCTCCCTCCGTTTTGCCAAGGCCAGCCGTGACCTTCACGCAATGAAGGCCGATACAACCCGCATCCCTTCGATGAAGGCCCGTATGATTGAATTCTACAATCGGAAAGACGCCGTCCCCGCTTTTCTGAAGGAGAAGGTCATGCCCATCCTGGAGAATGTCCCTGACACTCCCACCTGCCTTCACGGAGATTTGCAGATAGGAAATATCATCACGGACGGGGACCGTACCCTCTGGATTGATATCGGCCAGTTTGCCTATGGCGCTCCGGAATGGGATATGAGCCTTTGCTGGAGAATTTCCCAAATCCAGGATCCCG
>ONOQ01000013.1 GCA_900319485.1 uncultured Bacteroidales bacterium | reverse complement strand
TTATATTACAGTTGCATAACAGAGACGGATAAAAATAAAATTTATGAAATGTTATGCGATAAGAATTTTGATATTTTTAATACGATAATTTTAGAAAAAGAATCGCAATATAAACTCGGTGCTAAAGGAGAATATTCTTTAAATATTTTAAATTTCAAAGAGAACTCTATAGATTTTGAAGTTGATACTACAGAACCTGCAATTGTATTATATACGGATAATTATTCAAAAGGTTGGAAAGCGTATGAAATTCATAATCCTAAACAAAGATATGAAATTATAACCAAACAAGCAAAAAAATGGGCCGTCTTTTAGACGGTCCATTGTAAAATTAAAAGATTTGCAACCGGATGTTTCAAAAACTAAATCCGAAGCCCCGTTTTAGAATCTGATATATCCCATAAGCCACACCTCATTGTATTGAGGATTTGTCAGGACTTTATTGTTATGATATCTGTATTCCACCTGGAAGTTTAGATTCTTGTGAAGGCGGAAGTTAAGGCAGGCGGAAATAAGGTCGTGGGCAGACTCCGGAGTGCCTGCTGCGCGGAACTCGTCCCACTTGGCGTAAACCTTGAGCCAAGGGAGGACGGGAACGCCCACGGTAACATAGAAGGCATCGGCCGCACCGCTCTCCTGAACCTCACCGCCAATTGCGGTTGCGTATTCGGCGCGTACGGTCCAGTTGTCGTAGTCGTACTTAAGGCCGGCGCTGATGCGTTCACGCTTGAGGTCTGTGCCTTCTGCATTTCTCCAGTAACCGGTCCAGCCAAAGGCGCCAATAAACAGGCCAGGAATGGGCTGGAACTGGATGGTACCTATGATATCCTTTGCGCGGTTAACGTCCGTTACGTTGATGCCCTGGCCGTTGTAAACGCCTAACTGATAGTGCAGGAGTCTGTACTTCTTCTCACCTATGGGGAAAAGGTCACCCTGAATCTGGATACCAACGTCACGGCCGCCCATATTGGCTTCTCCAAGACGGTCTCCCATACCTGCGAACTTCTGTACCAGGAGTGAGAAATCTCCCACGCCCACGTCCCAGGGGTTCATAGGGTTCTCGAAGGTGAATGCGCGTTTGAACTGGCCCATCTTTATTGAGAACTCTTTCCAATGAGCCCACTCAATGAAGAAATCCTTCACGTGAGGGCTGGTTCCGTTGGCCTGGAACTGGATGCGGTACTTGAAGTCATTGAAGATGCTGCCGTCTACATAGAGACGGATAAGCCTGCAGTTGAAACCGGGGCCGCCGTTTGCGGTTGCAAGGTCACTGTACTTGTAACCTCCAATGATGTAGCCTCCCACTTTGGGAACGCTGGCAAAGCCGGTCTGTTTGTAACTGTACTTGGGGGTGTTGTCCTCCCCTTGAGCAAATGCACTGACCGTTACCATCAGTGCCGCTGCTATGAGAATAAGTTTTTTCATATTATGCAAACGGGAAAAGTTTAGTAAGCCAGAAGTAGCCAAGCACAAAGCCCACGAGGCCCATCACAAGGCCTACCTTGGTCATATCCTTGGTCTCTACCATACCGGTGGAGGAGGCAATGGCATTAGGCGGCGTGGAAATAGGGAACAGCATTGCGATTGATGCGCAAACCGCAATGAAGATGATCATTGCGCTGGTGCCGCCCATTGCAAGGAACTGCGCGTTGTTTGCGGCTTCAGGGTCTGCCATACCGTTGGCAACCACAATAAGGATAGGGATAAGAAGGGCTGCCGTAGCGGAGTTTGAGATGAAGTTACTGAGGAAGTAGCACACAAGGCCCGCGATGATAAGTACCACCACAACGCTCATGCTTCCAAACGGAATGGCCTGTATAAGGACCTTTGCAAGGCCGGTATCCTGCAGGCAGTATCCAAGGCAGAAGCCGCCGGCTACAAGCCACAGCACCGTCCAGTTGATCTCCTTGATCTCATTCTTTCCAAAGAGGCCCGTTGCGGTGAAAACGCCAAGCGGAATGAGAGCCACAATGTTGGAATTGATGTGGGTAAGTTGCTCGGTTGCCCAAAGGAGGATGGTCCCCACAAAGGTAATCCACACCACCACTAACTTCCAGTCTTTCTTTTGTTTACTCTCCGGTATCTCAAGTACAAGTTTCTTTGTCTTGAAGGGGAACATGATGCGGAGGACAATCCACGCAATCACAATCATAATGATAACGTAAGGGATCATATGGACGCACCATTCGCCAAATGAAACGTCAATGCCGGCCTGCTCCAGAGCACCCTTTGCGGTAGCGTTGGGAGGAGTGCCGATAGGCGTTCCAATACCTCCAAGGTTTGCCGCCACGGGGATACTCAGGGCAAGGCCTATCTTTCCCTTGTCATCGGCCGGTAATTTTGAAAGCACCGGGGTGAGAAGGGCCAGCATCATTGCGGCGGTGGCGGTATTACTCATGAACATGGAGAAGATGGAAATCATGATGAGGAAGCCCAGCAGAACTATCTCGGGCTTGGTGCCGAAGAGTTTCAGAAGGGCGCGGGCCAGCGTCACGTCAAGGCCGTATTTCTCTGCCATGATTGCCAGCACAAAGCCGCCCAGGAACAGCATCACCACGGGATCGGCCATAGAACTCATAATGCGGCCGTAGGGCACCAGGGTGCCGTACTGGGGATTGCAGAAAAGGCCGATACCCTTGTTTGACACCGTAAGCAGCGCAATCACAATCACCATCAGGGATGTGGCCCAGTTGGGGATAATCTCAAATATCCACATAAGGGCTGCAAACACAAACAGGGCAATCACCCTCTGCTGTACCACGGTGAGGGCCTCAATCCCGAAGAAACTTGTGGGAACGGCCCAGAGGAAAATGAAAATGATGAGCACCAGGGGCAGGAACACCCACATTTTTGCGTTGAATTTCTTTTCCATTTCTATCTTTTATTTTTCGTATTCAAAACGTATGTCTACGGGGATTTTTTCCAGTTCCAGGTTCACTACGTCCTGCTGGATGGCCTGGGGCACAAATGCGTATGTGCCTGCAAACTCCACGGCGGCATCATAGTCTCCGCTGGCCTGGATGCCTTTAATGGCATCGCTGAGAGCCTGGAGGGCCTCAACTGTCTTGGCATAATCAATCTTGTATTTTCCGGAAACCTTGCGGGTGATTGCGCCCTCCTCAGTGAGGTAGTTATACACTATGAGGTTTGCGCGGCCGGTTGCATCGGCAAAACCAAAGCGCGTGGAACGGATGGTGTTTGCGATGAATGTGGCAAGGATGTCACGCTTTGTGATGAGGGCGCTGATGCGGTTCTCATCCACCAACTGGGCAGCCAGAAGCGCTCCAAGGACATTAGCCTCCGCTTTCTCAAACGTGAGAGCTTCGTTCCCCAGGGCGTGGTTTCTTTCCACCAGGTTCTTTGCAATCTCACGGAACACAATGCCCCACCAGAAGGCGTTGGCGTCAAGATGAGCGCGGTCGTCGCCTTCAAAGAGGAGCATTCCGGCCGGGAAGACGGTGCGGTTGTACTTCTCCCTGATAATATTGCCGAAAATGATGGCGCGGTTGCCGGAAACGTTGCAGCCTATGTTCTTGTAACCAGCGTTGGGATAGCCTCCGTAATAGATCACGTCGCAGGCATACACCTTTGAGCTAAACTCCGGGTCCAGGCCGGGAACATATGCGCACACCTCCTTGATGAGGTTTGTGCGTTCCTCGTTCTTCAGGAGCACGTATGCGCCGTAGGAAGCCTTGATGCCGTAAAGTTCGTCGTCAATTGCTTCATTGGGGCCGATCACAAGGTCCATCTTGCTGTCTGTCATCTGCTCCCAGGCACGCTCGCTGGCCATATAGTTGTCAGTGAGAACGTCCTCTGCCTTTGCAAGGAGGTATTCCCGGACGCTTTCCTTGATGGTAATATCGGCCGCAGCCTTCAGAAGGTCTGATATCTTGCGGACTTCCTCTGCGTAGGCATCGTGGTACCACACAACCTCAAGGGTGCGGTCTTCCTTCCTGCGGATAATGGTGTAGGGGCTTTCCTTTGCGGGATCCTTCAGGGCGCGGAACTCTTCCTCCGTCATATCGGCCGGATAGAACTTTGCGCCCAGGGGCTTCTTGCCGTATCCGTAGATGAAGGGTTCTCCGTCTATGCGGTTCCAGGGGCCGTAGTTCACGTATGCGAACTCTTTCTCTGCGGAATCCTGAAGGCCGTCGAAGGTGGATTTAGGGCCGAAATTCTGCTTCCAGTAGATTGCATCGGCCTGATCTGCGGCAAATCTGTAGAGGTTCAGTACCTCCTTTCCATTATCTGTGATGCCGGAAAGATCCGGTGCGGGGATTGTTACCAGCGCATAGTTTTCCAGCAGACGGGCCGCCTTTGTGCGTCCTCCCCCGCAGGAGGAGACCGTGGCCACCGCCGCTATAACAGCAAGCGCTGCAATGAGCTTTCTCATAAAGATGGTTTATGTTTTATTTAGCTTACAAATTTACGCATTTTCAATGGCATAAACAATACTGCCCCGCAACCCCCTCTCCCCCAGCCACTTACGCAAAGTCGGGTGCACCTGGAAGTGCACCCGACTAGAAGCAATTCGCTGAGAGTCAGTTATTTACGCGCCAGCGCGGGCCGATTAGATCGTCCCTTGCTCCAGCATGGCGGTAGCAACCTTCATGAAGCCGGCGATGTTTGCGCCCTTGACGTAGTCTACGCTGCCGTCAGGCTGGGTGCCGTACTTCACGCACTGCTCGTGGATGGACTTCATGATGAAGTGGAGTTTCTCATCAACCTCTGCGCCGCTCCAGGAGATGTGCTCTGCGTTCTGGGTCATTTCCAGGCCGGAAGTGGCCACACCGCCTGCGTTCACGGCCTTGCCGGGGGCGAAGAGGATGCCGTTGTGCTGGAAGAAGTGGATGGCTCCGGGCTGGCAGCCCATATTGGAGACCTCGCAGCAGCACCAGCAGCCGTTGGCCTTCAGTTCTTTTGCATCATCCTCAGAAAGTTCATTCTGGAAGGCGCAAGGGAGGGCGATGTCCACGGGGATGCTCCAGGACTTCTTGCCAGGAGTGAACTTGGCAAGTTCCGGGAACTTAGTTGCCATATCCTCCACCTTGTTGCGGTTGGAGGCACGCATAACCAGCATATAGTCAATCATTTCCGGGGTAATGCCGCCGGGGATTTCGCATACGCCGTCAGGGCCACTGATGGCAACAACCTTTGCGCCAAGTTCGCGGGCCTTAGTTGCGGCGCCCCAGGCAACGTTACCAAAGCCGGAGAGAGCCACGCGGCAACCCTTGATATCCTTGCCAGCCTTCTGGAGAAGGTGCTGGGTGAAATAGAGGGCGCCAAAGCCGGTGGCCTCAGGCCTGAGAATGGAGCCGCCCCAGGTGCCGCCCTTACCGGTAAGGACACCTGTGTTGTACTGGCGGGCCAGTTTCTTGTACATTCCGTAGAGGTAGCCAATTTCACGGCCGCCAACGCCAACATCACCTGCAGGGATATCCTGATCCGGGCCGATACAGTTCCAAAGTTCCAGCATGAACGCCTGGCAGAAACGCATGATCTCGTCGTTGGACTTACCCACGGGGTCAAAGTCACTGCCGCCCTTTGCGCCACCCATAGGAAGGGTTGTGAGGGCGTTTTTGAAGGTCTGTTCAAAGCCCAGGAACTTTAGCATTGAAGGGGTCACGGCCCTATGGAAACGGAGACCGCCCTTGTAAGGGCCGATAGCACTGTTGAACTGGATCCTGTAGCCGGTGTTGGTCTGGACCTCACCGCGGTCATCTATCCAAGTAACGCGGAAAGAGAAGATGCGGTCCGGCTCCACCAGACGCTCAACTATCTTTGCCTGCTCAAACTCAGGATGCTGATTGTACACATCCTCAATAGATTCCAGAACTTCCTGAACAGCCTGCAGATACTCCTTCTCTCCGGGGTACTTGGCCTGAAGGCGTGCCATAATGTCCGTTGTTTTCATATCAGTTTTTAATTAAGTGTTATAATTTGTCTTACAAATTTACACAAGAAAAAGCATTTTCCCAACTATTTTTTACGTTTAGTGGGACGGACCACAAACTGGATGTCTATGTCCTCGATGGAGTAGCCTTTGAACTTGCGGCGGCCAAGATGCTCCTCCACTATGGCCGATAATTCCTCGTCCACAACATCCCTATAAGTGTGGTTCTCACGGTCGTAGAGGTGGACGTGTGACTCAGGGATGGCATCAAAGAACATCTTCCCGGCAGCGGAAAGCCTGCGGGCATAGATGTGGTTGTCAGACAGTTCAGAGAGGATATTGTACACGGAAGCCACGGTAACTTTCACGCCGGCTTCACGGAACCTTTCCACAACCTGGTCAGGCGATGCGTGGACCAGGTCCATCATCACCGTGTGCACGGCAATCCTGGGGCGCGTGGCCTTGAGGCCGTGCCGGTGAAGTTGCGTCTTGAACTCTTCAACGCTGCGGACGCCTTTCTGGGGTTTTACTGCCATTATTTAAGAAGTGACTTAGCGTTGGCAATGGCTTCCGGGGTAATCACGGAGCCGGAAAGCATACGGGCAATCTCCTGCACGCGGCCATCGGCGTCAAGAGCCTTCACGGAAGTTACATCGGCCGATTTTGAAACAAGGTAATGCGCGTTTCCCTTAGCCGCCACCTGCGGAAGGTGCGTAATTGCAAAAACCTGCATGGAAGCGCCCATGGAGCACACCAGGGAGCCCATTTTATCTGCGGCCGATCCAGAAACTCCGGTGTCAATCTCATCAAAAACCAGCGTTGGCATATGCGTAAGCCGCGCCATATGGGCCTTGAGGCTTAGCATAATGCGGGAAAGTTCGCCTCCGGAAGCCGCCTTGGCAACGTCCTGGGGCGCCCTGCCGGTAGAAGAGAAAAGGAAATCCACGCTGCTCTCCCCCACCTTCACTTCAAATGCGGCGTGGTCAAGTTCAAGGTAGCGTAATTGCTCCTGAATGGCCGATGCAAACGGCCCCGCAGCGGCGGTACGCTTTTCAAACAACTCTTTCAAAAGCCCGGCATACGCCTTCCTGGCCGATGACACCTCCGCCTCCAGCGCCGCCTCATCTTCCTCAATTGTCTCAGTGCTCATGACAAGCGCCTTCAGGCGGTCCCTTTCCGCGGCAAGTTCCTGCACGGAAGAGACTCCGTATTTCTGCATCAGTGAGTAAAGAAGTGACAGCCTTTCCTCCACGGCCTGCAGCCTTTCCGGTGATGCCTCCGTACGCGCTCCAAGGCTCTCTACCTCCGCCTCAATGTCTTCTATTTCTATGCGTGCGCTCTCCAGCCGGCCAGCCAGTTCCTCAAGGTGCGGAATATATGCCGATGCCCTCTCAAGTATCCTGGAGGCATCTTTAAGTTTCAAATTTGAAACTAACTCATAAGCCTCGGAGAGTTTTTCCTTAATTTCTTCCGCGTGCGCAAGGGCCTTCTGCTCCGCCTCCAGATCCTCCAGTTCTCCGGGGACAAGACGGGCTTCCTCCAGCCTCTGCCAGCGGGAGTGATTGTACTCCTGATCCCTAAGCGCCAGAGCCTTTTTCTCACGAAGTTCTTCAAGAGAACGCGTTGCGGCATTAAGCGCCTGCTGCGCCGCCGCCGTGCGTTCCCTAAGTTCCACCGTGCCGCCGTAAAGGTCCAGGACCTCCGTCCGGAACCGCGGGTCCTGCAGCCGCAGCGTCTGGTGCTGGGAATGGATGTCAATAAGAAGGGCCGATATCTCCTGAAGATCCCCTACCGAAACAGGCTCATCCCCCGCAAAACTGCGGGACCGGCCGCTCTTGGAAACAACACGCCTAAGGATAAGCGAATCTCCCTCCACGGGAATGTCCTTTTCCTCAAGGACTTTCCGGAGCGCAGCGTCCACGCTGAACTCAGCCTCAACAACGCAGTTCTCCCCGTGGGAGCCAACCATACCGGAATCGGCCTTGGCGCCTAAAACAAGGCTCAGAGCACCCAGGAGGATACTTTTTCCCGCTCCGGTTTCTCCGCTTATAATGACAAGACCCTCCGGAAACTCAAGTTCCAGAGAGCCTATCAGAATGTAGTTGGAGACGGATAGGGCCCTGAGCATTATTACTCTTCTTCTACGGGCTTGATGTCGTGGGTTTCCTCCTCACCGGCCTCGCGGTAGTAGAGGTCTCCGTTCTCGAACTCTGAGATTGCTACCAGGTCCGGTTTGGGCTGGCGCTCGTAGTACTTGGAGATTTCAATCTGCTCCTTGTTCTCAAAGACTTCCTCCATAGTGTCGCGGTCGTTGCGGAACTCTTCAAGTTTTTTCATCAGTTCCTTCTTTTCCGCCGATGCTATCTGGTTTGCCCTCTTGTAGAGGATAACTACTGATTCATAGATGTTTCCTGTGGGAGCCGCAAGGTTCTTGATGTCGCGGGTCACGGTGTTCTGAGGTACTTTCTTCTTTTCCATAATCTTCTTTTGTCATCCCGATTAATCGGGTTTTGTCATCCCCGACCTGATCGGGGATCTATATAGTTTACCAGACTATTTTCAACAAAGTTTCAATTATTTTTCATTCACCTGGCGGTAAAGGCGGTCAAGTTCCGGGCGGTAGTGGGATTCAGGGTATTCGCTTATGAAATTGAGGTAGTCGTCGGTGAAAACGAGGTAGCGTTCTTTCTGCTTTTCCTTCACGCTCAGGCGGGCGTAGTGGTAGGAGGCCATGGCGGTATAGTAGAGGACGTCCTCACGGTAAACGTTGTCTGAGTTGGTTTTAAGCACGTTTTTCAGTTTCACGCGGGCGCTGAGGTAGTCTTCCATATGGTAGTACTGCTTTCCGGCTTCGTAGTCCTTGCGGTCAAGGCGGGTCTGAAGGTCCTTCAGCATTTCCTCGCATGCGGGCCGATGGATATCATCGGCCTGATGCTCCCTCATATATTCATTTATCGCGCTCATGCAGGCGCGCGTGGGATTCTGGTCCAGTTCCCAGCGGTAGGTGGCCCTGTAGAGGCAGTCCAGCCTGTAGAACTGGGCGTCCGGGGTGAAGGGGCTCTGCGGGAAGTTCTCTATGAACTTTGAGAAGTTGGATTCGGCCGTATAATAGTCCTTGGCGCGGTAATTTGACAGGCCCCAGTAGTACTGCACGGTGTCGTCGCGGGAGGTGCCGCTGGTAAGAACCGCCATGGATTCAAACAGTTGGGCCGATTTCTGGTACTTCTTATTGGCAAAGAACTCCATTGCTGCCTTGTATTTGGCGTCTACGTCGCTAGAGGCCAGAAGTACTTCGTACTGGCTTTTGCAGGAAATTATGGCCGATAAAACAGCCACAGTGATTATCAGAAACTTTTTCATTGCTGATGGAGGTATTTTTCTGCGTCACGGGCGGCTACGCACCCTGATGCCGCGGCCGTCACGGCCTGCTTGTAGGTGGGATCCTGGACGTCTCCGGCGGCAAAAACGCCGTCTACGCTGGTGCAGGAGGTCTTTCCCTTTGTCACTATGAAGCCGTTGGCATCAAGTTCCAACTGCCCTTCAAAGAGGGCGGAACCCGGCGCATGGCCTATTCCAAGGAAGAATCCGTCTATCTCAATATCGAACACGGTGCCGTCTTTCCGGAGAAGCCTTGCGCCCGTTACTGCGGTGCCGTCTCCAAGGACTTCCTTTGTGTTGCAGTTCCAGAGGACCTCTATGTTGGGGGTGTTAAGGACGCGGTCTCCCATAATCTTTGAAGCGCGGAAAACGTCCCTTCTCACTATCATATACACCTTCTTTGCAAGGCCGGCAAGGTACAGGGCTTCCTCGCAGGCGGTGTCTCCGCCGCCCACAACCGCCACGGTGCGCTTACGGTAGAAAAAGCCGTCGCAGGTGGCGCAGGCCGATACTCCCATACCCATATACTTTTTCTCGCTCTCAAGCCCCAGATACTTTGCCTGGGCGCCCGTAGCGATGATAAGGGTTTCGGCCTCAATCTCCTTTTCGTCGTCAATGGTGATGCGGAAAGGACGCTGTGATAAATCCGCTTTGGTTGCCGATCCCTGACGGATATCGGCCCCAAAATTCCTGGCCTGCTCCCTCATTCCGTCCGTCAGCGTGATGGCGTCCACCCCTCCCGGAAAGCCCGGGAAATTCTCCACGAGGGTTGTGGTGGTGAGCTGCCCGCCCGGCTGTATGCCCTCATACAGGACGGGCTCCAGGTTTGCGCGCGAAGCGTAGATTGCCGCCGTGAAGCCGGCAGGGCCGCCGCCAAGGATGAGGCACTTAACTTTTTCCATACTATCTTTCAATGGATGTTGTGAAATCTTTGTGGTAAACTATGCGGCGCACTGCCTTGTTTGCGGCGTTGCCGTTGGCGTCAAACTCCAGGGAGAAGTCCGTGTGAAGGCCGTGGGCCTGGCGGACACCCTTGGTGCATCTTTCTATGAAGTAGCGGGCGGTGTCGTACCCCTGGAAGGCGAACTGGGAAGGCTCCGTCTTGAAAAGGGCCCTGTAGGCCTTTACAAAGGCGTCTACCTTGGAATTTGAGTAGTCCACAAAGTAGGAACTGCTTATGTGGAGCCTTGCGGCGTGGTAGTCGCTGCCCTCGATGGTTTCAAAGGTACGCACCTTTGACGGGGCGTACATCACAACATCGTAGCCCTTACCCATCATTATGCCGATATTCCTCACCACATCTCCCACAAAAGCCTCGCTTTCAGAGGCCACAAGGATGCGGTTCTCTCCGCCCTTTGTGAGCATTCCTTCAAGCGTGCCGGGGATGGAAGTGCCCTCAACAATGGCGTAACTGAGGATCTGATAAGGGATGTCCTTCCGTGCCAGGGCGCTTCTGAGAGCCACTGAGGCCGATACATTGCTTGCTCCCTTTTCAGTCACAAACACAATCCTGTCGTCATCGTCAAGATCCTCTCCAATCCACTCTGCAAGGTCTTCCCACTGGTTGTCGATAGGAGTTGGGGCAAGAATGAAATTGGTGTAGTTCTGGGACAGGGCTGCGGTTTTCTGGTCCAGCGGGGAAACCACCGTAACCTTGCCGTCCACCCTCTGGAGAACCGCCTCCATATCCCTTGAAGCCACGGGACCAAGCACAAAGTCTCCCCTTGTGAGGATATCCATATTGGGCATTCCGGCCATAAGGTCAAAGACGTTCATCTTTATCTTAAGGCCGTCTGCCTCAAGGTCTTTCACGGCCATAAGGACGCCGGAGTAGAAGTCCATATTGAGTTCGCTGACGTTGCCGGATGCCTTCAGGGGCAGTACCAGTGAGAACTCCACGTCCTGCTTGGGGGTGAAGGAGAGGTTCTCATCCTCCACCTTCGGGGCGGGAGATTCCCGATCGGAGTCGGGAATGACGTTATTTTCGTCATGGCCGACCGTACCGTCATTGCCGGCCGTACCGTCATTGCCGGCCGCGCCGTCATTGCCGACCTGATCGGCAATCTCAAACGCCACGTGCTTCACGGGGATCTTCAGGACCTGGCGGGAAGAGAGTTTCCGGCTCTTGAGGCCGTTGTAGTCCATCAGTTCCTTCACGGAAATGTTGTACTTACGGGCAATGTCCTCAATGTCCTCGTACCACTTCACGGTGTGCTCAGTGTAGCCTTTTTCCTCCTGGGGGGCATCCTGGACGGATGCCGCCTGCTCGCGGAAAGGGACCAGCAGGATGGCGTTTTTCTGGAGGCCGGTCTCACGGAGGGAAGGGTTTGCCTCATATAGGTCCTCCTCCGTCACGCCGTAGGCCTTGGAGATGCCGTAGAGAGTCTGGCGCTCCAGGACGACGTGGGAAAGGTACACCTTGCCGTTCAGTTTTACCTTCTCCTTTGAAACGGTAACGGGCGTAGGAACGTATTCCTGCGCCATTACGGCAGTGCACATCAGTGCCGATAGAAGTATTGTAAGAAAACGTTTCATAGTCACAACGTTTTTGCAAATTCTGTTAAGGCCGCGGAGAAGGCGCTCCAACTGAGCCGCTCCCTCTCACTGGCCATTGCCGCCTCACAGTCCTTACGGATGGAGTCATCGGCAAAAAAGCGGAGGATTTCCTTCCGGATTTCCTCCGGGGCCGGGGAACTTGCAACAATCCCCGTGCCAGTCTCCCCCACTTCTTCCTTGAGGCCGCCGACGTCCGTCACCAGCATGGGCACTCCAAAGTGGCAGGCTATTGCGCTTATTCCGCTCTGGGTGGCGCTCCGGTACGGCAGAACCACTAAATCGGCCTCACTGAAGTAATTCTTCACCTCACTATCCCTAACATAGCCCTCATGCACCTCTATGCGGTCTTTTCCGGGCAGGGAGTCAATTATCTCCCGGTATTTGTCAAACGGCCCGTAGCATTCTCCGGCTATTGTAAGCCTGTAGTCTTCCGGAAGGTCCCGGAATGCCTCCAGGAGTATGTCAAGGCCCTTGTATTCCCTTATGAGGCCAAAGAAAAGAAGGTTTTTGGTGCCCTTGCTTTTCCTTTCGAGCCTCTCCCCAAAATGAGTGTACAGCGGGTGCTGCATTACAATATGGGGGGCGCCGGGCTTAAGCCTTAAAAGGTCCTTTTCAACGCTTCCCGCCATGCACACAAAGCCGCTGCAGGCCTTGAGGTAGTACCGGGTGAGCGGTGCGTCAAAAAAGTGGGGCTCGTGGGGAATCACATTGTGAAGGAGCCCAAGGCACTTTACCCCGCACCTTCTTCCAACAAACCCAAGCGGCAGTGCAAACCAACTCATCCAGTACGGAAGGATAAGAAGATCCGGCTTCCAGGCCCTTATGGCCTTTGCCGTACTTATCCAGGTGAAAGGATTCAGCGTATCCAGGGTAGCATCTGCTTCCACCGGCGCCGCTTCATCCTCAGGGGTTACGTACTGCGTCTTTCCGGGAAAGAGGAAAGAGGGGTACTGGCGGCGGTAATTCCACGCCTTTACTTTATGACATTTTCCCAGTTCCGCCAGCAGTGCAGCGTTGAACTGGGAAATGCCTCCGCGAAGCGGGTAAAAACTTGAAAGTACCGCGATCCTCACGGCAGAACTTACTTCTTGGAAGCCTCTTTGGTCTTGATATAGGCGGCGTTAAGGCCGGCAAGGAGGTCATCCGTGATGTCCAGTTTAGGGTCTCCGGTCACAACGGGAGTTGAGAGGATTGCGCCTGCGGTTGCAAGGATGAGGGCGTACTGGTGCTCTGCATTGTACTCCTCAACGTATTCTGCGATTGCGTTTGCAATCTGGTTCATCATAACCTGCTGCTCTTCACCCATTTCCTGCTGCTTGCGCACAACATACTGCTGGTAGTCCTGCTGCTGCTGCTGGATCTTCTGGTACTGGGCCTGAGCCACTGAAGTGGTGAGGAGGCCTTTGTCCACCTTGTTCTGGAAATCTGTCATGTCCTTTTCCAGTTTCTTGCCGCGGCGGTCAATCTCTGACTGGATGCCGGAGGTTTTGGTCTCGAATACGGAGTTGAGGTCATTGGCCATATCGTAGCCCTGCATAACCTTGTCCATATTGAAATAAACGATGCTGCCTGCTACGGCTGTGCTGTCCTGAGCGGCTGCGGCTTCCGGAGCGGCGGCCTGGTTCTGGTTGCAGGACACTGCAAATGCCATAAGGGCAACTACTCCTGCGATGATGCTGATCTTTTTCATATAACGTTTTTAGTATTTGTCTGAACTTGCAAAGATAGTTATTTTTTGCGGATTTCCGTAAGATACGCCCCAATTGTTTTCTCAAGGCCCATATACAGGGCATCTGAGATAAGCGCGTGGCCGATAGAGACTTCGTCGGTCCAGGGAATTGTGCGGATGAAATAGGCCAGGTTCTCCAGGGATAGGTCGTGCCCGGCGTTAAGGCCAAGGCCCGCATCACGCGCCGCCACGGCGGTCTCAAGGTAGGGGTCTATGGCTTTTTCAGGGTCCCTGGGATAGTTCTCCGCATAGGCGGCGGTGTAGAGTTCAACTCTGTCGGCCCCGCATTCCGCAGCGCCGAAAGCCATCTCCGGCACGGGATCTATGAAGATTGAAACGCGTATTCCCTTGCTGTGGAAGGTTTTCACAAGGCCGGTGAGAAGTTCCTTGTTTGCAATTGTGTCCCAGCCGGCGTTTGAGGTGATGGCGTTGTGGCCGTCCGGAACCAGCGTCACCTGGTCCGGCACCACCTCCATCACAAGGTCCACAAAACTCTGGACCGTAGGATTTCCCTCAATGTTGAATTCCGTCTTTATGAGCGGGCGGATTTCCCTTACATCGGCATACCTTATATGCCTTTCATCAGGCCTTGGGTGCACCGTGATGCCCTCTGCGCCGAATTCCTCGCATTTCTGGGCCGCCAGCGTGACGTCCGGGACATTGCCGCCGCGGGCGTTACGGATGGTGGCAATTTTGTTGATATTTACGCTGAGTCTTGTCATATTCTCTATATTATTATGGTACAAAAGTAAGGATTTTTGTGCAAAATATGTTACTTTTGCAGGTTGATTTATGATCAAGATATGAAAATAGGATATTTCATCCTGAAGGATGAGTTAAGGGAAGACACCCGCATGAAGGCCCTCCTGAAGGACCTTGAGGAGGCAACCTTTGAGGTTTATGAGATAAAGAAGAAGGCCGATGTCCGCCCGGAAACGGACCTCGTGCTCTCCATGGGCGGGGACGGCACTTTCCTCAGCGCGGCGCATACGGTGGCCGATATCGGCCTTCCCATCCTGGGAGTGAACTTCGGCCGCATAGGCTTCCTCTGCGAAAACAGGCCGGAGGCCGTGCGCAAAGCCCTCGTGGAGGGAGATTTCAGCATAGAGTACCGCACCGTCCTCAACGCAACGCTCAAGGGTCCGGAGGCGCGCCGCACAATCGGCATGCTCCCTTATTCCGTCAACGAGGTGGCGCTTCACCGCAGCGGTTCTTCCGTCCTGGGCATCCACGTGAGTATTGACGGAGAGCCCCTTCCCACATATTGGGCCGATGGCCTCCTGGTTGCAACCTCTTCAGGCTCAACCGCTTACTCCCTTTCCGTGGGAGGCCCCATCTGTATGCCTGACACAAAGGTCCTGGTGCTGGCCCCTATCTCCCCGCACAACCTAAACGTGCGTCCTATCGTCATACCTGAAACCGCCAAGATAGACATCTCCTTCGAGTCCCGTGACGGCAAGGCCACAATGTCCATGGACAACCGCGTTGAAGAAATCCAGACAGACTGGACAATCCACGTGGAGATGGCACAGTTTTCGCTTAAACGTGTCCGGCTCCCGGAATCCGGATTTGTGAAGGCTCTCACCTCACGCCTTTTCTGGGGAGAGGATATGCGTAACAACGAGTAATTTCTTATGGAAGAAAGGATACCGCAGCACGTATCTATCATTATGGACGGCAACGGCAGGTGGGCAAAGGCCCGCGGCCGTGAGCGTGTCTTCGGGCATATGGAGGGCGTTGAAAGCGTCCGTGCCTGCCTTGAGTATGCAGTTGAAAAGGGCATCAAATACCTTTCCCTTTACGCCTTTTCAGAGGAAAACTGGAACAGGCCAAAGGATGAGGTCATGACCCTTATGGAACTGATGATGAAGTCCATGAAAAATGAGTTGGGCCGATTCATGAAGTACAACATCCGCTTTGTTGTGCTTGGAAACAGGGCCCGTCTCTCTGACTCCCTCAACGCCGGGATAGACTCCATGATGGCGGAAACCGCCGGGAACACCGGCACCACCTGCGTCGTATTCCTAAGTTACAGCGGCAAGTGGGACATCCTACAGGCTATGAAAAAGGCGGCGGCGTCTTTATCGGCCAAAGAAATTGAATCGCTTGAGATCCAGGACTTTGACAAATATCTTGTCACGGCCGGTATCCCGGATCCGGACCTTCTTATCCGCACCTCCGGAGAAATCCGCATATCCAATTATCTGCTGTGGCAGTGCGCATACACCGAATTCTATTTCACGGACGTCCTGTGGCCCGATTTCCGTAAGCCGCAGTTCCAGGAAGCCCTTGACGAATACGCCCGCAGGGACCGCAGATATGGAAAAGTTAAATAAAAATGTTAACTTTGTAGGATTGAACATTTGATGACTGTGAGAAAACTGGTTTTGATAGTGGTTCTGGCGCTCCTTGGGATAACCCTCAGGGCCCAGAGCAGCGTAGAGATAGATTATTCCCACCCCCGCAAGTACACGGTGGGCGGCGTGGGCGTAGAGGGCAACCAGTACTTCTCAGAGAACCAGATCCTCCAACTGACGGGCCTGAAGGCTGGAATGGAAATAACCGTCCCCGGAGACGACGTAACGGGAATCGTCCGCCGTCTTGTTGCCCAGAAGTATTTTGAGGACGTTGCCGTTCGCATAGATTCAGTTAAGGCCGATTCCGCGTGGGTGAAGGTTGTCATCCGTGAACGCCCCCGCGTGTCCCGCTGGACCTACACCGGCGTAAAATCCGGTGAGAAGAAGGACCTTCAGGAAAGGCTCAACCTCCGCCCCGGCCGTGAGTTCTCGGATTACGTGAAAAACACCTCCACGGACATCATAAAGCGCTACTATAAGGAGAAGGGATTCAACAACGTGAAGGTGGACACGGAGGTCTCCAAGGACTCCGTTATCCGCAGCGCAATCCGCGTGAACTTTGTTGTGGACCGCGGCAAGAAGATTCATATCAAGAAGATCAACTTCACGGGTAATACGGATGTCAAGGAGCGCAAACTTGCCAAGAATATGAAGGAGACCCACGCCGCAACGTGGTACAATTTCTTCAAGTCCAAGAAGTTCAAGGAGAAAGAATACCAGACAGACCGTAAGACGGTCCTGGACGCCTTCAACGAGGCAGGTTACCGTGACGCCCGCCTTGTGAGGGACTCTGTCTATCTGATTGACGACAAACACCTCAACATTGATATGGACTTCGACCAGGGCAAGAAGTATTACTTCCGCAACATCACCTGGACGGGTAACTCCGTGTATCCATCTGAAGTCCTCAACAACATCCTCCAGATCAAGAAGGGAGATGTATATGACGTTGTCACTATGGAAAAGCGCCTCCACGGCGGCGGCAAGGAGAATGAATACGACGTCTCCAAGATGTACAAGGACAACGGTTTTCTCTTCTTCAACGTCACTCCCGTGGAAGTCAATATCCAGAACGACTCAATTGACGTCGAGATGCGTATATCGGAGGGTAAGCCGGCAACGCTCAACGAGGTTATCATCAACGGCAATGACCTCACAAATGAGAAAGTGGTCCGCCGCCAACTTATGACAAGGCCCGGATACCTCTTCTCCCAGAGCGACTTCGAGCGTTCCATCCGTGAGATTGCCTCCATGGGCCAGTTTGACGCAGAGGCCATAATGCAGTACGGATCCGGCTACAACATCATCCCCAACCAACTCAACAACACCGTAGACGTTATATATAATGTAACGGAGAAGCCGTCTTCCCAGTTGGAACTCTCCGGCGGTTGGGGCGGCAACACCTTTGTTCTCACAGCGGGCGTGAGTTTCAACAACTTCTCTACCCGCCGTATGTTCGAGAAGGGTGCCTGGAGGCCCGTGCCGCTTGGAGATGCCCAGAACCTTGCTTTCCGCTTCCAGACAAACGGCCGTTATTACACCAACCTCAGCGCCAGTTTCACTGAGCCCTGGCTCTTCGGCAAGCGTCCCACTTCCCTTTCCATCTCCGGATACTATTCCAGGATGACGGACTCCTACCTTGCAATCGGCATCCTTTCAACGGACAAGATGTTCGAGGTATTCGGCTTCAACGCCGGCCTCGGTACGCGCCTGAAGTGGCCCGACAACTACTTCGTGCTGTACAACAACCTCAGTTGGCAAACTTACAAACTCACCAACTGGACCAACTCCTACTTTGCGTTCAACGACGGTATTTCGCATAACCTGAGTTATACAATCTCGCTGTCCCGTAACTCCACGGACCAGCAGATCTATCCCCGTACGGGCTCCGAGTTCTCGGCCTCCCTGCAACTTACTCCCCCGTACTCCCTCTTCCGCAAGTACACCTGGGGCTATGACGCCAACGACAACCGCGTGAAACTGCCCGTCGATAGTTATCAGGACGTCAACTACAACACCTGGACATCGGCCGAAAGATACAAGTGGATAGAATACCATAAATGGAAATTCAACGCAACCGTCTACACCAAACTCATCGGAGACCTGGTGCTTATGACGCGCGCGCAGTTCGGATACCTTGGCTACTACAACCGCAACTGGGGATACTCCCCGTTCGAGAACTTCCAGGTTGGCGGCGACGGTATGTCCGGCTATATGACCTACGGCGCGGAGATCATCTCCCTGCGTGGTTACGAGGACTATTCCCTCACTCCCCGCAAGATGACTCCCTACAGCCGCAATTATGAAAGTTACGCAGGTAACGTGTACGACAAGTTTACCGTTGAACTCCGTTACCCTGTGATTTTGCAGCCTCAGTCCACTATATTTGTGCTGGCCTTCCTGGAGGGCGGTAACTGCTGGAGCGACATCCGGGAGTTCAATCCTTTCCAGATCAAGCGCAGCGCCGGTGTGGGCGTGAGGGTGTTCCTGCCTATGATCGGCCTCCTTGGCGTAGACTGGGGCTGGGGCTTCGATGACGCAGTCAACGGCGGCAGCCAGTTCCACTTTGTCCTTGGTCAGCAGTTCTAGGTATGGTTTTTGTGCTTACAGCACCTGGCACCCTGTCATCCCGAGCGTAGCCGAGGGATCTCAGAAAAAGAAAAAACGATAAAATTATTTGATATGAAAAAACTTTTTGTTTTAGCACTCGCAGCATTCGCAGGCCTCAGCCTTCAGGCCCAGACCTTCGGCCGTGTTAATTTCTCAGAACTTGTGGCCCTGATGCCGGAAATGGATCAGGCCCGCGAGGTAATCGCAGCCTCCCAGAAGGAAGCGGAGGAAACCTACAGCGCAATGCTGGAAGAATTCCAGAGCAAGTACTCACAGTATCAGCAGAAGCAGGCCACCTGGACTGCAGCCATCAAGGAATCCAAGGAGCGTGAACTCTCCGACATGCAGAACCGCATCCAGGAGTTCCAGTCCAACATCTCCCAGGAACTTCAGCAGCAGCAGAACCAGCTCCAGGCTCCCATCTACGAGAAAGCCAACAAGGCCGTCCAGGAACTGGCAAAGGCAAAGGGCCTCACCGCCCTCTTCGACGCCACCCAGGCTCTCTACTTCGATGAGTCCAAGGTGATCGACCTCACCCCCGAAGCCCGCAAGGTCCTCGGCATCGCTGAAGGCCGCACCCTGGAAACCCTCCAGGCAGAACTCCAGGAGAAGGCCCAGGCCGCTCAGCAGCAGGCTCAGTAGCCCTCTTTACGGTTCTCCCCTGGCGGTGGAACCCAAATCACTGATTACCAGTTATTTACACAAGTGTCTACCAGAACTTTTTCTGGTAGACACTTTCATAATCCCCTCACACTCAATCACTTAACCTCCACCGGTGTTTTGGCCAAAAGAGGGTATGCCTCCGTTCAACTGTCAAAAAAGGGGCTCGCCCGGTCGCTTTGCGTCCCAACTCCTCCTTTTAGCCACGCCTGACGGCGCGTCTAACGTCGTCAGACAAGATCCGCAATCCCGCTGCGCGGGACCGCTCCCTCCGCAAGGCCCACGCACAATCCCTTTTTTGCCAATTCTCTCCGGCATATCCCTCTTTCGGCCAAAAATACACAAAAAAGCCCCGGTCACAAGACCAGGGCCTTTAGAGGGGTGAGTGATGGGGCTCGAACCCACGACACTCGGAACCACAATCCGATGCTCTACCAACTGAACTACACTCACCATGTTGGGACTGCAAATGTACGTCTTTTTTCCGGTTTTGCAAAATTTATTTAGTATCTTTGTGATTGCCCTCACTGAGATCCCCGGTCCGGCCGGGGATGACAAAAGATAATACAGACTATGGCAAAACGTGAAATAAAGTTCTCCCTGGTGTACAGGGATATGTGGCAGAGTTCCGGAAAGTATGTTCCGCGTGTGGATCAACTTGTGGAGGTGGCTCCGGCAATCATCGATATGGGCTGCTTTGACCGCGTGGAGACTAACGGCGGCGCTTTTGAGCAGGTGAACCTCCTCTTTGGAGAGAACCCCAACAAGGCGGTGCGTGCCTGGACCGCGCCTTTCCATAAGGCGGGCATCCAGACGCATATGCTGGAGCGCGGTCTGAATGCGCTCAGGATGAACCCCGTGCCGCTGGATGTGCGTGAACTGATGTTCAAGGTGAAGAAGAAGCAGGGCACGGACATCGCGCGCAGTTTCTGCGGCCTCAACGACCACCGCAACCTCAAGGGCTCCGTAATCGGCGCCAAAAAAGGCGGTATGATATCCCAGGTGGCGCTTTCAATCACCCACTCGCCCGTGCACACGGTGGCGTACTATATGGACATCGTGGACAAGGTTGTGGAGTACGGGGCCGATGAAATCTGCCTCAAGGATATGGCTGGTATCGGCCGTCCAAACGTGCTTGGAGAACTTGTGGCCGATATAAAGAAGAAGTACCCCCACATCAAGGTGCAGTACCACGGCCACACCGGCCCGGGCTTTTCCACTGCCTCTATGCTGGAGGTTGCGCGCGCCGGGGCCGATTACCTTGACGTAGCCGTGGAGCCCCTCTCCTGGGGCAAGGTGCACCCTGACGTTATCACCATCCGCGAGATGCTGAAATCAGACGGCTTCCTGGTGAAGGACCTCAATATGGACGCGTATATGGAGGTTAGGCGCCTCACCCAGAAGTTCATCGACGACTTCCTTGGCTACTGGATCAACCCTTCCAACGCCCGCATGACCTCCCTCCTTGTGGGCTGCGGCCTTCCCGGCGGAATGATGGGTTCAATGATGGCCGATCTTAAGGGCTTCCAGGGCGCCATAAACGCCACCCAGCGTGCCCATGGCAGGCCTGAGATGAGCCTTGACACCCTTATGGTGAAACTATTTGAGGAAGTGGAGTACGTGTGGCCGCGCCTCGGTTACCCGCCGCTTGTCACCCCCTTCAGCCAGTATGTGAAGAACACCGCCCTGATGAACCTGTACAATATGCTTCAGGACAAGCCCCGCTGGACCACCATCGACAAAGACACCTGGGGAATGATCCTTGGCCATATGGGTAAACTCCCCGGAGAACTTGCCCCGGAGATTGTGGCCCTGGCAAAGGAAAAGGGTATGGAGTTCACAACCGGCAACCCTCAGGACAACTACCCCGACGAACTTCCAAAGTTCCGCGAAATGATGGATGCCGAGGGCTGGGATTACGGCCAGGACGACGAAGAACTCTTTGAGATGGCCATGCATGAACGCCAGTACAGGGATTACCGCAGCGGCATTGCCAAGGAGCGTTTCAATAAGGAACTGGCCGATCTTAAGGCCAAGGCCGGAGCCCCCATCGTGGTGGAGCGTCCCGTGGTGGAGATGCCCAGCCTTGACATTGACGCATACCTTCAGAAGTATCCCAAGGCCACTCCCGTCCAGAGCCCCGTCAAGGGCCAGGTCATCTGGGAACTGGATGTGGATGATGCCTCAGCGGCTCCCATAGCCGGGAAGAAGGTGAAGGCGGGTGATGTTATCGGCCATGTGCAGGCCTTCTACGGCATTGAAGATGTTGTGGCGGCCGTTGACGGAATTGTTGTAGCAGCCCCCGTCAAGCAGGGTGAAAACGTTGTAAAAGGCCAGATTTTAGCGTTCATTCAATAAAAACGTAAAAATATTCACGTGAAACAACACTTTCTGCATGCCAGGGGGTGTTGTTTCTCATTTTTATGCCCTAACTTGGGGGTATGAAGATCAAGGATATGTTCCCGGACGAGCGGCCCCGGGAGAGGCTCCGGACACGCGGAGCGAAGGCCCTCAGCAGTGCAGAACTCCTTGCCGTGCTCCTTGGAAGCGGAATCGGCGGGAAAAGCGCTATGGAAGTGGCGCAGGAACTGGTTTCCCTCTGCGAGGGCCGGCTCACCCTCCTTGCCGCAATGCCGCTGGAGCGGCTGATGTCCCTGAAGGGCGTGGGTGAGGCGCGGGCGCTGCTTATATCGGCCGCAATGGAACTGGGACGGCGCTCATTCGAGGAAAACGCCATCCTGGACAAGAAGGCCGTAACCTCCCCCAAGGTGGCCTACACTCTGATGATCCCCCACCTCAAGGGCCTGGACCACGAGGAATGCTGGGTGATCTATCTCAACCGTTCAAACTTCATCCTGGGAAAGGAGATGATCCACACCGGCAGCATGGAGATGGTGCTCCTGGACACCGGGCGCATCCTCAAGAAAGCCATCGAGAAGCAGTGCACCTACATAATCCTGGTGCACAACCATCCGGGCGGGGACTGCACGCCCTCCAAGGCCGATATAACCCAGACCGACCGCCTCCGAGCCGCCCTCCGTGCCGTTGAAATCACCCTCCTGGACCACATAGTTGTGGCCGAGGACTCCTTCTTCTCCTTCTCCGACGACTCCCGCACGGTTATGGGGTGATAGCCCCCGGCGCCCCCTGTCCCCGGTCCCCTGTCCCACCAACAGTTCTCCCCTTGCAGTGGAGCTTAGTTACCTGATTATCAGCCACTTACAAAGTTTTCTACCAGAAAAAGTTCTAGTAGAAACCTCTGTAACTCATTGAGTGTAAGTGGATTAACCTCCACCTTCAGGGGAGAACAATAAGTGGCACCATTGGTAAAAACGCTGAAATTGCGTACCTTTGTGCCCGATGAAAAAGGTATACATAGAGACATACGGGTGTCAGATGAACGTCAATGACACCGAAGTCATATTCGCAATCCTGGCTAAGGCCGGCTATGAGCGCACTGAAAGCATTGATGAGGCAAACCTCATTATTGCCAACACCTGCTCCATCCGTGACAACGCGGAGCAGCGTATCTGGGGCCGCATTGAGGTGTTCAACCAGCAGCGGAAAACACGCCCAGGAGTGCTTGTGGGCATTGTTGGCTGTATGGCGGAGCGTCTGAAGGACAAACTTCTGGACACCCGCAAGGTGGACCTTGTTGTGGGCCCGGACGCTTACCGCAGCCTCCCGCGCCTTCTGGAAGCCATCACCCCGGAGAGCCCCCAGATGGACGTTCTCCTCTCCCGTGAGGAGACTTATGCCGATATTACCCCGGTGCGTACGGACAGGAACGGGATATCGGCCTTCATATCCATTATGCGCGGATGCAACAACGTGTGCTCCTACTGCGTGGTGCCGTATACCCGCGGGGCGGAGCGTTCCCGTGACGCCAATTCCATTGTCCGCGAGGCCTGCGACGTCTACAGCAAGGGCTACAAGGAGGTCACGCTCCTTGGCCAGAATGTGGACAGTTACCTGTATAAGTCTGAGACTGAGACGGTTAACTTCGCTCAACTTCTTGCCAGGGTGGCCGATATAGCCCCGGATCTTCGCGTCCGTTTTGCCACGTCCCACCCCAAGGACATCTCAGACGAAGTAATCTACACAATGGCCTCCAAACCCAACATCTGCCGCCACATCCATCTTCCGGTGCAGTCCGGAAGTTCCCGGATGCTGGAACTGATGCGCCGGAAATATGACCGTGAGTGGTATCTGGAGCGGGTTTCAAAGATCCGTGAAGTGATGCCGGACTGCGGTATCACAACAGATGTTATAGCCGGATTCTGCACTGAAACAGAGGAAGACCACGCCCTCACAATGAGCCTTATGGATGAGGTGGGCTTCGATTGGGCCTTCATGTTCGCCTACTCCGACCGCCCCGGCACCCTTGCCAACCGCACGATGCAGGATGACGTTCCGGCCGATGTAAAGAACCGCCGCCTCAATGAGATTATCGAACTCCAGAACCGGAAGTCCCTGGAGAGGTACCGTTCTCAGATCGGCCACACTATGCACGTTCTTGTGGAAGGGCCCTCAAAACGTGACCCCAATATGCTCTGCGGCCGCGCTTCCAACAATATGATGTGCGTTTTCCCCGCCGGAGATATTAAGAAGGGTGACTACACAGACGTCACCGTCACAGACGCCACTTCCGCTACGCTGATCTGCAAATAGCGGTGGAGGTTAATCCACTGACAGCCAATAAGTTACAAAGGTTTCTACTAGAACTTTTTCTGGTAGAAACTTCTGTAAATAGCTGATAATCAGGTAACTAAGCTCCACCGCAAGGGGAGAACCAATAGGGGGAACTGACAGGGGGAATCAACAACAGGAGAACTGGCAAAGAGGCTACAGTTCCCTGCGGAGGCGGGCTTTGGGGATGTCCAGGAGGGCGCGGTATTTGGCGATGGTGCGGCGGGCAACCTTGTAGCCCTTGGCGGAGAGGCCGTCAACAAGTTCGTCGTCAGTGAGGGGGTTGTGCTTGTCCTCGTTATCCACCATTTCACGGAGGGCCTTTTTGATCTCACGGGTGGAAACTTCCTCGCCGTCGGAGTTTTCAAGGCCTTCGGAGAAGAAGTACTTGAGCGGGAAGATTCCAAAGTGGGTTTCTATCCACTTGCTGTTCACAACGCGGGATATGGTGGAGATATCGAAACCCGTTATTTCCGCTATGTCCTTGAGGACCATGGGCTTAAGAGAACTCTCGTCACCGTCCACAAAGTATTCCTTCTGGTAGTTCAGAATGGCCGACATTGTGCTGTAGAGGGTGTTCTGCCTCTGGCGGAGGGCCTCTATGAACCACTTTGCTGAATCCACTTTCTGCTTGACGAAGGTGGCGGCTTCTTTATCGGCCTTGGATTCAGAATATTTCCCCGTTTCCATTATCTCAGAGTACTTCCGGTTGATGCGGAGTTCCGGGATGTTGAAACGCGGCATTGTGAGAAGAGGCTTGCCGTCCACAATTTCCAGCACGAAATCCGGGACCACCTGCTGGGCTTGATCGGCATAAGAATCATCTATCTGGCCGCCGGGGGAAGGATTTAGCCGTTTTATCTCGTCCAGAACGGCCTTCATCTCATCTTCCGTGAGGTGGAGACGGCTCATTATCTTCTGGAAATGGCGGTTCTTGAAGGCCTCGAACTGGTCCTTGAGGACCCTCAGGGCGTTATCCACGGACGGAGTGCGCTTCTTGTCCTCAAGTTGGATGATGAGGCATTCCCGGAGGTCTCGGGCGCCAACGCCGGAGGGCTCAAACTCCTGGATCACCTTCAGCATCTTCTCCACTTCCTGGGCCGATGATTCAATCCCCGCGCGGAAAGCGAGGTCGTCGACCAGGGATTCTATGTCACGGCGGAGGTAGCCGTCGTCGTCCAGCGAGCCAATTATAAAACTTGCCACAGCCCTCTGGTGGGGGTCAAGGTTACGGTATCCAAGTTGCTCCTCAAGGCTTCCGGTAAAACTCTGCTTGACGGAGAAGGTGTTGTACTGAGGGCGCTCGTCCTTTCCCCAGTTATTGACGTGGAGGTTGTAGGAAGGGATGTCGTCGTCCTGGGGACCGTAGTTTTCCTCCATGGACCCGCCGCTCTGCTCCTGGGCTTCCACTTCAGAAATTGAAACCTCACGGTCCTGGTCACTCTTCTGGGGGGAATCGTCCAGGACGGGGTTATCGGCCAGAACCTCCCTCACGTGCTGCTCCAGGGCCTGCACCGGCATCTCTATCAGTTTTATTGTCTGAATCTGAAGCGGTGAAAGTTTCTGCTGGAGCTTCTGCTCCATTCCCTGTTTGATAGAAGCGGCCATTACCGGGGGAAGTTGATGTTCTCTTTAATAATATAAGCGGTGGGATACGTTCCCTTGAGGGCGTTGTAAATCCGTAAGGCCTCGTCCTTTGTGCGGAAATCCCCTATGGTAACCTTGTAGTTGGGGGTCTCGAAACTGCGGTAGACGCCGGTTTCCGGATACTGCGCCCGAAGGTATGCGGCTATGCTCTCCGACCGGACGCGGGCCTGGGGGGAATTGTCATAAAAAACGCGGATCCTGTACCCCTGGACGGCTTTCCCGGCATTGGAACTCACGTAATTGTAGAGCGCCTGCCGCACCTGGGTGGTCTGGTTGATTTCCGCTCCCGGGCCGATAACGGAAAGGATGCTCTTCCCCACGTAGGTGGAGTCCATCCTTGCAAGGTTGAGGGAGTCCTGAGCCCGCGCGCCGATTGATGCCAGGGCCGATAATACTAGTATGATAAGGATGCGTTTCATCATTTTGAGAATTCTGCTAAATCCAGGTTCTTGTATGAAAGGGGCGCCTTGAGGGTACCGTTCTTGGAGGCCACGTTGAGGTTTACATCGGCCTTAATGCCGTCAAGGGAGCGACGCGTGGAGAGTTTCAGCACATCCAGGAGGGAAATGCCCGGCTCCAGGGCGATGCTGCAGGGAAGTTCATAGCGGATGATCTGCTTCCCCTCCACCCTCATTTCCCCGGCGGTGAACGTTGCGAAAGGCACTTCATCCACGCGGATGATGCCGTCTATGCCGCTCACGTTGAAGGTCATGGCGGGGTTGTCGACGCCAAGTTCCAGCACCGCGTCAAAGGTGCGCAGGGACGTGGGGATGATATATTTCACCCCGGCCGATACAAGTTTTATGTCCTTGATCTTTGACACGCCGCAGCCGCCCGCCATAAGGCAGGTGAGCGCAGCGGCCGCCACGGCAAGGAGTATGCGCCTCAGCGTTTTCATCTTCACAAAGGTAGTGAAAATTCAGGAAATTTTCTATATTTGTGCTTGAAACAAGTCTTGTGCCATGAAAGTTAACCACATTGGGGAAAACAATTCCGTCCTGGGATCGTTCCTCGCAGAGTTGCGTGACGCACGCATCCAGAAAGACAGCCTCCGCTTCCGCACCAACCTTGAGCGCGTTGGAGAAATCTTTGCGTATGAGATCTCAAAAACCCTGGACTATTCAGTAAAAGACGTCGTGACCCCGCTTGGCGTGGCCCAGGTCTCAACGCCTGATACCCAGATTGTTATCGCTTCCATCCTCCGTGCCGGCCTCCCCATCCAGGAGGGTATGCTCCGCTTCTTCGACCACGCGGAAACAGCGTTTTTATCGGCCTACAGAAGTACCGGCAAACTTGGCTATTTCAAGGTGAAGGCAAAGTACTGCACCACCCCCTCCCTTGAGGGCAAGACTCTCATTCTGGCCGATGCCCTCCTCGCCACCGGCTCCTCCATGGAAGTTGGCATTGAAAAGCTCCACGAGGAAGGCGGCGTCCCCGCCCGCGTGCACCTTGTGGTGCCGGTCGCAAGCCGCTACGCAGTGGATCACCTCTGCCAGACATTCGGGGAAGAATACACCCTTTGGGTGGCTGCAATTGATGAGGAACTCACCAGCCAGAGTTACATAATCCCCGGCATAGGAGACGCCGGAGACCTCGCCTTTGGCGGCAAACTCTGATCGGCCCCCGCTCAGTCCCAGCCTCCTGGCGTACAACTCGCTGACTTACAATCACTTCCGCATAGTCGGGTGCACTTCACGGTGCACCCGATTTCTTATAATACTCTCACCGTCAGACACTTATGCGCCAGCTCCTTGGTTCTCCCCGTGCGGTGGAGGTTAACTAATTCACACTCAGTCACTTACAAGGGTTTCTACCAGAAAAAATTCTGGTAGAAAATTCCGCAACCGCCTTACTATCAAGCACTTAAGCTCCACCGCAAGGGGAGAACTATAAAGGGGTGCGGGCACTAAAGGGCGCTGAAGGGAGGCAAAAAAGTGAGGAAAATCGGCCAAAAAGAAAATTGTGGAAAAATTTGGAAGAAAATGGTAGAAAATGGAAAATTTTCATTACCTTTGTACCCAAGCGTGAAAGTATAGAAATTTATGGTCAGATTCTTCGGCAAAGCCAGCGGCAAAGTGGATGACAAGGGACGCATCGTGTTCCCTGCCATCTTCCGTGACGCCATGGTGAAAGAAGGCCTGGAGGATATGACCCTCATCGTCAAGAAAAACGTCCAGCAGCCCTGTCTGGACCTGTTTGCTTACCAGGAGTGGGCCCGCAGGAGTGACAAGGTGCTGGAAGGCCTTGACCCTGAACTTAATACTGAAGACGCTAACTTTTGGACCAAGTACAACGAGGGTGTGTACGCCATTGTCCCGGACGGCAAACTGGGAAGGCTCAACATCCCCGCGGAGTTACTTGAAAAGGCAGGTATTACAAGGGAAGTAGTACTTAGCGGAATCGGTTACAAGCTTCAGATCTGGGCCAAGGAGACCTATGAGGCCTCCCTGATGACAGACGAGCAGTTCAAACTTTCCGCTCAGAGACTCTCCGCCAAGAAGTAAGGGAGGTCTCAGGAATGTCAGAATATCATATCCCCGTGCTGCTGGAGGAAAGTGTTTCCTCCCTTGTCACAAATCCCAACGGAATATACGCAGATGCCACTTTCGGAGGCGGTGGACACACCGCTGCCATACTTTCACGCTTATCCGGTGACGGGAGAGTCATCGCCTTCGATCGTGACATCGACGCTATAAACGGCGCCCTCAAGGACCCGCGCCTCACCCTCATCCACAACAACTTCCGCTTCATAGAAAACTACGCTTTTTACCACAGTGTAAAGTTTGACGGCATTTTGGCCGATCTTGGCGTATCCAGCCACCAGTTTGACACCGCAGAGCGCGGATTCAGTTTCCGCTATGAGGAAGCGCCCCTCGATATGCGTATGAACCAGGGTGCAAAACTCACCGCCGCAGACGTTGTGAATACTTATGAGGCCGATGACCTTGAGCGCATCCTGAAACTCTACGGAGAGGTGGACGGCGCCCGTAACGTTGCAAGGCTTATCGCGGAGGCCCGCCCCATCGCAACAACCGGAGACCTTGACCGCGCAGTGGCGAAGGTCCTCCCCAAGGGCGCGGAGCACAAGGTCCTTGCAAAGATCTACCAGGCCCTCCGCATTGAGGTGAACGGAGAGATGCGTTCCCTGGAAAAGTTCCTGGAAGGCGCGGCAAGGAGCCTCAAGCCAGGCGGCCGTCTTGTGGTAATCACTTACCACAGCCTTGAGGACCGTATGGTGAAGAATTTCATCAAAACCGGAAACGTGGAAGGTACCCTCCGGCAGGATGTTTTCGGAAGGGCCGATACCCCTCTTGAGGCCGTTAACCGGAAGCCCATCCTTCCCGCCGAGGAAGAGATTGCGCAGAACACCCGCGCAAGGAGTGCAAAGCTCCGTATAGCAGAAAGGAGGTCCCAGCAATGAGCGTAAAGAACTTCTGGCTAAGCGTGCGGAACGCATACAGGGCCCTCAGGACCGGAGACCTTCTCCTTAAGGTAAGGGCCGACAAATACTACATCCACGTGATGTACGTGTTCCTCCTCATGTGGCTCTCAATTATGCTGAGCCTCAAAGTGGACAAGACCCTCACCCGCGCCGGCGCCAACAAGGCCGCCATCGAGGAACTGAGGATACATCATACTGAAAGCGAGGCCGCGCTTGTGAAGATAAAGAGCGCATCGGCCACAGAAACAAGACTTAAGAAACTGGGCTCCGAGGCCGCAATGCCCAAGGAACCCGCAACGGTGATAAAGAAAAGATGAGCTCCAGGCAGAGCGAAATACAGGACACCATCCAGAACCGCGACAGAATCCACGTGGTTATGTTCTTCCTGTCCCTGCTGTTCCTTGCGCTTGGAGTGGCCATCGTGATCTGGATTGTCAAGATCCAGACTTCATACACCGTTGACGACCGCGTCATCGGCCTCTTCAGGCCCGTTGTCCAGAAGCACGTGGATTTCCCGGTCCGCGGCCGTATCCTTGCAACGGACGGAAGGCCCCTGGCCATATCGGCCCCTCTCTACGACCTACATATGGACTGCACCGTCCTGAAGCAAAGCTACAAGGAGTCCGGAAAGGACAGCCTGGAGCGCGTGTGGCAGAATAAGGCCCGTCAACTTGGCGCTGCCCTTGCCGGAGAATTCCGCGAAAAGAGCGCTGAAGGCTGGGCCGATGCCATCCTTAAAGGCCGCGAGAAAGGCTCCAAGTACCTTCTGATAAGAAAGAACGTGGACCTTGAGACTCTCCGCCGCATCCAGACTTTCCCCCTGTACAAGGAGGGATCTTACCGCGGCGGCCTCATAGTGGAAGCCCACCAGGAGCGCATCTACCCCTACGACTCCCTGGCAAGAAGGGTGATCGGCTATGTGAAGGAGCAGAACCGCATCGGCCTTGAAAACAGTTTTGACTCCGAACTTCACGGCAGGGACGGCTATGAGTGGAGAAGGGTTACGGACGACGGTTCCTGGGTAAGGGATCTTGACTCCACCACCGTGCAGGTAAAGGACGGAAACGACCTCCGGACCACCCTCAACGTGGATTTCCAGGATATTGCCGATAAAGCCCTCCGCGCCCAGATTGACGGTGACGACGAAGTCCGCGCCGGCATCTGCATCATTATGGAGGCAAAGACCGGCGCCATCCGCGCAATGGTGAACCTCTCCCGCGGCGCTACGCCCCAGACCACCCTCTGGGAGCGCGAGAACCTGGTTCTCCGTCAGGTAGGAGAGCAGGGCTCCGTGATGAAGACGGTCACCCTCCTTTCCCTTGTGGAAGACGGCTACGTCAAAACCCTTGAGCAGACCATCCCCACGGGCAACGGCTTTGTCCCCGGAGGTTACAACCAGGACGTCCATATCCTGGATTACCAGAGAGAAACGGGCCGCAGGGACATCAGCGTGATGCACGGCTTTGAGATCTCCTCAAACTACGTCTTCACATATCTTGCCGAAACATATTACGGCAAGCAGCCCCAGGAGATGTTCGACCACATCTATTCCTACAGGCTTGGCGAAGCATTTGACTTTGACATCCCCGGCCTTGGCACCCCCGTGGTGAACCGTCCCGGCACTCCCGCCTGGTCAAGGACCACACTTGGCACCACCGCCTACGGATACAGCATAAGCGTGACTCCCCTCCACATTGCAACCTTCTACAACGGCATCGCCAACAAAGGCACCATGATGAAGCCTTACCTTGTGGAGAGCATCGAGAAGGACGGAAAGGTCCTCCGCAAGTTCGAGCCCAGCGCCCTCAACGGAAGCATCTGCTCCCCTGCCACGGCCGATACCGTCACCCGCGCCCTTCGCGCCGTTGTGAACACCGGTACCGCCACAAGGCTTAAGAGCGCAAAACTCTCCGTTGCCGGAAAGACGGGCACCGCGCGCGTGGTTTTATCGGCCGATGAACGCGGCGGCAGCAGGGATCCATACTCTGACGCCCAGGGCAGGAAGAAGTTCCAGGGCACGTTCGTGGGATTTTTCCCGGCCGATGACCCCAAGTACACCATCCTTGTGACGGTGTACTCCTACCCCAGCCATCACAACTTTTACGGCGGCACCAAGCCGGCGCTGGCCGTGAAGGAGATTGTTGACAAGATTTACGCACTGGATGACACCTGGCGCCCGGAACTCCGCCCCACCGCCAAAGTGCCGGAAATGACTGACAAGAAATGAACTATAGGGATTACACATTGATAACTGCCGATTCCAGGAAGGTTGTTCCCGGAGCGCTTTTCATTGCCGTACGCGGCCATGAATCTGACGGTCACGCCTATATCCAGGCCGCCATCGACAACGGTGCCACAGGGATAGTTTGTGAAGAAATACCGGAGGGTATTGTTGCGCAAACCGTCGCTTCGCGACCCCTCCCACCTTCGGCGGGCCCCTCCCTCTTATCCGGCCGAGGGTGGCCAGAGGTTTGCGCAACAACACCCTCCGGTATAAAGTTCTACCTTGTGGAGAATTCCCGTAAGGCGCTGGCGCTGATTGCCGATGAGTATTACGGCCATCCGTCGGGGAAACTGACGCTGGTGGGTATTACCGGAACTAACGGCAAAACAACCACCGTGACGCTGCTGTACAGGCTTTTCAAGAGCATGGGTTACAGTTGCGGCCTTCTGTCCACCATTGCAAATTATGTGGACGACGAAAGGCTGGAAACTTCCAACACTACTGTTGATCCCATCACCCTTAACAGCCTCCTTGCAAGGATGGTGGAAAAGGGCTGTCAGTACTGCTTTATGGAGGTTAGTTCCATCGGCGTGGAGCAGGACCGCGTGACGGGGCTGGAGTTTGCGATGGGCATTTTCTCCAACCTTACTCACGACCACCTGGACTACCACAAGACGTTTGCAGAGTATCTCCGCTGCAAGAAACTCTTCTTTGACAATCTGCCTTCAAAGGCCATTGCCCTTATCAATACTGACGACAAGCACGGCAGCGTGATGGTGCAGAATACATCGGCCAAAATAGTGTCCTATTCCGTGAAGGGGCTGGCCGATCATACCGCCCGCGTTATGGAGCAGAGTTTTGACGGAATGCTCCTCAAGGTGGACGGAACGGAGGTGTGGTGCCGCCTCATTGGCGAGCACAACGCCTATAACCTTCTTGCCATCTACTCTGCTGCGGTTTGCCTTGGAGCAAAGCCTGAGGAGACTCTGATTGCGCTTTCTTCCCTGGAGCCGGCTCCGGGAAGGCTTGAGAACCTCAACGGTCCAAGGGGCCTCAGCGTTATCATAGACTACGCCCACACCCCGGACGCCCTGGAGAATGTGCTTAAGACTCTCCGCGCAATTGCGCCAAAGAGGCAACTCATATGCCTGTTTGGCTGCGGCGGAGACCGTGACCGCACAAAGCGCCCTGAGATGGCAAAGATTGCCGAGGACCTTGCCGACCGCCTTGTCATTACGTCCGACAACCCCCGCACGGAGGTGCCATCGGCCATAATTGATGAGATAAAGACCGGCCTCACCACCAAGGGCCTTGCAAAGTCAATTGTGATTGAGGACCGCAGGGAGGCTATCCGCACCGCCATCCTCACGGCTCCGGAGTGCGCCACCATCCTCCTTGCAGGAAAGGGCCACGAGACTTACCAGATTGTGGGCCGTGAAAAACGTCATTTTGACGAGAAAGAAATTGTGACTGAAACCTTTAAACTTATTTTGCAATGATCTTCCACCTCATTCAATATCTTGAGGGCCTGGGGGCGGATTTCCCCGGAATGGGACTCATTAACTTCCTTAGTTTCCGCGCTATGGCGGCGGCCGTGACGGCCGTGCTTGTGGCTATGATAGCCGGCAAGAAGATTATCCGCCTCCTTCAGAAAAAGCAGATTGGGGAAACTGTCCGTGACCTTGGCCTGGAGGGCCAGATCCAGAAGAAAGGCACCCCCACTATGGGCGGGGTCATCATAATCCTCTCCATCCTCTGCGGCGTGCTCCTTTGGTGCGACCTTACAAATATTTATGTCATCCTCCTTCTTGTGAGCACTCTCTGGTGCGGCGCGCTTGGTTTTGCCGACGACTACATCAAGGTGTTCAAGCATAATAAGGAGGGTATGTCAGAGAAGGGTAAACTCCTTGGCCAGATAGTTCTTGGCTTTATTGTGGGCCTTACCGTATGGATGAGCCCTGACATTGTTGTGCGTGAAAAAGTGGAGGTTAAGGAGAGCGTTGAGCGCACCCTGGAGACTGAGACTACCGTCACCAGCGGCCGATATGTGGAGGAAGATGTTGTTAAGAGTACAAAGACTACCATCCCTTTTGTAAAGAACCACGAGTTTGACTACCGCTGGCTCTCCCCCGTGAAGGGCACCTGGGGCTGGTATGCAAAATGGGCAATATATGTTCTTATGATAGTGCTGGTAATTACCGCCTGCTCCAACGGAACCAATCTCACTGACGGGTTGGATGGACTTGCGGCGGGAACATCGGCCATTGTTGGAGTTGTATTAGGCATCCTGGCCTGGCTGGGGGGCAACCTGATAGACTCTAACTACCTTAACATTATGTATATACCCGGCAGTGGAGAGATTGCCATCTTCATGAGCGCCTTCGTAGGGGCCCTCATAGGATTCCTGTGGTACAACTCTTTCCCCGCCCAGGTGTTTATGGGAGACACGGGAAGTCTCACAATTGGCGGCGTGATTGGCGTGAGCGCGGTACTTATGCGTAAGGAACTGCTCCTCCCCCTTCTCTGCGGCATTTTCTTCGTGGAGAGCCTCTCCGTCCTTATGCAGAGGTTCTATTTCAAGTACACGCGTAAGAAATACGGCACAGGAAGGCGCATCTGGAGCATGACTCCCCTCCACCACCATTATCAGGACAAGAAGGCCCCCGAAGGCCCCGTCCTTTTCCCCAAACCGGTTCCCGCCCAGCACGAGGCAAAGATTACCATCCGTTTCTGGATTGTGGGAATCATACTGGCAGTTAGTACATTGGCATTGTTGAAGATTAGGTAATATGGCAAGATTGGTAGTTTTAGGCGGCGCAGAATCAGGTGTTGGCGCTGCAGTTCTGGCAAAAGTGAAAGGTTTTGATGTGTTCCTCTCCGACAAGGGACAGATCAAGGAAAGTTATGCCGATACCCTCCGTAAATGGGACATCCCCTTTGAGCAGGGTCAGCATACGGAGGAACTCATCCTGAATGCCGATGAGGTGGTTAAATCCCCCGGCATCCCCGGAACCGTTCCTATGGTGCAGAAGGTGAAGGAAAACGGTATCCCCGTTATCTCAGAGATTGAATTTGCAAGCCGATACGACTCTGCAAAGAAGATCTGCATCACCGGATCAAACGGCAAGACCACCACTACATCCCTCATCTACTATCTCCTCAAGAATGCGGGCCTCAATGTGGGCCTTGGCGGAAATATCGGCCAGAGTTATGCCTATCAGGTGGCTACCGAGCACTTTGACTACTACGTGCTTGAGATCTCCAGTTTCCAACTGGACGACATCCGTGACTTCCGTCCGGACATTGCCATCATCACCAACATAACCCCCGACCATCTTGACCGCTACGACCACAAGATGGAGAACTACGTCAATGCCAAGTTCAACATAACCCGCAATCTCCGTGAGGACGACTGCTTCATCTTCGACTCCGACGACGAAATCACCGTGGGACACCTGTCAAAGATAGTCCTGCGCTGCAAGATGCTCCCCTTCTCACAGGAGAAGGAACTGGAGCAGGGCGCCTTCATCCGTGAGAACAAGATGATTGTGCGCGTGGACGAGGAAGAGACGGACGTGTTCCTTGAGAGCCTCGCCCTTGGCGGAAAGCACAATGTGTATAACTCCATGGCAGCCGCCCTGGCCGCAAAGGCAACGGGAATCGAGAGCGACGTAATCCGTAACTCCCTTGCCACCTTCAAGCCCATCGAGCACCGTCTGGAGCCTGTCCTGAGCATAAAGGACGTCCTCTACATCAACGACTCCAAGGCCACTAACGTAGACAGCGCATGGTACGCACTTGAGTGCCAGAAGCGCCCCGTGGTGTGGATCCTTGGCGGTACTGACAAGGGTAACGACTACAGCGTCCTGAATGACCTTGTACGAGAAAAGGTGAAGGGCATCGTGTGCCTTGGAGTGGACAACAAGAAGATTCACGAGGCCTTCGGCGGAATGGTATCCCGTATGGAGGATGCCCTGAGCGCCCGCGAGGCCGTACAGAAGGCTGCCGCTATGGCCGATGCAGGAGACGTGGTGCTCCTCTCCCCTTGCTGCGCCAGTTTTGACCTTTTCAAGAATTACGAAGACCGCGGAGAGCAGTTCAAGGCTGCCGTCCGTAACCTTTAATAAAGTATGGCAGAAGTTAAGGAAGAAAAGAAAGAAGAAGGCCGGATAGGTTCCCTGTTCAACCTTATGGACCGCTTCACGGGAGACAAGGTAATCCTTCTGATTGCCCTGTTCCTCATGCTGGTATCCGTAGTGTCCGTCTTCAGTTCCACCCCTCTCCTTGCAAGGGAGTTGGGTACGGGTCGTATGGACATCATGCTGGACCAGTTGAAGGCGGTTGCAATGGGCTTTATCTTCATCTTCCTTCTGTACTTCTTCGGCCGTGTGGAGATTTACCGCAGGCTCTCCATGCTGGGCTTTGCGGTAACATTCGGGATACTCATCATACTGGTCCTTAACCTCAACCTGGGGATAGTGAAGGCCGGTTCCATCAACGGGGCGCGCCGTATCCTTATGGTTGCGGGGAAGCAGATCCACGTGTATGAGTTTGTGAAGGTGTTTATGATTATGTACCTTGGCTGGGCGCTGGACACCTTCAAGCGCCACGGCTTCACCTTCCTGCCCTGGCTTGCCTGGAAATACCCCAAGAGGCTTGGATTCCTGGAGAAGGACTTCTACCAGAAGTTGTTCTACATCTACCTCCCCATCCTCCTCACCACGTTCATGGTTATGATGGGGTCCAATTCATCGGCCCTTTTCATCGGCCTCATTATGGTCCTGATGATACTTGTGGGCGGAATTGACGGCAAGGACATAGGGATTATGGTGCTGGCCCTCGCTGTTGGCGTGGGGAGCATGTTCCTGGCGTGGAAGGCCGGGCTCCTCAAGGACAGCCGCATAGGAACCGCCATCTCCCGCATCACTCAGGACGACGACGCCGTTATGCAGAAACTCCTGGACGCCCCGCGGGGGTCCAAGGATTTCAACGACGCCAGGGATGAACTGAAGCAGCCCGTGAGCGCCCTTCTGGCCATTAAGGAAGGCGGCGTCTTTGGCAAGGGCATAGGCAACAGCACGCAGAAATATGCCACTCCCGTCATCTTCGGGGACTATATGTTCAGTTTCATAATTGAGGAGAGCGGCATAATAGGGGCCATCCTCATCATCCTTCTGTACTTCAGCCTCCTTGCAAGGGGCACACTGGTTGCGAAGGAGTGCGACAAATACTACGACAAAATGATTGTGACGGGGCTCATCATCCTTGTCACGGGGCAGGCCTTCATGCATATGGCGGTGAACGTGCACCTGCCGTTTGTGCCGCAGACCGGCCAGACCCTCCCCCTGGTGAGCCACGGAACCAACTCCCTGCTGGTGTTCAGCATTGTCTTTGGCATACTGCTGTCCATCTCCAAGGATGCAAAGGAAAATATTGCAAGGCGTGAGGCCGAGGCCGAAGCCGAACAGATAATTGTCCACGACGACGACGAGTGGACGCAAAGCGCAAGCGTATGAGCAAAGAGTACAAAGCCATAAGGGCCATTGTGAGCGGCGGAGGCACGGGAGGACACATCTTCCCTGCCATCTCCATCGCGGATAAACTGAAGGAACTGAATCCTGACACTGAGATTCTTTTTGTAGGGGCCGATGGAAAGATGGAGATGGAGAAGGTCCCCGCAGCGGGATACAGGATTGTAGGCCTTCCTGTTGTGGGCCTACAGAGGCAACTTAACCTCCGAAACATCCTGAACGACCTCAAGGCTCCGTTCAAACTTCTTGCCAGCCTAAGGGCTGCAAAGAAGGTGGTGAAGGAGTTCAAGCCTGATGTAGTTGTGGGCGTGGGCGGATACGCCAGCGCTCCCCTTCTCTGGGCCGCCACGGGGATGAAGATTCCCGCCGTGATCCAGGAGCAGAACGGCTTTGCAGGCCTTACCAACAAGATGCTGGGCTCCCGCGTCCAGAGCATCTGCGTGGCCTATGAAGGGATGGAAAAGTTTTTCCCTGCCGATAAGATAGTGATGAGCGGAAACCCTATCCGTAAGGATGTCTCCAAGCCCTCCACACCGGAGCAGAAGGAGGAAGCGATGAAGTTTTACGGGCTGGATCCGCAGAAGAAACACCTCTTTATAGTGGGCGGAAGCCTTGGCAGCGGTACCCTCAACAGGGCTATGATGCACTGGATCCAGGACGGCTGCCCCGGCGGAGAAGATTTGGAGGTGATATGGCAGTGCGGAAAGTACTACAAGGCCTCCACAGACGAGTTTATGGCAGCGCATCCTGACATCAAGGGCATAAAGCATTTTGACTTTATCCAGAGGATGGACCTTGCATACGCCGCGGCCGATGTAGTGATTTCCCGTAGCGGCGCAAGCACCGTGAGCGAACTCTGCGCAATGGGTAAGCCCACCGTGTTTGTCCCTTCCCCCAACGTTGCCGAGGACCATCAGACGCATAACGCAATGGCCCTTGTCCGTAGGGAAGCCGCCCTTCTGGTGAAGGACTCCGAGGCCATTGACGAACTCCTTCCCACGGCTATCGGCCTTCTTAACAGCCCTCTGAAACTGGCTTCGCTTTCTAAAAACGCAGAGGCTATGGCCCTCAGGAATGCCGCCCAGGTTATTTGTGATGAGATTTATAAGTTAGTATAAGGTTTTGTCATTTCGAGCGAAGTCGAGAAATCTCAAAATAGAATAATATGAAAAACGTATATTTCATAGGAATCGGTGGCATAGGGATGAGTGCCCTGGCCAGGTACTACAAGTTCAAGGGCTTCAACGTGGCGGGGTATGACCGCACGCCGTCGGAACTGACGGGGCAGCTTGAGGCGGAAGGAATCTCAGTGCACTACGAGGATCGTCCGGACCTCATCCCGTCCGACATTAATGAGACGCTGGTGGTTTACACGCCGGCAATCCCGGCCGATCTTGGGGAACTTGTGAAGGCCCGCGAGGGCGGCTATGCGCTTCTCAAGCGCTCCCGCACCCTTGGGGAAATTGCCCGCGGCCAGAGATGCCTGGCGGTTGCCGGAACCCACGGTAAAACCACCACCAGCACCCTTACAGCGCATATTCTCACCGCCTGTGGAGAAGGCTGCAGCGCCTTCCTTGGCGGTATTTCCCGTAACTACGGAACAAATCTCCTGATGTCCAAAACCAATACCGTGGTAGCGGAGGCCGATGAGTTTGACCGGTCCTTCCTTCAACTCTACCCGGAGATTGCGGTGATCACGGCAGTAGATCCGGATCACCTGGACATCTACGGGGATTACGCCCACGTGGTGGAGGCCTTCAAGGCTTTCGCGTCGCAGGTGAGCGGAACCCTCATCGCAAAACTGGGAACTCCAATTGTCCAGGCCGATACAAATGCGCGCCTCCTCAGTTACCACTACACGGATTCATCGGCCGATTTCTATGCCGGAAATCCTCATCCGGACCAGTGCGGTTACTTCCATTATGACCTCCACTATCCCGGAGGCGTTATTGAAGATGTCCGCGTTGGCGCCCCCGGCTGGGTGAACGCCGAAAACAGTGTTGCAGCGGCCGCAATCGCCCTTTCGTACGGGATCGAGCCTGCCGCGGTGAAGGCGGCTATCGGCACTTTTGAAGGCGTTAAGCGCCGCCTGGAGGTGCACGTGAACAGCCCCAAACTGTCCTACATTGACGACTACGCCCATCATCCGGCAGAACTTGCATCGGCCATATCCTCTATGAGGGATATTTTCCCCGGACGCAAACTGACGGCCATTTTCCAGCCGCACCTCTACACCCGCACAAGGGACTTTGCCCCCGAGTTTGCAGCCGCCCTTTCGAAGGTGGATAAACTCATCCTCCTTGACATCTATCCCGCCCGCGAGGAGCCCATTCCCGGAGTTACTTCGGAGATCATTTTCAAGGACGTAACCGCCCCGGAGAAGGTTCTCCTTAAGAAGGAGGAACTGATGGATTACCTTGCCAATGAGCCCCTTGACGTTCTTGTGAGTTTTGGCGCCGGAAACATTGACAGGTTCATTGAACCTATAACTGAATTACTTAAAAGCCGCCTATGAAGCCGATAGTCCGACGCGGTTTAGGCCTTCTTCTGATTGTGGCCTGCATGATTCTCTGGAGTTTCACGCTCCGGATGTCACGCAGCGCTCTCCGCACGCGCACGTGCCAGGGTAAAGGCACCCTGGACGTGATTGTGACGGATTCCCTTCAGAGGAACTTCGTGGGCCGGGAGGACATTGAAAAGTGGCTTGACAGTGAGTACAGGGCCTATGCGGGGCTTCCCCTTGACAGCGTGGACCTGACGCGGATAGAGAGCATTGTGACAGGGCACAGCGCCGTCAAGCACTGCGAGGCCTGGCTCACGGACGACGGCATCCTCCACGTTGAGATAAGCCAGAGGGAGCCCCTTGTGCGCTTTGACGACGGCGCCGGCGGCTTCTATGCCGATGCAGAAGGCTTCATCTTCCCGCTCCAGGAGCGCGGAAGCGTGCCTGTCCCGGTAGTGGACGGGAAACTCCCCTTCCGCGTGCCAAAGGGCTATAAGGGCACTCTTACTGACATCTCCCACAAGGAGTGGATGGACCGTATCCTCCATCTTGTGGCCGCAATGAAGGACACGGTGTGGGAAAGGGACATAAAAAGGATCACGGCATCGGCCGACGGAGACCTGGTGCTTTTCCCGCTTGAAGGGAAGGAGCGTTTCCTCTTCGGGCAGCCTGTTAATGTGGAAGAGAAACTTTACCTTATGGGAAGGTATTACGACACAGTTGCGCCGTCAAAGGAGCCCGGATATTACGGTACGGTGGATCTCCGCTACGGCGGACAACTTGTTTGCAGAAAATAAAACAATAACCATATATGGAAGAGAAATACATAGCCTCAATTGATCTTGGAAGTTCCAAGTTCGGACTGTGCGTAGCCAGGGTGATAGGCGACGACGTCCAGATTGTGTATTACAGGGAAACGCCTTCGGATGGTATCAGGGCCAGTATGATTACCAACCCCATGAAGGCTTCCGAGCGCCTCAAGGAAGCGATTGCGGAGGCGGAGAAAGAACTGATGATCCACATCCTTCAGGTTGTGGTGGGTATGCCCCGGAGCGAAGTCACCCAGGTGACGGCATCGGGCCGCATCGAACGCACCAATCCGGAAGAGTATATATCGGCCGAAGAAGTGCAGGCCCTCAAGTCCATTGCGCTTGAGACCTATCCCCTCCCCAATCCGGAGAAGCAGATCATGTACGGCGCCGTGGCCCAGTCCTTCTCCATTGACGACGAAATCCAACTTGTGGAAAACGAGGTTGTAGGTACTTTGAGCAGTGCCCTGGAAGGCAATTTCAAGGTGTTTATAGGGAAGCGCGGCGCAACGGTTTCCCTGGACAAGATCTTCAATCAACTGGGCATTGCCATTGCCAAGAAGTATTTCCTTCCGGATGTGGTTGCACGCACGGTCCTGAGCCCCGTGGAGATGTCCTCCGGCGTGGCCCTTGTGGACGTTGGCGCCGGCGTAACCTCAATTGCCATCTACCAGGGCGGCATTATGAGGCACTACGCTTCCATTCCGTTCGGCGGAAAGAGCATCACCAACGACATCCGCACGGAGTGCTCCATCTCCGACGACCTAGCGGAGAAGATCAAAAAGCGTTTTGGCGCCTGCCTCCCCGGGAAACTGGCTTCACTCAGCGAGAAGGTGCTGCAGATACGCCTCACGGAGCCTTACAAGGAGGTTCCGGTACGCTATATCTCGGAGGTTGTGGACAGCCGCGCGCGTGAGATTGTGAGCGCCGTGCTCTATTACATCCAGGAGAGCGGCCTTCAGAATTCCCTTAGAAGCGGCGTTGTCATCACCGGCGGCGGCGCGGAACTGGCAAATTTCGTGAACCTTGTGAAGGAGATGTCGGGGTATGACGTCCGCAAGGGTTATCCCCGCTATATGTTCTCCGCATCGGTTGGAAGCGGGGTTTACAGCACTGCGGCGACATCGGCCATAGGAATGGTGCTGGCGGCCAAGGAGGATAAACTCCCGGACTGCGTGAGCGTGCCTGAAAAGCCTGAGGAGCCCAAGGAGGAAGAGACAATTGAGGTGGAAGTGACGGACGAGACTCCTGTTGACACCCTATTCGCTCCGGAGGATATGGGTCCCGTGGAAGAGGCTCCCAAGCCCAAGGAGAAGAAGACTAAGAAAGTGAAGGTCCCTAAGCCCAAGGGAGAGAAGACCGGCTTCCTTTCAATTTTCTGGAACACAGTGGAAAACACCGCCCTCAAGATTTACGACGAGGCTAACAAACAGTAGGAGGATACGTTATGAACATCGACAAAGACATTTTCCCTGACAACTGGGGCAAGGAGAACTCCATCATAAAGGTTATCGGCGTGGGCGGCGGTGGCTGCAATGCCGTAAACTACATGTACAGGCAGAACATCCAGGGCTGCAGCTTCATAGTGTGCAACACGGACGCCCAGGCGCTCCAGACCAGCGAGGTCCCGGTGAAGATCCAGATGGGCAATAACGGCCTTGGTGCGGGCACCGACCCTACCGCCGGCCGTAACGCCGCCCTGGAAAGCCAGGACGAGATTGCCGCTAAGGTACTGGACTGCGGCACAAAGATGCTCTTCATCACCGCCGGTATGGGCGGCGGCACGGGCACAGGCGCATCCCCTGTCATCGCAAAGATGGCAAAGGACCGCGGCATCCTTACCGTGGCAGTTGTCACCATCCCGTTCAAGAACGAGGGCAACGAGAGCCAGTCAAAGGCCGTTGACGGCATCCATGAGCTGGAAAAGAACGTAGACTCCCTCCTTATCATCAATAACGAGAAACTGTATCAGTTCTTCGGGGACACCCTCATCCAGGAGGCTTTCCCCAAGGCC
>ONOQ01000006.1 GCA_900319485.1 uncultured Bacteroidales bacterium | reverse complement strand
TACTATATAGATGCAAATAAGGGCCGATGCGTGGCAGGAATTGCTCTTTTCTTTGGGGGCTTTCCCAACCATCCGAAACTTAAACTACACCCACCCCCTCCACAGGCCATTCTGGGGCCGTATGGTGTCGTTTACCCCCATTCCCAGTACCGGGGTAAAAGACACCACCCCTGTCTACAAGCCATTCTGGGGCAGGCACGTGCTGTTTAAGTTTCGGAACACCGCCGGGAGGGGAGCGGCGTGAGAGTTTTTTATTACACAATGCGTCAAATTCCCTTGAAAAGAGAGTGAAAATCGTTATCTTTGTAGTGTTCATTCCCGGTAACCTCTGGAGCAATCCAAGTTATCGGGTTTCGTTTTTCTGGCTACAAAGATATAACTTCCCGCAAACACGAGTGGAGGCCAAGTGATTGATACTTAAAGGTTTACAGGATCCTTTGGGAAAAGATTTTATCCCAAAGGATCCTGTAAGTTACTATCTATCAAGCGATTAACCTCCACCGCAAGGGGAGAACCGCAAAGGGTAACCCCACAAGGGGAGGTTAGTAGATGTCGTCCAGGGAAATATTACCCCAGGTGGGGAGGGAGGGGTCGTCGATGGTGGCGTCGATGAAGCGGGGCGTACCCTTCTCTACGTCGTTCTGGAGGAAGGAGAGCACCTGGGGCCAGGCCACCAGCATATAGGCGGCTATGTCGTGGGTGCGGTCCTCATACCTGTAGATGGTGTGAGGGTACTCCTTGAGGGCAAGTTTACGGGCAATGTAGTCGCTGCCCCAAATGCCGCGCCCGAAGGCGGCGAAGGACTTGTAATTCACCGCTTGGTCGGCCGTGCCGTGAAGCATCAGGATGGGACAGGGCTGCTGCTTGAATTTGGGGGCGCCGCTGGTGCTGATGATGGCGCCGGCAAAACTCATCACGCCCTTGAAATTGAAGTCCGGAATATCACATTTTCCGCTTATGACGGCATATTCAGAAGCCAGCGAAATGATGGCTCCGGCGGAATTTCCCGCCACAACAAGGTTATCCGTGTCTATCCCAAGTTCAGGGTGCTCCCTGAGATATGCAACCGCAGAGAAGACATCCTCAACGCCAACTTCCTGAGCGTGATAAAACGCCTTGGAGGCCTTGAAGGCACCCGAGAGGCCGTTTCCAACCTTAACGCCCTTCATTCCAAGCCTGTAATCCACTGCCACTACGGGATAGCCATTCTCCGTGAGTTTGTTGTAGAATTCAACAAGGTATTTGTCGTTGCGGGCGCCGGAAATAAAGCCGCCGCCAAAGACAAACATAACGGCAGGCTTGGCCTCAGCCACCTCTGCGGGCCGATAAATATCCAACTTCAGTTCACAGGTATCCCTCTGAGCAAAAGTGTAGGTTTCCTGGGCACGGGCCGTAAGGCCTGCAAAAAGTGCGATGATTATAAGTAAACGCCTCATAATGAAGATTCTAACGGTTTTCTATATTCAGAGTTTGCCCTGTAATGAGGAGCATAAAGGGATTCAATCACGGTTACGGGAGCCTGGAACGAACCTGCGCGGGTAACAAAGAACTCCTCCGCAAGTTCAGTCTTTTCCTCCGGGTAGGAGTCAAAGTAGTATTCCGTGGCCGATGCCTTCACGTTGCGGTAGCCCTGAGGCGTAAATCCCCATACGAATCCGCTTCTGAGCGGACGGATGAAGCCGTATCCAATGTGCCCGGAAAGTTGCTGGACGGGGTTCAGGGATGCTTCACGGCCTGCCGTCACCTTCACGAACGAGCGGTTCTCCCCGTTCCAGATCTTGTACACAATGCGGATCTTGTCCCCAACCTTCACGGGGTCTCCGGGCAGGATCTCTTTGTCGTCCAGGAAGAAGCGGCGCTCAATGGTGAAGCCGTTTCCGGCAGTCTTGATATCCTTGAACGGGGCTTTATAGGTGGCCGATAAAGCCAGCACCTTTGTATCCAGAACGGCCTTGGAGCCATCCAGGATGGCGGTAATGGCGTCAATGTAGGCCGGCTCCGTATCCCACTTCTGCGTCTCCTTCTGAAGCATCAGCCACAGACGGATGCCGTCTGCGATACCTGCATCGTAGGGATTCAGTAGATCGCAAAGGAGGGCGTGGGCGTAGGCCTCGCTTTCAAGAAGGCCCCTCCAGGGCATAACGGCGTTGGGATAATACCAGCCGCCGTCACGGTGCTCTACTGCGTATTCAAGAAGGGACGCTACATCGGCCTTGAGGGACTTCTCAATTTTGGCCGATGCAAAGGAGGTAATTCCCCAGGCCTTGGCAAGTTCCAGGCCGCCGTCCCTCTCAAGGAGGTTCTTCAGGGTGAGGAGTCTCCGTGCCTTGGAGAGGATCTGGCCCTTCAGGCCCCTTCCTTCCTTGGCAGAAGGTGTAAGGTAACTCTTTGCGTCCTTCCTGAAGGCATCCCAGCGCTTCTTTTCACTCTGTGAAACGGCCTTTTCAGTGAAAGGAACGGATGCGTACATAGCGCGGACGTGCATATACTGAGCATCGGAGAGCCAGCCGCACCAGTAGGGACGGACATCCCCGAACTGATTGGCATCCAGGTATTTGACGGAAGAAGTGACATCCGGAACGGAGAAGCCCCTGTCGCGGAGTTTTGCAAAGCGCTCCAGCATTACGGCGGTAATCACCGGCGACGATGTCATCCCCTCGAACCACCCAAAACCTCCGTCCGCGTTACGGCAGGCCAGAATCTTAGCGATAAGGTCCTCAACAGAGGAAGAGGCGCTTTCTGGAGCATTTGCCCGGATAGGGTCGCGAAGCGACGCGGAAGAAAGCGCCTCTTCCTCTGTCATAAGCTTATTAGCCATAAGACGCACATACCAGGCCTCGGAGAGGGAGAGGACGTCGTTGCCCTGAGGTTCAACGTGTGAAGGGATGGCGTCCTTCACCATATCTAGGACGGTGATTTCATTGAGGACGGCCCTGTTTCCGGGAACGTTCACAAAACGGGAGCGGAGGTCCCTGAGGAGCGCGTCACGGTCCTCACCGGCGTGAAGAACGGCGGAATGGGCCTCAGTAAGTTCCTGCGCCGCGGGGTATACGGGCACGGTTATGCGGACCGCGTCAGAGAATTCGGAGGCGATGAAGGCGGCGGTGAAGGTGAGAGATTTCTCGGCTTCGCTCGAAATGACAGAGGGTACCGCCACATTAATGACCTTAGTGAGGGTTTCCCCGGCGGGAACGGTGACGGGCACCTGGGCGCTGCCGCCGTCCCACTGGAGGGCTATTACGCCGGAGACGGGGACATCGGCCACGGAAGAAACAGTGATTGCAGCATCCCAGACGTCTCCTTCATAGAGGAAACGAGGCTCCTGCATTGCCACCTTTACGGGAAGACTCACTACCATCTCCCCTTCCGCAATGGCGTTTCTCATCGAAGGGTCGTGCGCGTACACGCGTACATAATAGGTGGATAGTTTGTCGGAGGTGCGGAAACTGAATGTGAGCGTTCCGTCACCGGCCGATACAAGATGGGGCTGGAAGGTAAGCGCCTGGAGGAATTCGCTGCGGATGGCAACGTCCTCAGGGATATCGGCCCCCTCTATAGATTCATCGGCCGCCATCTCATACTGGATGGACTCCTCTTCCACCGCGGCCATGGCGGGCGCGGCGTCAAGCATCACGGCGCCATTGGTGCGGGCCATCTTGAGACTCTTGGTGCCATAGGCCACAAAGCGCGGATCGTCGTCATAGTAATCGTAACCGTTTCCAACGCTGCCGCAGGCCGAGTGGACGTACACCATCGGCACGGAGTAATCGGCCTGGTTCACCTGGGACCAGTAGTTACGCGCGATAGCGTCCATACTCTTATCCCAGGCAGCGGCAAGTGCCTCAACGCCAGGTTCGGTCTTTAGAGTGAAGGTATATTCCCTGCCGGGATATGCCTTATCCGTGAAGCTTGAGAATGTAAGCGGCAGGGCAAGTTTAGTGACACTCCTTCGGTACTGGCGCTCATAACTTATGGCCTTTCCGTGAAGGAAGTAGAACACCTGGAGGCGAACGGCATCAGGCCAGGACTCCTTATAATCAAGGCCGATCTCCATAAGCCTTCCGTCCTTTGCGGTAAGGCGGCTTGTCTGAAGGACCTCGCTATCCTTGCCGTAGACGGTGGCAATGGCCCAGGCGTCGCCATCGGCCGATCCAATCACGGCCTCAATGCGGCTGTCAACGGTTGAAGGGCCGCCGATGAAAAGGCGGGAGCCGTCCACCATCAGTTCCTTCTCTCCGGGAAGGAGAACAAGGATCTTTACTTCCTCGGTTTCCTTAACCTCCTTTCCGTCCTGGAGTTCTGCCTTGACCGTTGCCTTGAGGGTATACAGGCCGCTCTTTTTGACGGGGATCCTGACTTCCTCTCCGGAAGGGACAACTCCGCCCTGACCGGCAAGTTCGTATGCCACCTCCAGCGGCACGGGGTTATCCTGAGCGTCCTTTGCCTGGAACTTTGCGCGGATTTCGTTACCGCGCACAACGTGGCGGGGTTCCCTTCTCCAGCGCCAACTCTGACCGGAGTCTCCGGGAAGGATGAATTCCGCATCCTCGGTGCCAAGGACGGTTATGTCCACGCCAAGCTCATCACCCACAAAGAAACTGTCCGTAAAGGAAAGAGTCTCTCCTGTGGCGTCTATGACCGTGACCTCCGCGTGGTAGTAGCCTTCCTCGTTTGTAGGGACCTCAAAGCGGAAGAGTCCATCGGCCTCAAGTGGAATCTCCTCCTCAAGGATGGTTTTCTCCGCCCAGTAATCCACTTTTATGCGTGCACGGGCGCCGCTTAGGCCGTGGCCGGAGTAACTTGTGACCTTGCCGCTTACAGGCACCTTGGAGCCAACCATATAGAGTTCCGTGCGGCGGTCAAAGGTAAGGTCGAAGGTAGGAAGCACAAATTCGTCTACCCTGAAACTGTCCCAGGCAAGGTTGTCCTTTGTGGAAACGTCCACAACTTCCAGGCGGAAATAGCCGTTCCTGAGGCCCGTGGGAAGGGTAAATCCGCCGCTTGCAGAGCCAAAGTCTCCGGTTACAAGCCTCTTTGTCTCAAGGCGGTTGCTCTCAGAGTCATAAAGCGTGACGTCCAGTTTCCGGCCCTTGCACACGTTCATCTTGAGCATAGGGTCTCCCTGGAACACCACGGCCTTGAACTGGAGGGAGTCTCCGGGATTGTAGGCGCCGCGGTCCCTGTAGACGTTGCATCTGATACCTGTGCGGGGGATATACGTAGAGGCATCCCTTATGACGCTCACGCTGCGGGAGCGGCGGTCTCCGCTCACGGCAACGTAGTTATAATACGTCCTTGGATGGGCGTTGATGGCCTTTTCAAGGGCCGATGGTATAAGCGTGAAGCCGTCCAGTTTAAGGGTTGCGCGGGCAGCCTCGGTGTCTCCCTTCATAAGAAGGAGAGTCACCTTGGAGAGGGGCTTTCCGGAATCGTAATCGGCCACATAAACCTTGCGTCCCTCCGCGTCAGTGCGGGTGGCAATGGAGAGGGTGTACTGGTCAAATGTATCTGAGGCCGATATTTTCCCGTTCACGGCCTCCGCCCTGTAACTGCCGTCCGGGAGGCCGGGAAGGGCCAGGCGCACGGTGTCACGCACATAGAAACTGCCGGTGGGATTCTTGGCATTCCAGGTTGTCACAACAGTTTTGCCCTTATAAAGTTTGACCGTTGCCGATGTAAGGTTACGGAAAAGGACCGTTATGGCATCCTTGTCTATGCTTAGCCCCAGATCCTCTGAGGTGAGGCGGTAGCCGATATTTGTGACGTTATAGTATCTTGACGCTATTTTCCATTCCTTATTGCGGAAGGAGGTGCGGCGGATTTCAAATTCCTTGCACCTGTCGTAAAGCGCCTTATACTGGGCCGATGTGGAGGCCTTGTTCTCATCCAGTTCCGCCACGTCCATACCCAGAAGGTCTCCCTCAGGGAAAATAGCCAGGGCCGTGCCTTTGTAGGCATCCTGGAGTTCCTTCAGGGCGGCCCGCTTCTGAGACCTTTCCTGAACAGAGTTGTATTTCCTTCCTAGAAGATAATACCTCAGAGCCCCTTCCTGGGGGTATTTCCCTTCAACCATCTTCTCCAGGGCCTTCACAACGGGTTCTGAATACCTGCCATTGAGAAGGCGCCAGTGCGCCCACTCCTCATCCGACTCCACAAACACGGTAAGGCCTCCGTTCAGAAAGCCTGTCATCCCGCGGTGAAGGGCCGGGTTATTGCCTTCCAGAGGGTTGTTCTGAAGGTATTCCCAGAGTTCATCCTGGCTTACGCCTTTCCACTCGTCCATCCAGAGGAATGAGACTATGGGCTCATTGAACTCCTTAACTTCCTTTGCAAGGGCTTCACGGAGAGCGTCTCTCTGCTTCCAGTCACGCCGCTGCACGGTTGTAACGTACTGCGTTGCAGCATCCCAGAAGTCTACCGGGAGGCGTTTTTCCATGGCCTCCTTCTTGATCTGCTCAAGGATGGATGCTTCCTTTTTGGGTAAATCGGCCTTGGAGGCTTCATCGTACTGCTTCCAGAGGGCAGTTAAGGTGTGACCGTCTTCAGACATAGGCGCCGCAATTATTGCTCCGGCCCCCGTGAGGGCGGCAAGCAGTGATAATAGTATTCGTTTCATATCCTGAGTCCATTTCAAGAATTGTGCTACTCAAAGAGAGGAAGTGCCTCACTTACAACAAAAGTGCTGCCTCCTATATATATTATGGTATCGGGCGATGAAAGTTCCAGGGCTTTCCGGACGGCGTCCTGAACGGAATCAATTACAACTGCCTGGGCCGCGAAACGCCTGGCTATCTCTCCTGCGGGGAGGGCACGGGGGGTAGCGGGAGCGGTGAAAATGTAGCGGGCGTTTTTGGGCATCAGTGGGATAATCGCATCAAGGTCTTTATCGGCCATAATGCCGTAGACTATGATAAGGGGCCGATTCATTGCCTCCAACTGGGCAAAGTTATGACTCAGCGCGTGGGCGTTATGGCCGATATCGGCTATTACCAGCGGCTGGCTTTGAAGCCTCTCCCACCTGCCGTGGAATTCCATGTTGCGGGCGGCATGAATGATGCCGTCAAGAATCCGCTCATCCCTGATACCAAGAATCTGAAGCGCTGAAAGGACAGTCCTCAGGTTCTTACGCTGGACTTCAGCGCCAAGATCCATCTGAGAAAGAATCTCCTCACGCCTGTCCCAGAAGGAAGGATCCATTTCCTCGGCAAAATACAGCGGGCAAAAACAGTTTGCCCTGGCTTCGAACACAGGCCTGGTCTCCGGAAGGGCTTCGCCAATGAGAGCCGGAACCCCCTCCTTAAAAATTCCGGCTTTTTCTGCGGCAATTTTTGGAAGAGTATCTCCCAGAAGGGCCATATGGTCCAATCCTATGGAAGTGACAATGGAAATCTGAGGCTTTTCAAGGATATTTGTGGAGTCAAGCCGGCCGCCTAGGCCGGTTTCAATCACCGCGTAATCCACCCCGGAGTCGGCAAAGTATTTAAAGGCCAGTCCGGTGGTGATTTCAAAGAAAGATAAGTCGTTTTCCACTATCCAGGGCATCCAATAGGAGAGTTGTTTAAAGACATACTCCACCGGAATAAGGCCGTTTACCCTTATTCTCTCCCTAAAGTCCAAAATGTGAGGAGAAGTGAAGAGACCCGTCGATAACCCACAACTTTGGAGTGCGCTGGCCACCAGATTTGCTACGCTCCCCTTGCCGTTGGTCCCTGCTATGTGGATGGATTTAAACTGCCGGGATGGATAACCAAGATAGCGGTCAAAAGAGAGCATCCTATCCAGCCCGGGCTTGTATGCGCCGGCAGTGAACCCGTCTTTCTGCACGGACGGGAACCGCCTGAAGATATCCTCCATAAGAGAATTGTACGCATCCAAAGTGAATTCCATAGTACAAAGATAAGATTTTTTTACTACCTTTGAATGCTATGACAGAACTCCTGAACGCTTCCTACATCCTGGACGGGGTGCCTATGCCGCTCTCTCCTGCCAAAATGCTCCGTGAGTGCACCGTGGAGCCTCCGCTGGAGCCGGACGGTGATCCCGCAACCCTGGCAGACGAACACCTGGACCAGGTACCGGGAAATTTCGCATTTGAGGAATCGGAGATAGATTCCTATGCCCTTGCCGTGGAGCACGCAAGAAGCACTGTTCCGCTGGAGTTTGCCGGGTCTTATACTGCCGGAAAGGTGGCTCAGGGGCTCCTGGATGCCATCTGGCTAAGCGGCCATTTCAGAATGGAAGACCTTATGCTTAAAGCAGACTGGAAGTGGAAAGACTCCCCTATCGGCCTTCCTGCCGCGTTTTACGATTCCGTAGAGGCTGCCTGTTCCTTCATAGACGCCCTTGGTGTAAAGATTTCAAAGTACAGCCTCACTTCAGGTACTCCTTCAGTCTCTTTCAAGGCTTCCGTCACGGCAGACGACGAACTTGAGGCCCAGGAAGAGGAAGAGTCCTTTCTTCTGGAACTACGCACATCCAACCCCAGGATGTCCAAGCGGAGAAAATGCCCGGCAAAGTTCCTCCCGGAAGGATCGGACTGGATTATCTACATTCCGTTTGACACCTGCGACTTCCGTATGGGCGGCTCCCGCCTGGCGCAGGCCGTGGGCGCAACTCCCTCATCGGCCCCGGAAATTGGAGACGCCGATTACTTTATGGATTGCTACGAGGTAGTGCGTGAACTGGTGGAAGACGGTATTGTAAAGGCCGGCGCAACGGTGAGCGGCGGCGGGCTTATGACCGCCCTCAGGGCTATGTGCGGGGCCGCTTCCGGAGCCAATATCTGCATCGATGACATCTGCCGCGCATATTCCGGCGAACTCCCCATCCGCGTCCTCTTTGCAGAGGTTCCGGGCGTAATTATCCAGATTGCCGATATTGACTACGACTACGTAGACGCTGAACTCCTGCTTCAGGACGTGGTCTTCTTCCCGCTGGGCCACCCTGACATAAGCACTCCCAGCGTAGTTCTCACGGACAGAACAGACCTCCCCCACATCCTTGAATCCCTGATGAGTTCAATGGAAGGGGAAGACTAACCCATAACACTATGGCCAAAATATTTGTCTTAGACACAAACATCATCCTCCACGACTTCAATGCCGTGAAACAGTTCCAGGACAATGACATTGTGATTCCAATCGCCGTAATCGAAGAACTGGACAAGTTCAAGAAGGGTGAGGACAACCTTAGTTTTAACGCGCGCGCGTTCATGCGTGAGATCAATAAACTCACGGACAAGCACGATTTTGGTCCCCGCGGCGTTCCGCTTGGAAAGAAACTGGGTTATATCAAGATTGAGCCCAACCATCCGTTTGCCCCGGAGTATCAGGATCTTTTCCGTGACGACATCCAGGACCACCGCATCCTTTCCACCGCAATGTGGGTAAGGGACACGCACCCTTCAAAGTTTGTGGCGCTTGTAACCAAGGACATCAACCTCCGCCTCAAGGCAAAGGCCGTTGGGATGGCCGCCCAGGACTACCTCCGTGACCGTGTGGACGACGAAGCAATGATGGGCATCGAGAAAGAGGTTATTGTGGCCGATGCCAACACCGACGCCCTTCAGCGCCTTGCTTACGGTCAGGACAACGCCCTCCCGTGGCAGGATGTGGCCGATAAAGAACCCCGCCCCAACCAACTGTATAAGTTCAATTTTGGCGGAGACACAGTATGCGCCCGCTACGACGCCCGCCGTAAGGAGGTGGTTCTGGTGAAGACAAAGGAAGCGTGTGGTATCAGGCCCAGGAACGAGGAACAGAAATTTGCCCTTGACGCCTGCCTCAACCCCAATCTTCCGCTGGTTTCCCTCACAGGAGGCGCCGGTACCGGTAAAACCCTCATAGCGCTTGCCGCTGCACTTGAGCAGTGCAACAGTTATGACCAGATAATCCTCACAAGGCCCACTGTAGTACTTGGAGGGCAGGATATCGGCTTCCTTCCCGGAGACCAGAAGTCCAAGATGAGCCCCTACATCCAGCCGCTTATGGATAACCTTGACGTTATCAAGCGCTGCTTCAAGCCCGGAAGCAAACAGTTCCAGAAAATTGAGGGACTCATCCGTGAAGAGAAACTCATCATTTCACCTCTTGCCTACATCCGCGGCCGTTCACTTGGAAAGGTATACTTCATTGTGGACGAGGCCCAGAACCTAACTCCACAGGAAGTGAAAACCATCATCACACGTGCCGGAGAAGGCACCAAGATGGTATTCACAGGTGATATCTACCAGATAGACCAGCCCTTCCTGGACCAGTGGTCAAACGGCCTCACGCACCTTGGAGAAAAGATGAGGGGTCAGGCTCTCTTCGAGCACGTGTTCCTGCGTAAGGGAGAACGTTCAGAACTATCAGACACTGCAGCGAAACTGCTTTAGGCCGTGGAGGCAAGTTTCTGATTATCAGCATATTACACAAATCAGGGTGCTCGGTTTTGAGCACCCTGATTTACATAATCCGCTGAATTTCAGCGTTTTAACTCCACGCGGCGGGAATTACTTTGACTGCTTGATCTGAGCCTGGGCAGCGGCCAGACGTGCGATGGGCACGCGGAACGGGCTGCAGGAGACGTAGTCAATGCCGATGGTGTTGAAGAACTCGATGGATGCGGGATCACCACCGTGCTCACCGCAAATACCGCACTGAAGTTCTGAACGCTTGCTGCGGCCGCGCTCTACACCAATCTTTACAAGTTGACCCACTGCCTTGGTGTCGATGGTCTGGAAAGGATCGGAATCCAGGATCTTGTTGCCAAGATAGTCACCCATGAAGGTGCCGATATCGTCACGGCTGAAGCCGAAGGTCATCTGGGTGAGGTCATTGGTACCGAAACTGAAGAATTCTGCGGTACGGGCCATGCGGTCTGCGGTAAGGGCAGCGCGGGGGATCTCGATCATAGTACCGAACTGGTAGTCGATCTGCTGGGCGGTCCTGGTCTCAACCTCTGCCTTGATTCGGTCGCAGATAACCTTCTGGAAACTGAGTTCACGTGCGGAAATGGTGACGGGGATCATGATTTCCGGATGAGGGTGCAGGCCTTCCTTCTGGAGTTCTGCGGTTGCGGTGAAGATTGCACGGTACTGGGTTTCGGCAATCAGAGGGAAGGAAACGTGCAGACGTACACCACGGTGACCCATCATAGGGTTAACCTCGTGGAGGCTCTCACCACGTTTCTCAACTTCCTTCACGGAAATGCCAAGGTCCTTTGCAAGTTCTTTCTTCTTGTCTTCGCCCTGAGGTACGAACTCGTGGAGCGGCGGGTCAAGGAGACGGAACACAACGGGCTTGCCGTCCATGACGCGGAGGGTTTCCTTCACTGCGGCCTTCATATAAGGCTCAAGTTCTGCAAGGGCGGCCTTACGCTCGTCGTCCGTGTTGCAGAGGATCATCTTGCGGAGTTTGGAGAGCGGCTGCTCACTGTTACGGCCGTAGAACATGTGCTCTATACGGAACAGGCCGATACCCTGGGCGCCGAACTTGAGTGCGCGTGCTGCATCTTCCGGAGTATCTGCGTTGGTGCGGATACCGAGTTTGCGGAATTTGTCGCACATTGTCATAAACTTGGCGAAGAGAGGATTCTCAGAGGCATCCATGGTCTCGATGGCACCTGCGTACACAAGACCCTTTGCACCGTTGAGGGACAGCCACTCGCCTTCCTTGAAGGACTTGCCGACACCTGCGAAGGTAACGGTCTTGTCCTTGAAGTTGATCTTGAGGGCGTCGCAGCCCACGATGCAGCACTTGCCCCAGCCGCGGGCCACAAGGGCTGCGTGGGAAGTCATACCGCCGCGCTCTGTGAGGATACCCACGGAAGCGTGCATACCGTCGATGTCTTCAGGGGAAGTCTCTTCACGGACAAGGATGCACTTCTTGCCGGCCTTTGCGTAGGCGATAGCGTCCTCCGAGGTGAATACGATCTGACCCACGGCGCCGCCCGGAGATGCGGGAAGACCCTGTGCAAGGCATTCGGCCTTCTTCTCTGAAGCGGGGTCAAGGATGGGGTGAAGGACCTCGTCAAGTTGTGCGGGAGCAACCCTCATAACTGCGGTCTTTTCATCGATGAGGCCTTCCTCAACCATATCAACTGCCATCTGGAGGGCAGCAAGACCGGTGCGCTTGCCAATGCGGCACTGCAGCATCCAGAGTTTGCCTTCCTGGATTGTGAACTCGATGTCCTGCATATCCTGGAAGTGGTCCTCCAGACGCTTGCGGATTTCGTCAAGTTCCTTGTAAACCTCAGGCATAGCCTTTTCAAGGGAAGCCAAGTTCTTGTTCTTCTCACTCTTGGTGGCCTCGTTCAGGGGGTTGGGGGTGCGGATACCTGCAACCACGTCTTCACCCTGGGCGTTGATGAGCCACTCACCATAGAATTTATTGTCACCGTTGGCGGGGTTACGGGAGAATGCAACACCGGTAGCGGAGGTCTCACCCATATTACCGAACACCATTGACTGTACGTTCACGGCTGTTCCCCAGTCGTCCGGAATGTGCTCGATCTGACGGTAGCGGATAGCCCTCTTTCCGTTCCAGCTCTTGAACACGCCGCCGATTGAGCCCCAAAGCTGTGCCTGGGCATCGTCAGGGAATTCAACACCGAGGACTTCCTTGATGCGTACCTTGAAAGCCTCTGCAAGGTCCTTGAGCTGGTCTGCGGTAAGTTCGGTGTCGGACTTGTAACCGTTGGCCTTCTTGACCTCTTCCATCATGCGGTCAAGCTGCTGGCGGATACCCATGCCGTCTGCGGGCTCGATGCCTTCTGCCTTCTCCATCACAACGTCTGAGTACATCATGATGAGACGACGGTATGCATCATACACGAAACGGGGGTTGCCGGTCTTCTTGATCATTCCGGGAATGGTCTTGGAGCAAAGGCCGATATTGAGGATGGTGTCCATCATGCCGGGCATGGAACTGCGGGCGCCGGAACGGCAACTGACAAGGAGGGGATCTTCCGCGTCACCGAATTTCTTGCCCATGATCTTCTCAGTTGCCTCGAGGGCAGCCGCTACATCGGCCTTGAGTTCAGGGGTGTAACCGCCGCCAAGGCGATAGTACTCCGTGCAGCATTCGGTGGTGATGGTGAAACCGGCGGGTTGCCATCGCCTTCAGCGTGCTTTCCGCCGAAACGATAGACTCTTTTCTTAATTTCTGCCATAAAAAAGTGGGTTTATAATATATTTTACGAATTTGTCATCCAAATCACGCAAATATACAACAAATTCGGCAAAAATGAAAAGAATCTTAATGCTATATAAGGCCGGCTATGTCTTCTTTTGAAAATTCGTAAGTGAGAGGGCGCCCGTAGCACTGCTCGTAGCAGCGGACTTTGGCTTCAAAATCGGCCCTGCACATTATGAAACTGTTCTCCCGAGCCGATTTCTCCGGGTCCGGAAAAATGGGCGGCAGCACGTGCAGGATGAGTTTTACGTCGTGAAAGCCGGGTGCAACAATTTCAGGAAGGTCCACCATTTCCACAAAGGTAGGGACCACCGGGACGCCGTACTCCGCGGCAAAGAGGAAGGCCCCCCTTTTTCCGGGACGGGGCTTGCGGTAGTTGAACCACATCTCCTGCTCGGGGTAAATCAGGATAAAGCGGTTCCGGTCAAGATTCCGCCGCATTAGGCTGCGGAAGGCCCCGTTCATATACGAGGGCTCCTGTATGAGTGGAATAACATCTATATTTCTAAGGATAAATCCGTTGAGCCCGGGCATCACAAAGTTGGTCCCCTGGCTTATGGCAACAAGGCGGTCCCGCCCCGTCAGGCGGGAAAGGGTGCGGTGGACGCCGTTGTCAAAAGGGTTGAAGTGGTTGCTGGTAAGGAAGGCGGGGCCCTGGACGGTGAAAAGGTTCCTGATGCCGGTTATTTCGTTCACCGGCTCACTCCACTTTCTCACCCAGGAGTCTACCACGGCCCGCGCAGCGGCGGTTTTCAGTTTCTGAACCGGAGAGTTCAGGCGGGATACATAGCCAAGTATATCGGCCTTTAGCGCCTCAGGAGTAATTTCCGGGTCAAAGGGCTCGGTTTTGTCGTTGAACCTGCCCTCCAGGGCCGCTCTCCTTATGTTTTCGATGGCCAGTTCCCTTCCGGGAGTGACTAGGAGCATAGGCGGAAAGATACGGTTGAATGAGTCAGTTCAGTGGCCATACGGACAAGCGCGTCTATGCCTTCACGGTAAGCCTTCACGGCATTGGCGTTTGTAAGGAAAGCGGTCCTCCGGGCCCTTATCTCATCATAGTAGCCGCTTTCAAGGGCGTACTTCCAGAACACCTCGTCATAGGGGACGGTTTCATTGAGCCAGGGCTTTGCGGCAAGGTTAAAATGAATGATCTGGGGATTGTCGAACTGCGTCACGGAACCGCCCGGCATACAGTTCCAGCACGGGTCCAGATACTGGATATGGTGCTCGCAAAGCGCATTGAGGTAGTCCTGGTCCGGGGCAACCGTACCAAGTGAGTACTCCGAGAGCCAGCGGAGGAACTTACCCGTGATATCATTATCCCTCAGCGCCCTGAGGTTCATAAGAAGGACGCCCGAATTCACATATCTCCTGTGGTCAACGCCCACATATTCATCTATATATTTCATAAAGGGGCCGATATGCTGGATGCTGTAATCGGCCACGGCGCCGATGTACTTGTCACCAAGAGGCTCTTCCCAAAGCCAGGAGATGTCTCCAGGGACAACTAGATCGGCGTCAAGGTATATTCCTTTGTCGTATTGAGGGAAAAGAACGGGTATAAAGAGGCGGAAATAAATGCTTAAGGAACTGAAAGCCGTGAACCTGTGACTGCGGAGACCGTCAAGACACTTCAGTTTCCTGGTCAGCGAGTGGAACTCAATTTTGAAATTATCACTCTGAAAAGCAGCCAAACCGGCTTTGCCGGCCTTGGAAATATTGTCATTAAGTATATGAATATGATAGAGATAGCGCTCTGAAGCGTTGTCTTTGATGGATTTCAGGGCCACTGCAAGATAGGGCACGTAATGCTCGTCAACGGAGAAGAAAATAGGGATAGTCTGCATAGTTTTTACTGTTTTTTCTCGGTTTTTCAGGGCAAAAATAGCCCCAATTGACGGGGTGGGAAAATTTATGAGGCGAAAAACGGGATTTCTGGGACGAAAACGCGTATTTAGGGACGAAAGTAACAAAATTGGGACGAATGAAATATTTTTTGTATATTCGTCCCAGCAAATTTGTGACGAATGACAGCAATTTCACGTAATTTCTACCGGATGAGCGCCAATATCCTCCACTTCACGGTGATTCCGCTCTTCTATTTCCTCTTCACACTGGCCTATCACCCCTTCGACATAACTGACTTTTTGGGCGTAGGGAAAGGCTATTTCGCTGAAAATCTGATATTTACAACGCTCATTCTGCTGGGTGTGATGGTGCTCAGCCGTATGCTTCTCTTTATCCTGAGGCACGTGCTGGAACTCTCCTGGCCGCTCTATATCACGTGGTGTGTGGGGGAAATCGTAGCAACCGGACTCTTCTGGTCCATCCTGCTGGGGATTGAATGGAGGCCGGCCATACCTTATTTCACAGTAATGTCCACGGGCATCCTGTACCTTGGAGGTATAGTCGTTTTCCCTTACGTTATACTCACGCAGGCCATTCAACTGCACATCCTTGGAGGCTCCAGACAGCCGGTTCCAGCAGACGACAAATCCCTGGTGCGCTTCCACGACGACCAAAAGCGCCTGAAGTTCATCATCTCCTCCCCTGCCATATTATATATAGAGGCGGAGGACAACTACGTGCATATCGTTCACCTTGACAACGGCAGGGTAAAGGATTTCACCCTCCGGTCGTCTATGCGCGCGCTGGAGGAGACTCTCACCAAACACGGCCTTGTGCGGTGCCACAGGTCATTTTTTGTAAACGCAGACCACGTTGAACTTGTAAGGAAGGACCTCAACGGTTACGCTCTTGCAAAACTTGACAGGGACGGCCTGGATCCCGTGCCGGTCTCAAGAAAGTACTACGATTCCCTGTCGGCTTTATTGTAATTCAAAGGGAAAATTCTTAAATTTGAAAACTAAACGAAATATTATTAACTCTAATACTATAACAATGACTAAAACCAAAGAAAACAGCAACATCATCGCTGTTATCACCATGATCTTCCTCTTTGGAATGATCTCCTTCGTCACCAACCTGGCCGCCCCTATCGGCAACATCTGGAAAATGCAGCCCGGCATCGAGGGTTCCAACACCCTTGGTATGATGGGTAACATGATGAACTTCCTGGCATATGCCATTATGGGCATCCCCGCCGGCAACCTCCTCAAGAAGAAGGGTTACAAGTTCACCATCCTCGCAGCCCTGCTGGTAGGCCTCCTTGGCGTATTTGTCCAGTTCCTCTCAGGTATCGTAGGCGTGGGCAGCACCATCGGCAGCATCCCCACCAACTTCTTCGTATACCTGCTTGGCGCATTCATCTGCGGCTTCTCCGTATGTATGCTCAACACCGTGGTGAACCCTATGCTGAAGATCCTGGGCGGCAAGCGCTCAAACCAGTACATCCAGATCGGCGGTTCCTTCAACTCCCTGATGGGAACCCTCACCCCTATGCTGGTGGGCTCGATGATCGGCACCCTTACTCACGACACCCTTATCTCTGACGTTAACACCCTCCTCTTTATGGCAATGGGCGTATTCGCAGTGGCATTCGTAATCCTCCTCTTCGTCCCCATCCAGAACCCGGAGGTCAAGGCAGTGGAAGGCCAGGTGGAGAATCCCCTCAAATTCAAGCACTTCGTTCTTGGCGCAATTGCCATATTCGTATATGTGGGCGTTGAGGTAGGTATCCCCGGAACCCTCAACTTCTACCTCTCGGATCCCGTGAAGGGCGCAGGTATGGATCCCGCTTCCGCAGTGGCCATCGCCGGCTTCGTTGCAGGCACATACTGGTTCCTGATGCTTGTCGGCCGTCTTGTCTCTTCCGCAATCTCCGGTAAGGTTAGTTCCCGCACCCAACTCACCTGCGTATCGGCAGTGGCTCTCCTCCTCCTTGTCCTTGCCATCTTCCTGGGCAACGCCTCCTGGGTAAAGATGCCCGTATTCACCGGCAGCGGCTTCGGTATGGTTCAGGTTCCCATCGCAGCGCTCCTTCTTGTCCTCTGCGGCCTTTGCACCTCCGTTATGTGGGGTACAATCTTCGACCTCTCCGTAGAAGGCCTTGGCTCGGCAACTGAGCGCGCTTCAGGTATCTTTATGGCTATGGTAGTTGGCGGCGGTATCGTTCCGCTCCTCCAGAACTTCATCGCAGACAAGGTGAACTATATGGCAAGTTACTGGGTGCTTGCAATATGCGTTGCATTCATCCTCTATTTTGCAGTCGTCGGCTCAAAGATTAAGAAAGCATAATTATGGCAAAAGACTTAGTAATCGGCATTGACATCGGAGGACAGACCTCCAAATGCGGCATCGTGGATGCCCGTGGTACCGTTCTGGCGCAGACAGTCATCCGCTCGGACAACCACACCACCGTAGAGCCCTTCATCGCAGAACTTGCAGAGGCCCTCAACCATATCATCGCTGAGGCCGGCGCAGAAGGCCGCATCCGCGGTATCGGCGTAGGCGCCCCCAACGGCAACTACTACACCGGCACCATTGAATGCGCCCCCAACCTGGCCTGGGCCCACGACAAAGTGGAATTCGCAAAACTGCTCTCGGAGCAGATGAACGGCATTCCCGTGTCCCTTACCAACGATGCAAACGCCGCCGCCGTGGGTGAAATGACTTACGGCGCCGCCCGCGGTATGAAGAATTTCATTATGATTACCCTGGGAACCGGCGTGGGATCAGGTATCGTTATTGACGGTAACGTGGTTTACGGTCACGACGGCTTTGCCGGAGAACTTGGCCACACCACAGCCGTGCGTCACAACGGCCGCCAGTGCAACTGCGGCAAAACCGGCTGCCTGGAGGCATACTGCAGCGCAATCGGCGTAGCCCGCACCGCACGTGAATGGCTGGAAATGAGTGACGAGCCCTCAGAACTCCGTTCCCTGGACAAGATTACGTCAAAGGACGTCTATGAGGCGGCAAAGGACGGTGACAAACTTGCCCTCAAGGTATTTGAATTCACCGGCCGTATCCTTGGTGAGAAATTCGCCGATTTCATTGCCTTCTCCGCTCCTGAAGCCATTGTGCTCTTCGGCGGCCTGGCCCGCGCAAAGGAATTCCTGCGTGAGCCCATCCAGAAAGCAATGGATGAGAACGTACTCTCCCTGTGGAAAGGGAAAGTACAGATTGTATTCTCTCAACTTAAGGAATCCGATGCCGCCATCCTTGGTGCATCGGCACTGGCCTGGGAACTCTAGTTACAGAGAGCATCCATAACTTTTGACGGGCGTCCTCCGCTAAGGAAGGCGCCCATATTGTATGAGTTCCATCCCAGTGAACTGTAAACGGAGGGTTTCCACCAGTCATAGACTTCCGGCTCCCAGTAGAAAACGCCCTTGCAGGAGGAAATCTGCTTCACGGCAGTCATAAACTCCTGCAGGATGTTGGCGGCCTCGGTCTCGTTGTCGGGAGTCTTGACGCCAACCTCGGACACTATCACGGGGACATTATATGTGCCGATAAGAGCCTTTATACGGCTCACGGCCGCGGTATTGCACTCTGCCGGCGTCATCTTCGTCTGGGCCTGGGGATAGTGGGACAGGCATATCATATCAAACTTGCACCCTGAAGCCTTGCGGTCCTTGAACCACCAGTCGTTGTCGTCATATGCATTGTTGACGTGAGGACCCACGAGGGCACTTGGGAATACGGCCTTTGCGGCGTTGTAGCCGGCCTTGTAAAGATCTGCGAACTTTTCATTGCCGCCGGCGCCGTTTCCCCAAAGTTGGCCGATGGGCCAGAGGAAGCCGTTACGGGTTTCGTTGCCTATCTGAATCCAGGCGGGAGTGACTCCCACGGCCTTCAGGGCCTCAAGGACCTCCGTGGTGTGCTCTTTCACGTGGACGCACATCTTGTTTACATCGGCCTTGTCTGCCGCCCATGCCCTGGGGATATCCTGGCGGGAAGGGTCACAGAAAAAGTCACTGTAATGGAAGTCCACCATAAGGGCCATACCGGCCTTGGCAGCCCTCTGGGCAAGCCCTACCATATCTTTCTTATCGCTCCATCCGCCGGTGGGGTTCACCCATACGCGAAGACGTATTGAGTTTACGCCGCAGTCTTTGAGGACCTCGAAGCAGTCGGCGGTGGTTCCGTCCTTTTTCTTGAAGGTTTTGCCATTTGCCTCCATCTCGGAGAGCCAACTTACGTCGGCGCCTTTTGCAAAAGCGGGTGTCTCAATTACCTTATTATCAGAGGATGAACCGTTGTTATTGTCCCCGTTGTTTCCGGGTTTTGTGCAACCGGCAATAACAGCCAGGCCACATAATGCGATAAGGAGTTTTTTCATTGGAATCAGTTTAGTAAGGGCAAATTTAGTCAAAAATTATTACTGTGGCAACACGCTGAACGAGTACGGATCCAGCGTCAACACGCCGCCGGAAGGAAGCGTCACATTGGCCTTAACTGCCCCGGCGTTTACAACCAGTGCGCCGCCGCCTTCGTACTGGACTATGCCCACCTTGCCGTCACAGTATACCGTAAGGGCCTTGCTGCGGTCAAACTGCCCTACCGCCGCCATTGCCTCCTTATAGGCGGCAAAATATTCTGGCTGGGCGGTCCAGGCAAAACTCTGCGTGTTGAAGAAATTGATTGTGGAACCGTATGCAACCTCCTGGCTGCCGTAGATCATAGTGGCGGTATTGAGGCTCCTCATAAGCGTAAACGCCGTAAGGGCGCCTTCCTTGGAGCGGAAATCATTCACGGGTGAACTTTCCGTTGCGTCGTCGTGGTTAGTGATGAAAAAGAGCGGGCATTTAGGGGCCGATATTCCCTCCAGGGCACTCTTATAGGCATTGAAGAAGCCGTCAAGGCCGGCCCCGCCGAACGCCTGGATGAGTTTGCTCTTTGCATTGCGGGAGAAGATAAGGTCAAAGCCGTCGTCGTACATCTTGGGGAAGTCTGATTCGGCAAGCATAATGAAGCCGGGCTTCTGTGCCTTGAGGGCCGATATCGCCTCCTTCCAGAATTCATCCATCGGGCCCACGTTACGGCCGGTGGGGCCGTGGGCGTAGTCGCAGCGGTATCCGTCAATGTCCAGTTCCTTCACCCAGTAAAGGAGGGCGTCGGTCATTGCGGCGCGAAGATCTGTGCTGGAGTAATTGAGCTGCGCAACGTCCGTCCACACGCCATCGGCCGTGGGATTCACAACGTTCCCGCCAGAATCCTGGGCATACCAGTCCTTGTGGTCCTTCACCCAGGAGCAGTCCCAGGCGGTGTGGTTTGCAACCCAGTCGAACATCACCTTCATTCCCTTTGCGTGGGCGGCGTCCACAAGGGCCCGGAGATCCTCCAGTGAGCCGTAAGATGTATTCACGGCCTTGAAATCCTTGATGCAGTAGGGTGAGCCGATAGCATTCTTGGTTCCCTGCTGATATATGGGCATAAGATAGAATACGTCCGTCCCCAGGGCCTTAATGTCGTCCAGGCGGTCCTTGATCTTGCCAAAGGCGCCGCTGCTGCCGTACAGTTTGGGATTCACCTGATAGATGTTCCAGGCGTCACGCTTCTGGGCGGCCATCTTGAAAAGTTCCTTCGGAGCAACGTCCACGGGGGCGTCGGACAGGGTAATCTCAAGGTTTGAGCCGCCTTTGAAGGCCTTCGCCTCCTGTTCCGTGACCGTGAAGAAATAATCGGCCTTCTTGTCAAAAGTGAGGGACGGCTCTCCGGAAGAAGGGATCTGCTTGCCGTTGCCGTCATTGAAGATGAGTTTCTCCGTATTTCCGTATGCGGCCGATTGAGCCACGTTGAAATAGGTATACTCACGGCCCTTGACCGTGATCTTGCCGCTTGACTTGACGCCGGGCCAGGAGCCGCCAAGGTTGTTGACGGTACCATACATATATACAAGAAGGCTTTCCCAGCCGGTATTGTCAATCGCATAGATGCGGTAGCCGTCGTGGGCGGGGAATTCGGTATTGTTTTCCTCCTGCTGTTGATTATTTCCGGGGGTCTCCTGGTTTGTTTGGGCCGGTGCTGTGCAACCAGCCAGAAGCACCGCCGCCGACAGTGCCCAAATAAGATTAGCAAACTTTATTTTCATTTCGCAAGTTACACAGAATCAGGGAGAAAAACAAGCGGCCGGCCCGGAAGGGCCAGCCGCAAGAAAAAATCACTCCGCCATAGGAAATTAATGACGCAATTCCTCAAGTTCCTCAACAGAGAATCCCGTAATATCAGAAATAACAGACACATCAATACCGCGACTGAGCATTGCCTTGGTGTATTCGATGCGTTGCTCTTCACGTCCTTCTTTCCGTCCTTCAGCGCGTCCCTCCTCCAAAGTGGCTTCACGCATATCCAATATTTCTTCTTCGGATATCATATCATTCAGGTACCTTAGTTTGTCTTTGTCCGGAAGGTCGTGCATTTTTGCAGCCTCTGCTACGGCAGAGTATCGTTTGCCCATATCTTCCGGTTTCCCTGCAAAGTTACCCATATTTTTCAGAATATACAACCAGGACTCCAGGGGAGACAAACCTTTCATTTCCTTTTTGTTAAGGCGTTTTAATTCAAATAGGAAGATTGACAACTGATTTCCATAGCGTTCAGCAGAATTAACTTCCATCATTGTGTAATGGTATAAGAGCTGGTCAGTGGAGTGTTGTAGTTTGAGGTCCATAAAGCACAGGACATATACCGGCCTCAACTTTGAATAAGGGTCCTTGCGCTTAAGTTGGCCGTGAAGCATTGAGGCTCCGTAGTACATCATCCTGTTTTTGAACGACGCTTTGTTCTTCCTTTGCATCTCGACGATGATTTCCCGTCCGTCCTTTGTCTTTGCAAGAACATCCATAATGATATTCTTGTCGTCCGGACGCATTTTGTCTATCTCATTTGGAAGCGCCTCAAGACTGTTCAGCGGCTCCACACTGACAATGCTTTCAGGAAGGACATCTTCCAGAAGCATTTTGAGAAGATTCATATCCCGGAAGACGTGTTTGAAGGCAAAATCGCTCCTGAGGTCCATATAGGGCCTCTCCATAATTGATCGGACAATGTGTTCTTTCTCATCGTCGGAAAGATCCCTGTAGGATTCTGCTGCATCAAGTACTGCAATGTACTGTTTAAGTTGTTCTGGAGTAAGTTCGTAATGTTCCATATGAGTTGTGGTTTAGCGTCGGTCACCATTGGCCGATAAGGACAAACTTAGCATCAGTTGTCATTAAAAACCACAATCACAAAAAACAAAGTGTTGTTTCACGTGAAGATTGTGAAAATATTTACGTTTCAAGGGGAAAATCCCAAGAAAAAAAACTGTTTCACGTGATAAATTATCAAAAGCGGCCGGCCCGGAAGGGCCAGCCGCAAGAAGAGTATTGGTATAGAACCGCTACTTGGTAATGTAGCAAACCATATACGTAGGGAAGAGGTACACGGTGTAGGTACCCGCCTCGATAGACATATCACCGCCACCCTTTGAGAGTTCGATGATGGTGTCAAGCGCTACGGTGCCGCCGCCAAGGTCATAATCCTTCCACTCGTCGTTGCCACGGAACTTGAACTTGTCACCTGCAAGTTCGATATCCTTGACGCACCAGATTTCAGGATCATCGGAAACCTTCTCAAGGTCAGTGTCAACATCCCATCCGCCGGGCTGAGCAGGGCCGATAAGACCCCAGGTGGTTGCGCCAGCCATAGCCTCATTTACCTCATATCCACTGAGGTCCACGTCAGGGATAGCCGAACCGGAATTGCTGCCGGTGACGATAATCTTGGCCACCAAAGCTTCAGGATTCACGAAGAGGTCATAAGTACCTTCCTCGGCGACCTTAATATTGGGGCCTCCCTGGCTCACGGCGAATTCCTCGTCTATAGCCACAAAGTCACCACCGAGGTTAACAGTCCACTGGCTGTCCTTGCGGAACTTGAACTCGTCTGTAGGAGTAAGTTTGACGGCATATGCAACATGCCATGTTCCGTCGGTGACCATGGTGATATCAGGATCATCGGAATTGCCCCAGTTATTACCTGTGGATGCGATGGAACCTGTTACGCCCCATTCGCTGGGATCCCAACTGGCATAAGGATTGTTGCCGGCAGGTGCCTTGATGGTCCAGGGCGTATTGATTGTTTCATTTGACACAAGCCTACCGGTATTTGCGGTTTCACTCATCTGGGAACGCATAACCATTACAAGGTCCAAAGTCTCACCTTCCTCGTGGCCAAGTCCCTTCAATGCATTTGTAACGGCTGTGCCCTTGACAGTAAGTGCGCAGGCTTCCTGATCATCCTTGGTGGAAAGAGCAAGGTCCACGTCCTGGTCTGCAACCTTGACAATGGCTACGACATTTTTGACCAGACTGTTTTTGACAGTCTCTCCATTGATGATAATTTTTGCAGGGGTATAGTTGAGCGTAATATCATCCCCCACATTTGAAGACAATATGACGGGAGCCTCAGATTGTCCGGTAGAGACGATTATCTTTTCCTGCTGAGTGCAAGAGGCCAGCGTAAACGCCACTGCTGCGGAAAAAATTATTGATAATATCTTTTTCATATCCAGAATCTATTAATATCCTTTGTTCTGTTCCAAGTTGGGATTAGCCGAACGGTCGCTCTCCAGAATAGGATAAACGTATCTGTCGGGATTTGCATCGAAGATTCCCAGACGGATTTCATCCTGACGGCGCTGTCCTTCCCACAGATATTCAACAGCCTTATCCTTGAGGATAGCAGCCACTGTCATTGAGGCAGGCGTAGCAAGACCGGCGCGGTCGCGAATCTGCTTGATATAACCGAGAGCTGTAGCATCGGTGGTTGTACCATTATTAAGCCGAGCATCGGCCTCTGCATAGATGTAGTACATTTCCGGGAGACGGAAGATGGCGAAATCTGCGCTGGAGAACTTCCAGTCTGGATTGTCATCACCGCCACGGGGAATCACGGTGCCGTCAGACGAGATTTTGGCCCATTTCCAGCATTTCCAACCGGTATCGGACTTATCTGAGGCGAAAACAGCCGCTGCAGTGCCCATATTGCAAAGCATGATGCGCTTGTCAGATGCTGCAGCGTTGTAACCAAGTGTGCAGCCTGCGGCCGTAAAGTCAGCGTCAGCCATCTCAAAATTGGCTGTCACAAAATCAGGGTTGATATGATAACCGTTCCATACTTCGGCAGACACATAAGGGGCGGCACCTCCTTCAGGCAGGGTTGCCCCAAGATATGCAGAAAGCATGGTATTCATATCATCATTGAATGCACCGGAAGAAAGGGTGGTGGTGCCGCCCCAGCTACGAGCATTGTTGGTATCATAATCAATCGCGAAAATAAACTCGTCACCGGAGCAGGTTGCGCCATTATCCTGCATGAAGAGTTCACGGTAGTTGGAGTGCAGGGAGTAGCCGTTCTTGATCACTTTATCGGCAGCTTCCTTGGCCTCGGTCCATTTGGGGGTGCCGGTATAGACCTCCCAGTTCAGATACAGACGGGCAAGCAGGGCCCAAGCGGCATCCTTGTTGGGACGGGGATATGCAACCTGACCCTTGGCGGCAAGGTCGCTTCCATCGGCCACAAGAGCCTTCAGTTCACCTTCTATCCACTCTGCAAGGGCGGGACGGCCAATCTGGACGGGAAGTTTTTCCCCGCCGATATTGGATTCATCGGCAAACGGAGGATTGCCAAAGAGGTCCATCATGATGTAATAGAACATGGCACGGTGGAATTTGGCTTCTGCACGGTAACGGTGTACATCTGAGGTGTAATCCTGGTGACCGCGGGATGCAAGTTTTTCATCCGTGGTTTGAAGGAGGAACTCGTTGGCAAGCGTGATGCCTTTCATTGCGCGGGTATAAACTGCGATGATGGCATTGTTGTCGGCGGTAGTCCAGGTATGGGCGGCAAGGTCCTTGATATAGGAGTCTCCCCAGCCAATATCCATTGCATCTGTGCAAAGGTCATTCAGGGAAATCCACTGGCGGATAAGTTCGCTCTGTCCGGCATCGTCAAATTTAAGGTCTGCGTTACCGGGGTCTCCGATACTTACGAAACTGTAGTAAGCATTGATGTATGCGAGGCCGCGGAGATAACTTGCGGCATCGTTGTAAGCCGACTCTGAAGTGACGTCATAGTCGTTGAGCGGCAATTTGTCCAGAAGCTTGACGCAGGAGGTCAGAGAAGCCAGGACAATAAACAAATAAGCAATATACTTTTTCATACCGGTTTCTCTTTAGAAGTTAATGTTTACGCGGATTGTAAAAAGACGGGGACGGGGAATGAAATTATTGTCCACGCCGTCTGAGGAAGTAAGCTCTGGATCAAGGCCGCTATAAGGAGTGATGGTTAATACGTTCTGCACGGAGCCGGCCACGCGGATAGAATCCATCCAGGGCTTGCCAAGCTTGAAGGTATAACCAAGATTGATATCATCAACCTTGAAGAAAGAGGCATTCTCTATCCAAAGGTCTGAGTACTCCTGGGCGGTATCCATGGTGCCATACCAATCTTTGTACAGGTATTGGTTGCAGAAGTTATTGATATAACCCTTTGCAGTGTCTCCAACCATGCTGTAAGAGTTGGCATAACCTTTACGGACCTTATTAAGGGCATAGTTACCCACAGATCCGTGGCCGTTCATTGAGAAGTCCCAATTCTTGTAAGAGAGGCGTATGTTCATACCATAGAACATCCAGGGGTTGGGGCTCTTGTTGGTAAGCACACGGTCCTCTTCGCTGATTTGGCCGTCTCCGGAAGCGTCATAAAGGGCGTTAAAGATAGGATTGCCGGCCTCATCATAGAGCTGCTGGTACAGGTAATAAGTAAAGGGCGCATAACCGGCCTTATACAGGGAGCTGTAACCTTCGTTGGAGCCCATGGATGCACCAACGTGAACACCGGGATATTCAGACTCGTCACCTGCATTCATAAGTTTGATGATCTTGATATCCTGGAATGTGACATTTCCGCCCACACTGAAGTGCCAGTCACGGGTTTCAATCACATTATAGTTCAGGTTAAGTTCAATACCCTTGTTGGCCATATTACCAACATTGGCAAGAACGTAATTGGAGAAGTTGGTTCCCAGAGGGGTTGCCACGCTGTTGAGGAGGTCGAATGTTCTCCTGTAGTAAGCTTCAATGCTACCGGAAACCTTCTGGTTCAGGATGGAGAAGTCAACACCGACATTGTATGTTTCAGTGGTTTCCCACTTCAGCGAAGGATTGTAGGGATTGGGGCCCATTGGCATATAGTTGTCGTCACCCATGTTATAAGCCATATACTGGTTGGTGCCGAAGATATAGCGGGCAAGATAAGGATAGTACTCGCCGCCAAGGTCCTGCTGACCGGTACGGCCCCAGCCTAAACGAACTTTCAGTTCATCTATCTCTGCAATGTCCTTCAGGAAGTCTTCATTCTTGGCATTCCATGCAAGGGCGACTGAAGGGAAAAGACCCCAGCGATTCTTAGGGCTGAAACGTGAAGAACCATCTACACGGAAGGTTGCCGTAACGAGGTACTTACTGGCAAAAGAATAGTTGGCGCGGCCAAAGAAAGACATCAGGGCGTAACTCTTCTTGTCTCCTACATTTGGATTATATATGTCAGCTTCCTGCCACCTGGGATCCCTGTTGTAGTATGACCAGTTGTCATAACTCACATAGTTGTCCTGGAGGGAATGACCCAACATTACATCCACATTGTGTTTACCAAACTCGTGGTTATAGTCTGCGTAAGCTTCAAACACCAGGTTTCTGTTGAAATTTGCATATTTGGTGGCGATATCGGGGCTGGAAGCCTTTGCATTGCGGGTGCCGATGGTATTGTAGTGCTCACCGGAAAGCTTTGCAATATCGTAACCAAAGTTGGCGTTCAGGCGAAGGTCCTCAAAACCGTGGATCTTGTAATCCAGCTGGAGGTTGCCGATAGAACGGAGGGCGCTGTTAACATCTGTGTACTCGTAAAGGCTGCACAGAGGGTTGGTGGAAGCCATGGTGTTAGGGTCTCCTGTGGCGCCATACCAGTTCCAGAGGGTGCCGGCAGGAAGAATCACGTTACCAGCATCGTCCAAAACATCCTCGGCAAAGCGGACGGGCTTAGTGGGATCAAAGCTGAGGGCGCTGCCGATAGGGTTGGGAGCCCAGTTTGTCTTCTGGTAAATACCCTTCACATTAAGGTTGATGCTCAGGTGCTTGTCCAGAAGCTGGGGGCTCAGGCTAACATCCAGGTTTGCACGCTGGTTGTCGCCAACCTTCACGGTCGCCTGATCAAGGTTATAGCCAAGAGCAACGCGGAAAGGAACAACTTTTCCGCCATATGCGCTCACATTATGGTCTGTGGTAAGTGCCAGACGGTAGATCTCCTTCTGCCAGTCCGTATTGTACATTTCACCGTTATAACCAAGCAGGGCGGCGGAATCCGGGTACTTTGCATTAACGAATTCGGCGTACTGCTGACCGTTCATCATATCAAAGAACTGATAGTTCTGCTTCAGGGAAACGCTGCCGGTGTAATTGACCTTTACCTTGTTACCCATTCCGTTGCCCTTCTTGGTGGTGATCATGATAACACCGTTGGAAGCGCGGGAACCGTAGATGGCGGCTGCAGAAGCATCTTTGAGAACGGAATAGCTCTCAATATCGGCAGGGTTCACGGAAGCAAGGGGGTTACCCATACCTGCACCACCGTCACTGGTGATAGGAACGCCGTCAATAACAATGAGAGGGTCATTGGATGCGTTGAGGGATGCGGCGCCACGAATACGGATTGTGGCGGAAGCACCAGGCTGACCGGAAGCCGGAGTAACGAGCAGACCGGCAACCTTACCCATAAGCATCTGGTCAGGAGAGGTAATGGCGCCACGGTTGATTTCATCGGCCTTGACTGTTGCGATGGAACCTGTGAGGTCGCTCTTCTTCACGGTACCGTAACCGATGACAACAACCTCATCGAGGAAGTTGGAGTCTTCACCAAGAGTGACGACTGCGGGAACGGCGTTTGCCTTGAAGTTTACAGTAGCGTAGCCGATGCAGGAGATTTCCACCGTTGCATCGGGGCTGGAAACGGTGAGGACGAAGTCTCCGTCAAGTCCGGTGGAGACACCGTTGGTGGTGCCTGCCTCCAGGACCGTGGCTCCGATAACCGGACCCATGGCGTCTTCTACCACACCTTTAACCTGGTACTTGCCCTGGGCAAATACGGTAACGCAGGCTGCTAAAAGCACTGCGATTGCGGTTAAAATCCTTTTCATTAGTGTGATTTATTGGTTAATTATTTGGTTTTGATAAAATGTACGGAGAGGGCTCCCAGCACCAGGAACACGCCGGCGGTAAGGAGCATCGCGGGCTGTGAGCCCACCAGTGAGATAACTGCGCCGCCGGTTGCAGCCGCCACAATCTGGGGCAGGCAGATGGTGCAGTTGAAAAGGCCCAGGTAACTGCCCATATAGGGACTTCCCTCCAGGGCGTTGGTGAGGAGGGTGAAGGGCAGGGCAAGCATTGCGGCCCAGGCGAAGCCGATGAGGAAGTAACTTCCGAAGAGCACCCACTGGTTGTGGACGAACATGATGGAAGCAAAGCCCACGGCGCCAAGGAGGAGGCTCACCACATAGGAGAGTTTTATGCTCTTGAAACGGGGAAGGATGGCGGCCCACACGAGTGAACCCACGGCCTGGACGGCGAATACCACGCCAACCCAGTTGCCTGCGGCCTGGAAGCCTTCGGTTGCGGCGGCCCCGGCCGATGCCATATCAACGCCCCAGCAGTTTGCGGCGATGGCGCCGTTACTGTAAGTCCACATATAGAGGAAGGCGCTCCAGCAGAAGAACTGCACAAGACCCACGGTCCAGAAAGTCTTGGGGGCTTTGAAAAGCAGTTTCACAAGGCCCTCGGAGGGGGTATCGGCCTTCTTTTCAAGGTCTATTCCGTGGAATTCCGCGTACTCCTTTGGAGGCATTTCCTTCACGCGGGCGAACGTGTACACCACGCAAAGTATAAGGATGGCTGCGCCGATGTAGAAGCTCCACACCACTGACGGAGGGATGACGCCTTCCGGGGCGGTGTTTGCAAGGCCGATCCAGGTGAAGAAGATGGGGAAAAGGTATCCCACAAGGGAACCGGCGTTGCAGAGGAAACTCTGGATGGAGTAGGCCTGGGTCTTCTGTTTCTCGTTCACCATATCTCCCACCATCATCTTGAAGGGCTGCATTGCCATATTGATGGAGGTGTCAAGGAAAATGAGGGAGAAAAGGCCGAACCACATTGCCATATTGAGGCCCAGGAACAGGCGGGCCGGGAAGTTGAAGGAACCGGCGTTGGGCAGGAGCAGCATCACGGCCACAGCGATAAGGGCGCCCACGATGAGGTAAGGTTTGCGGCGTCCCATACGGTTCCAGGTACGGTCACTGTATTTTCCCACGAGGGGCTGGACTATCATTCCCATAAGCGGGGGAAGGATCCAGAAGAAACTGAGTTGATGGGGATCTGCGCCCAGGGTGGCGAAGATACGGCTGATGTTGGCGCTCTGCAGGGCATATGCAATCTGCACCCCGAAAAAGCCAAAGCTCAGGTCCACCAGCTGGCGGAATGTCAAATCACGTTTTGAAGACATAACAGTTATCAGTTTTAGCCATATATCGGCATTTACAAATGTAGCATTTATAATTTATTATAAACTCCCGGATTGACAACTCAATTTACGAGTGGATATTTTTTTGCGACGAACGGATTTTTCACTACCTTAGCGGTATGAAAAAGGTCTCCACAACCTGGCTTATCCACGGCTTTGCGCTGCTTCACGCGCTGGGAACCATATCCTGCACCCTGCTGGACGTGAAGGACAGCCTGCTCCTGACGGTCCTTACTATGACCATGACCGTCCTTATCTGCTACCGGGAAAAACTCACGGTGGAGATTACCATAGCCTCAATAGTCCTGGTGAACATCCTGGGCTTTCTCCTTGGCAACCTTGCTGCGCTTTTCGTCTTTGACCAGTTCCCTCCCATATGGCAGCATTCGCTGTCCACGCTCATAGTCACTGAACTGCTGGGCTGGGGTCTGTACGGCTTTGCCAACATCTTCCAGAAGGAAGGATCGGCCGAATATGAGAGGGCGCAGTCCTGGGAGAAGCATAAGATACTACTCATCAGCGTCATAACCATCATCCTGGGGCTCAGGTTCTATCTGGCCGATACCTATACCGGCAACATCTTCAAGGACTCCACGGTGGTGAGCCTCCTTGTGGTTGCGACGGTGTTCGCATTCACATATATGGTCACAGTGGCCATCAGGATGCAGAGGGAGGCAACCCGCCAGAGAACCCGCCGCCACCAGGCGGAATTCCGGTATATGACCCTCAAGCACCAGGTAAATCCGCACTTCCTGTTCAACAGCCTCAACGTGCTGGATTCCATAGTCCAGGACGGCAGCCGTGAGGAAGCCAGCGAGTATATTCACAAGATGGCCACCGTTTACCGTTATCTTGTGAAGCAGGAGGGGGAAAGGCTGGTGCGCATTGAAGATGAGATAGATTTTGCCCACAACTACCGTGAACTAATGGAAATCCGTTTTCCTGAAGGACTTACATTCATAGACCACGGCATCCCTGAGAATCCCCCGCACGGATTCATAGTCCCGTGCACGCTTCAACTTTTGGTGGAAAACGCCATCAAGCACAACGCCTTTTCGGCGTCGGATCCCCTGGTGATAGAGGTGACTACGGACGGGAAGAGCATTTCAATGGAAAACACACTCAGGCCAAAGGCATTCACAGCACCGTCAACCGGTATCGGCCTTCAGTATATCAGGAATCAGTACCGTGACCTTGCGGGCGCTGAGATTCAAGTGGTTAAGACCAATACCCACTTCAAGGTCACCCTCCCTATTTTGCCCTATCACAATAAATTAGTAACTTTGTCCCCAGACAGATAAACCTATGAGAGCGTTCATTATAGAAGACGAGGCCCGCGCCCGTGAACATATGAAAAACCTCCTTGCGCAGCACTTCCCTTCCACGGAGGTGGCCGGTGCGGTAGGATCCGTAAGTGACGCCGTCCAGTGGCTTCTTTCAAATCCGGATCCGGATGTAATCTTTATGGATGTGGAACTGACGGACGGAATCAGTTTCGACATATTCAACAAGATAGAGATCAATTCCCCGGTCATCGTCACCACCGCCTATGACCAGTACGCCATCCAGGCGTTCGAGGTAAATGCCGTGGACTATCTCCTCAAGCCCATCGAGATAAAGGACCTCCAGCGCGCAATGGCGCGTATCGCTTCAGGAGAGGCCAAGGCTCCATCGGCCGATGCAGTCCGCAGCCTTATGGACCAGGCCCGCAAGGAGAAGTTCCTCATCCGCCTCAACGACCGTATAGTTCCGGTACGCGTGGCCGATATAGCATATTTCTACTCGGAGGACAAAAACACCTATATGGTAACCGTAAGCGGCACGTCCTACGTGCTGGACGACAGCCTGGACGCCCTTGTGGAAAGCCTTGATCCCCAGTCCTTCTTCCGCATCTCCCGCAGTTGCATCATTTCTGAAAAAGCCATTGACAGCATCTCCAAACTGATGGGCGGACGACTACGCATAAGCGTGCAGCCCGGCATCGCCGCCCTCACGGACTTCACCGTCTCCCGCGCCCGCGTGGAAGGCTTTATGAAGTGGCTGGAGAAATAGCCCCCCCCAGCCGCGTAATGCCGACGCGGTGGAGGCCAACCCGTTAATTATCAGTTATTTACAGAATCATTTGGGATCATTTCTTTTCCCAAACGATTCTGTAAATTATTGTATATCAGCCATTTAACCTCCACCCGCCTCCGCGCTATGTTTTATCTTTGCGTAAAACTTTTTGAAGTTATGGAAGAACTATTTTACGCAATTATCACGGAGGACGGGAGTGTCCAGGTGATGACGGATTTTGAATCCCCGGAAGCGGCATCCGGAAAAAGAGCCGTAATTGACCGTGGCAGTTTCCTTTTCCAGAGCCTTGTGAGCGCGCTCAGGGACGCTCGGCCGGAGTGCCTTTACGTAATCCAACTGCTGGAAGCGGCACGGCGTGAAGCAAGGTATGACTGCGCTCATCTGCACCCGGAACTGGAGACGGCGCTGTCCCGCTGGAGAAGGAGTAAGGCCGATTCCCTTGGCTACTCCCCCTTTGTGGTCCTTCATCAGGGAGTGCTCCTGAAGATTGCCGATGCAGCTCCCAAGACACAGGAGGAACTGCTGGCCATACCGGGGTTCAGCCAGGGCAAAATGGAAAAGTACGGAGAGGAAATCCTTGCCCTTACAAGGACTGTCAATCCAGTTTGAGAACTGCCATGAAGGCGCTCTGGGGCACCTGGACGGTACCAATCTGACGCATACGCTTCTTGCCCTCCTTCTGCTTTTCAAGGAGTTTGCGCTTACGCGTCACGTCGCCGCCGTAGCACTTTGCAGTAACATCCTTGCGAACCTGACGCACGGTCTCACGGGCGATGATCTTGGCCCCGATTGCGGCCTGGACGGCAATGTCAAACTGCTGGCGGGGAATGAGGTCCTTGAGTTTAAGGCAGATCTTCCTGCCAAAATCATAGGCGTGGTCCTCGTGGATAAGGGTGGAAAGGGCATCGGCAGGATCTCCGTTAAGGAGGATGTCCAGTTTCACCAGCCTTGCCGGGCGGAAATCCGTGACGTGGTAGTCAAAGGATGCGTATCCCTTGGAGATGGATTTGAGTTTATCGTAGAAGTCAAAGACCACCTCTGAGAGCGGAAGGTCGTAGTTCAGTTCCACGCGGTCCGTGGTGATGTAATGCTGGCCGATGAGAGTGCCGCGTTTATCCATGCACAGTTTCATTATGGGACCGTAAAAATCGGCCTTTGTGATAATCTGGGCACGGATATAGGGCTCTTCGATGTGGTCTATGACAGAGGGGGCCGGTAGTCCGGAGGGGTTGTGCACGTCCACAACCTCTCCCTTGGTGGTGTACACCTTGTAGGAGACGTTGGGGACGGTGGTGATCACGTCCATATTGAACTCCCTGAACAGGCGTTCCTGCACAATCTCAAGGTGAAGGAGGCCCAGGAAGCCGCAGCGGAAACCGAAGCCAAGGGCCAGGGAACTCTCAGGTTCGTAGGTAAAGGAGGCGTCGTTGAGCTGGAACTTCTCCAGCGTGGCGCGCAGTTCCTCAAACTTTGATGCGTCTACGGGGTAGAGGCCCGCAAAGACCATAGGTTTCACCTCCTCAAAACCGGCTATGGCCTCCTTGCAGGGCTCCTCAACGTGGGTTATTGTATCGCCCACCTTAACCTCTACGGCGGCCTTGATGCCGGTGATGATGTAGCCCACGTCTCCGGCTTTCACTTCCCCGGTGGGGTTGAGTTTGAGTTTGAGGTTACCTATTTCCTCGGCCTCATATTCATTGCCGGTGGAGAAGAATTTCACTTTGTCGCCGGTTTTGATGGAGCCGTTCACCACCTTGAAATAGGCTATGATGCCGCGGAACTGGTTGAAGACGGAGTCAAATATGAGGGCCTGAAGAGGAGCCTCAGGATCTCCTTTTGGAGCGGGAACCTTGTCCACTATGGCATCCAGAACGGCCTGGACGCCTTCTCCCGTACGGGCCGATACCCTCAGGACATCCTCCGGGTCACAGCCAAGGAGGTCACAGATCTGGTCCGTCACAACCTCCGGCTGGGCGCTGTCCATGTCAATCTTATTGAGCACGGGGATAATCTCCAGAGAGTGGTCAATGGCCTGATAGAGGTTGGAGATGGTCTGGGCCTGGATGCCCTGGGATGCATCTACAACCAGGAGGGCGCCTTCGCAGGACGCTATGCTCCTTGAGACCTCATAGGAAAAGTCCACGTGACCGGGAGTGTCAATCAGGTTGAGACGGTAGGTTTCTCCGCCTCTTACGTAATCCATCTGGATAGCGTGGCTCTTGATGGTGATACCCTTCTCGCGCTCAAGGTCCATATCGTCAAGGACCTGGTTTTCCATCTCACGGGCGCTCAGGGTCTGGGTAAGTTCCAGAAGGCGGTCGGCCAGGGTGGACTTACCGTGGTCTATATGTGCAATTATGCAGAAGTTGCGGATATTTTTCATTGCGCGCAGCTTTCGTCCCGGCAGAGTTCCTGCCCGGGTTTTTTCAGTGTTACGGCGCCGCCAAGCGCCCCTGCAATCTTTTCAATCATGACTGTTCCCAGCACCACCTTGCCGTTTTCATCCAGAAGATAAAGGGACGGAATCCACTTTACGCCGTAGTCTGCGGCTACTTTTGATTCCTTTTTGCCGGCTGGGTCATAAAGCTGGACGCCGGGGAGGTAATTCTCTGCCACATATGTTTGGAGAGCCTCAAGAGTGCGGTCAAAGGACACTGAGACAAAGGCCACCTTCTCCGGGTCTGCTGCAGCGTTCAGGGCCTTGAGTTGAGGGACCTCGGCCCTGCAGTCCGGGCACCACGATGCCCAGAATATCAGCACCACATTGCGGCCCTGGAAATCACTCAGTTTCACCGCTTTACCATTGATGTCATTCAAGATGAACTCCGGCGCCTGAGTGCCGGGCTTTAGAAGGTCTACGGCATACTGGCTATCCAGGTCCTGCGCGGACAGGCTCAGCATCGGCATTATAACGGCAAGTATTGCTAACAGTCTTTTCATAGACTCCAAAGATACGAAAAAAACCTTATCTTTGTGCAAAACAATGACAACTATGAAGAAATATCAGACTCTGGCCGTGGCGGCGGTGATGCTGGCGGCCGGGTGTTCCCAAAAAGAAGAAATCGGCCTATATACCATCTCCAACGGCAATGGGATGGAGGTTTCAATCACAAATTACGGCGGGCGCATAGTCTCCCTGATGGTCCCGGACCGTGAGGGAAACCTCAAGGACGTGGTGCTGGGTTTTGATGACCTTGAGGATTATCGGCCGGAGAATAACCAGACTGACTTTGGCGCTTCCATAGGCCGATACGCCAACCGCATCAACCAGGGCCTCATAACAATTGACGGGGTAACCTACCAGTTGCCGCAGAACAACTTCGGGCACTGCCTCCACGGCGGCCCAGACGGCTGGCAGTACAGGCCATACAAGGTGGTTGAGGCCACCGAAAACAGCCTTAAACTGCAGATTGTGTCACCTGACGGAGATGCAAATTTCCCCGGAACCGTAACGGCAACCGTCACTTTCACCCTTACGGAAGACAACGCCCTGGATATTGACTATGAGGCGGTTACAGACAAGGCCACGGTTATCAATATGACTAACCACGCCTATTTCAACCTCTCAGGAGATCCGGCCCACCACAGTATCACTGAGGACATCCTTCAAATCAATGCCTCCGCATACACCCCCGTGGACAGCACGTTTATGACCACCGGTGAGATTGCTCCGGTTGAGGGAACGCCCTTCGATTTCCGTGAGCCCAAGCTCATCGGCCTTGAAATAGATGCCGATAATGAGCAAATCCGCAACGGCCACGGCTATGACCACAACTGGGTACTGGACGGCACCGAGCCTGCCGCAACGCTCTATTGCCCGGAGACCGGAATCTGCCTTGAGGTATCTACGGACGAACCCGGCATACAGGTCTATTGCGGCAATTTCCTTGACGGAACTGTTATCGGCAAGGGCGGCATAGCCTATCCTCATCGCAGCGCCATCTGCCTTGAGACCCAGCACTATCCGGATTCTCCCAATAAGCCTGAGTGGCCGTCGGTGATCCTGAGGCCGGGTGAAACCTATCACAGCCACTGCACATTCAGTTTCTCTGTAAGATGAAAGCATCGGCGGCAATAAAATCAATGCGCCTGAGGACGCTTCCGCTCTCTATGGCGGGGGTGCTCCTTGGCATTCTTCTGGCAGTGGCTGACTGGAAGGTAGACATCTACGTGGCAATCCTCATCGTGCTCACAACAGTGTGCCTGCAGATCCTGTCCAACCTGTCAAATGAACTTGGAGACGTGCTCCGTGGAACTGACACCGCAGACCGTCAGGGGCCGGAATACGGCCTCAACGGAGGCGGAATGACAATTAAGGATATGAAGGTGCTGATAGGTGTTTTCATAGGCCTTTGCATTGTCTTTGGAACGGCTATGACGTGGCGGGCCTTTGGAACCCTTCTGGACCTTACGCCAATCATGGTCCTGGTGCTTGGCGCCGCAGCAATAGCAGGCGCTATGAAGTATACGCTTGGTCATAATCCTTATGGTTACAGGGCTAAGGGAGACATTTACGTTTTCCTGTTTTTCGGCCTTGTAGCGGTACTGGGGGCATATTTTGTGTGCACCCGCGGCCTTGGTCTTCACTGGAAACTGCTTCTTCCCGCCGCCGGCATAGGGTGTTTCAGCGTTGGAGTTCTCAATGTCAACAACATCCGTGATATGGAAACGGACCGTGCCACCCGCACAACCGTTGCTATAAAACTTGGTGAGCGCAAGGCAAAAGTCTACCAGAGCGTGCTCATCGGCCTTGGATGGGCGTGTATGACTGTATACTGCCTCCTCTGCTGGCCGTCCTGGTGGCACTGGATGTGGGTTATTACCCTTCCGCTTTACATCCTTCATCTCCGCGGCGTCTGGACCCGTTCCGGCAAAGCCCTGGACCCTATGCTCCCGCTGCTGGTGATGTCCACCTTCGCCCTGAGTCTTCTTATGGGCATTGGGTTCTGTGTATACCTCCTATAAAAGCGGTCTCGCGCACGTTTTAGGGGGTAAAACGTGCTTGAAGGGAATTTTTTCCGTATCTTTGGGAAAATCTTGCACTTATGGACTTAATATGGTGAAGTTCAATAATCTTTTATTTACTCTATTAGCGTTAGCTATTTTTGTTGGTTGCAATAATGATAATGCCCATAATGGGACTGATATAGAAAAGGAAGAAATGCATACGGATGATCCCGGTTCATGGGAGGATTCGTTATCGGGGAGCGTTTGTATTGTAGGTTGCTCGTTTGAGGCTGAGCTCGTTTTTGCAGATCAAACACGTCAGATTGGTCCTCAAGGAACTCGTGCCGACTCTGACTGGATATCTTCAGACTCACTTGATTACATTTTTGAGTTTGATTATGATGCGGAAAAAAGTTTTCTGCAGACAATAGACCTTCAACAGGTCATTATTTCGGGGAAAATGGGTGATGTGGTCTTTGACTCTGATATTACTGTCGTTTATTCAAACAACGGGAACGAACAATCTTTTTTGGCTCATGCAACAGGGGCCATTATGGATAATATAGTTTGTAATGCTAAGGAATACCGCGAAACTGGTAATAGATGGACGGGCGAAATACTTGTTACTTGGCAGGATGGTGAGTTTTTAAACAGTTTTCATGTTAAAAAACTCGTCAAGTATTTGAGCCCATAAAAGCTTCGTTCTGAATAATCATCCCGTCCTGCATATTGCAGGTACGGTCACACAGTGAGGCCAGGCCAGGGTCGTGGGTAACTATGACAATGGTTTGGCCTAATTGTTTTCTAAGGTCAAAGAAAAGGGAGTGAATCTCTTCCTTGGTACGGGAATCAAGGTTTCCTGTGGGCTCGTCGGCAAAAAGGATGGCGGGGGAGTTTTCCAGGGCGCGGGCAATGGCTACGCGGGAGAGTTCTCCGCCAGATAGTTCAGACGGCTTGTGGTCCAATCGGCCTTCAAGACCTACGGTTTTAAGCAGCTCTGTGGCCCTTTCACGGGCTTCTCGGCTGCTTTTTCCGCCAATCAGGGCGGGTATCATCACGTTCTCCAGGGCCGTGAATTCAGGCAGCAGGTGATGGGCCTGGAAGACAAAGCCTATGCGGCGGTTACGGAAAGATGCCAAATCCCTTGAACCCAGTTTAAGTACATCCGTACCGTCTATGGCAAGGCTGCCGCCGTCCGGGGTGGACAGCGTTCCAAGTATCTGCAGGAGGGTTGATTTGCCTGCGCCCGAGGCTCCCATTATGGCCACTACCTCGGATTCATCGGCCTGGAAATCTACTCCTTTCAGCACCTGGAGCTGGCCGAACGATTTGGTTATGTTTTGAGCTGTGATGATCATCAGTACCTGATACCTAATTGTTTTAACACTTCCTTTGCTTTGTCGTCAAACTTGGCCGCATGCCTGAGACACTCAATAGCCTTGTCCCGGTTCTTTGGAACGCCGTTTCCATACGCATATGCCATTCCAAGGTTGTACCATGCAAGCGTCCTGTCACTCAGTTCCGTGGCGCGTTTGTAGCACTCCACGGCCTTCTCGGGATCTTTGCGGCCGTCTATCAGGCCATCGGCATACATGGTGCCAAGATAATTGGCGGCGTCGGCGTGGCATCTTTTGCGATTAACGTGTTCCCATTGGTATGCGGCCTGCCTGAACCAGTATGCGGCGGCCTGATAGTTTGACTCGAAGTCAAGTTCTCCGTCCTCATTGGGGACCTGGCCCAGGTAATAGGCCTCTCCCAGATGATATATTGCGTTTTCATCCAGGTTGCAGGCACCCTTGAGGAACCATTCAAAGGCTTTTGGCAAGCATTCATCAATGTCTCCGTTTTCGCTGTTCCATTGCTCGTACCAGCACTTGCCTATCATGTTCATGGCGTCTGTGTTGCCGTTGCAGGCGGGGGTGAAGAAGGCGTCTGCGGCTTCCATATATTCCTCATTGCTCCAGTGCTCATAGCCTTCTTCGTATAACTGGTCATATTCCGGGTCATCAATGATGGCGATGTCCAGAAGGGACATATATCCGTCCCACTCCAGAATCTTATTGCCAATCTCTACAAGTGAGGGGATGTCTCCCATCAGGGCAGCGTGGGCAAGTTCTATCTCTTCTTCACTCCATACCTCATACTTTTCCTCTTCCTCGGCATAGGGGAATTCCTCTTCCTCCTCATCCGGGGCGCCGTAAATGTCCCACCAGGACTGCTGGTCGTAGGGGTAGTCGTAGCCTTCCAGGGCTTCACGGGGGTCTTCTCCGTCATCAACAACATTATCGGCCACGGGAAATCCCTTCTGGGCCTGCTTGAAAAGCACCATTGCACTGTAGCGGTTCAGCGCCTGCCCCAGGCCATAGTAATATAGCATTCCCTTCCAGAACCTGGCTTCTCCAAGGTTCCATTCCGGGTCGTTGATATAATGTTCCTCGTCTGGCGTTTCCGGCAGTTCCTTTATAGCCTCGTCCAGAAGGCGGAGGCCTTCGTCGTAATCCTGGTCTTCGCCTATTCCCATGATGTACAGCTCGGCCAGCTTGAGCTTGGCTTCCGGGGCGCCCTGTTCGGCCGCCATCTCCCAGTAGCGGGTGGCCTCGTCAATATCGGCCTCTGTTCCGCAGCCCTGGAAATAATGGAGTCCTACGCGTACCATGGACGGCAGGTAGCCCTCATCTGCGGCCTTGAGCTCATATTCAAATCCGGTTTCATGGTCCTCTTCCAGGATGGCGTTGCCGTCATCGTCCACCACTCCCAGCATAAGGATATTGCCGTACTCTCCTATAGCGGGGACATACCCAAGCTCCATACTCTCTTTGACGTATTCAAGGAAATCCGTGTCTCCCTCCTCACGGGCCTGAAGGTACTGTTCAAACAATTGCTCCGCTTTTCCAGGGCTGGCTTTTTCCGGGCCGCTGCTCTTTTTTTTCAGGGCGTCAAGTAAGTCCATTAGTTGTGTTCATACCAATAGTCGTAAGGATCCGCGAAGCTGTCAAATTCTGATTGAGTATAATATTGGCCCACATATGTGGACAATGAACTCCTAACATGAGACCATGTCCTACATTGAGAAGCCATATTTCTAATCAGGGTGTGTACAAAAGGACCCAATGTAATATCATCATCATTGTAAATGCTATTGTAGCTGCTTTGGTTATAAGCATCCACCAGATCAACGAACAAGGGAGAATATACTCTTGTCGAGTCACCTGTTTTCTGCCACGTTTGTCTTGATTGGCCAGTGTATCCGTAAATTGATGGACTCTCCGGACAGCCCAACAGACCGTATCGTCTTGTAGTTAAGTACCATCCCGCGTATGATGCGTAGGACTCACAAATCAAATCATCAACCGTTATAAAATTATTATAACCGCCACATTCGCAAAACATAGTAAAATGACCGAACTCGTGCAGGACAGAGCCCATAAGTTTATTATCCACGCCCGCCCAATCCTCATTTACTTTGATGTAAGTCGGAGAAGATCCATAATAGAAAGATGCCGGAGAGTTGTTCTCACTGACAACACCCGTCATAATTATTCTTATGCCCGAATTATAATGCCACGTTCGGATAGAATGAGAACCATTATAATAGAAGTTTACCGCAGGAAGAACAGCATAATAACTTGGAGATGAATTCGGAATCATTACCGGGATATCATCAATGCTATGCCACTTAAGAGAAACTGTGCCCCAATTGAAGATAGTCGGGGCAGAATCAGAAGCATTTGTTATTTTCCATTTAGGATGCTGGAACACATGATTATGTGAAAAAGAAGTATTTATTGCTCCTGTTACACTAAAAAAACCATCCTGTTGAACATATGTATCATAGATATTGCTTCCTAACTTGAATCTAACCTTTAAATTATGTTGACCGATTAGAGAATCTATAAGAGGATCCTGTCTGTAAACATATCCCTTTAAAGTAATAATATCATTGTCTCTTGTGGCATCCTCAAACTCTTTTGGATAGGAGCCAAGCGCAAGGTTAATTGCCTCTCTTTCAACGGCTTTAAGAATCTTATTCGTGCTTCCCTCGTTTAGATTTCTTTTATAATCCGGGAGGAAAACAAAATGATCTATCTCGTATTCAATTCCTTGAGGAAGAGTTTTATCGATAGGCCATATTGTATATAAAACAGGAATTCTATACGTTTCAGATACGATCTCCTCCTCTATATCATCTTTACACATAACAGAATAATTGACCACATACTTACAATCATCAATAATTAATGATTTATTGTGCGGTTTGGGTCCTAATTGCTTGTCTGCTTCATATGGCACGGTAGTGTAATTAAAAGGAGTATAATCCACTTTTACACCATCTGTTAGTTCAATATCCCATTGTTCTTCTTCGTTCTTTGGGAAAAACTTAATAGCATAATGAGTCGCATTTATAGACAAATCTTCATTGGATAAACCAACTGAATCAACAGCTTTCCTAAAGATAGTCAAATCATATGGGTCTTGCTGTGGCACTATCCACTTGCCGGTGGACAAGTGGTATAATGCCTTTTCAACATCAACCCCTATGACACCTAAATTTAGATTGGGATTACAACTTTTTGTATCTATTTGCCGATCGGAAATACATAACGAATCAATTATATAATTATCCGACTCAAAGTGATTTGAGCACCCAATAACAGCAAAAATAACTGCCAGAGTGACCGATATTGTATATAGAGGATTATTATTGGTCATATACGATGCTTTGATTAAGACAAAGGTATATAAAATAAAAGAAACCAACAAATTTGGCCAAACCATTGTCATAGTTACCCACGACCCTGGCCTGGCCTCACTGCGCGACCGCACCTGCAATATGCAGGACGGTTTGATTATTTCCGCTTAAGCACCTTCTTGGCAGCTTCTGCAATATGTGTGGCGTCAATGCCGTACGCTTCCATCAGCGCGGCAGGTGTTCCGGACTGACCGAATTTATCGGCACCGTTCACAAACTCCATAGGAGTGGGCCTGTTCAAAGCAAGCACGCCGGAGATGGCCTCACCAAGGCCGCCGGCCATGTTGTGCTCCTCTGCCACTACCACTGCGCCGGTCTTTGCGGCGGAGGCAATCACTGCCTTCTCGTCCAGAGGCTTGATGGTGGCTATGTCAATGACATCGGCCTTAATTCCCTCTGCCTCAAGCGCTTCCGCGGCCAGCAGGGCCTCCCATACGGTATGGCCTGTGGCAAAGATGGAAACGTCTGAACCTTCGTTCAGGACGATTGCCTTGCCGATTACAAAGGGCTCATCCTCCGGCGTGAAGTTGGGCACGGAAGGACGGCCAAAACGGAGGTATACCGGGCCGTTGTATTTGGCGGCAGCAATGGTTGCCTGCACCGTCTGGTTGAAGTCGCAAGGGTTGAGGACCACCATTCCGGGAAGGGCTCTCATAAGGGCGATGTCCTCCATTGTCTGGTGGGTGGCGCCGTCTTCTCCAAGGGTGATGCCCGCGTGTGAAGAGGCAATCTTTACGTTTGTGCAGCCGTAGGCCACTTCCTGACGGATCTGGTCATATACTCGGCCTGTAACAAACTCTGCGAATGAGCCGATGAAAGGAACTTTTCCGGTGATTGCAAGGCCGGCGGCTACGCCAACCATATTGGCCTCGGCAATGCCGCACTGGATGAACCTCTCCGGGAATTCCGCCGCAAAGGCGTCCATCTTGAGGGAGCCCTTGAGGTCTGCGGTGAGGGCTACGACGTTCTTATCGGCCTGTCCTGCCTTCAGAAGACCCACGCCAAATCCGCTGCGGGTGTCTTTCTTTCCTGAGTCTTGGTACTTCATATTAAAAATCTCCTAGAGGGGTTTCACCTAACTGTTTAAGGGCATCCTCAAGCTGCTCCGGCTTGGGAACTGAGCCATGCCACTTGTGGGTGCCGGCCATAAAGTCTACGCCGTGGCCCATCTCGCTCTTCCACAGGATCATTGTGGGAACGCCGCCGCCTTTGCCGGCCTTGGCAAGTTCGAAGGCTTTTTCGATGGCGTCGAAGTCGTGGGCATCGGCCACAATTACTCTCCATCCCCAGGACTCCCACTTTGAGGCAAGGTCTCCGATGCCGGATACCTCTTCCGTGGGTCCGTCAATCTGCTTTCCGTTCCAGTCGGTCATTGCAATGAGGTTGTCCAGCTTGTGGAAAACCGCAAACATTCCGGCTTCCCAGATCTGGCCTTCCTCTGACTCGCCGTCTCCGCAGAGGCAGAAGACATAATTGTCTTCCTTGTCCAGTTTTTTGCCAAGTGCAAGGCCGGCTGCAGCGCTGAGGCCCTGGCCCAGGGAACCGGATGCCTGGAACACGCCGGGAAGGTTCTTGCGCACTGAGGGGTGGCCCTGAAGGCGGGTTCCCATCTGGCGGAAAGTGGCAAGTTCACTCACCGGGAAATAGCCCGAGCGTGACAGGACGGAATAGTAAACCGGAGTCATGTGACCGGCGCTGAGGATGAACATGTCCTGGCCTTTTCCGTCGCGGGTCCACTTTGCCGGATCATGCTTCATCTCATTGAAATACAGGGCCGTAAGGATGTCTGTGGATGACATCGATCCGCCCGGATGACCGGATTTTGCAAGGCACACCATACGCAGGATATCCCTGCGCACCTGCGTTGCAATGGTTTTAAGCTCTTCTTTAGTTTTAGCCATATATCTATGATTATTTATGTTCTCTCCAGAATTTGGTCATTTCTTCAAGGGTCTTGCCCTTGGTCTCAGGGACAAGGCGCCATACAAAGACGGCCGCAATGAGGCAGATTACCCCGTAAAGCGCATAGGCGAAGAAGGGGCTGCGGGTGTACATCGGCACAAAAGTACTGGACACGATGAAGTTGAACACCCACTGGAACGCCACTGCGGCTGCGGTAGCGCGGCTGCGGATGGTGTTGGGGAAGAGTTCCGCTATGTAAACCCAGCAGATGGGCCCCCAACTGAACATAAAGCAGGCGCTGTAAAGCATAATGCTCACAACCGGCACCAGCGCCGGCAGGGTGAGGACATTGCTGAGGGCAACGCCGAACGCGCCCACGGCCATACCCAGCGAACCCGTTATAAGGAGGGGTTTACGGCCCAGTTTCTCTACGGTAAATACCGCCACCAGGGTGAAGGTAATGTTGATAATTCCCATCAGGACCGTCTGGAACATAGGGTCTCCCATTCCCATTGATTCAAAGATACGCGGCGCAAAATACAGCACTGCATTTATGCCGATAATCTGCTGGAACACGGACAGCATACATCCGATGAACACTACCAGGAAGCCAAATGCAAAGAGTTTGTCGTGTTTGCGCTTGGCCTCTGCGTTCACCGTGGACTTGATATTTGCAAGGATTTCCCTGGCGCGGGCTTCACCGTTAATGTTGGAAAGCACGGTGAGCGCCTTCTCCTCCTGCCCGTGGATGGCAAGGTAACGCGGCGTTTCCGGAACCAGCAGGATAAGGAGGGAGAAAAGCCCGGCGGGAACTGCCTCGGAAACGAACATCACCCTCCAGCCGATGGCATTGGTCCACGCCACAACGTTGGGGTCAGAGGCGTGGGAGCGGATGATGAGGAAGTTCACAAAATACACCACCAGTTGGCCGAAAATGATGGCAAACTGGTTCCAGGACACGAGCCTGCCCCTCTTTGACGCCGGCGCAACCTCTGCAATGTACATAGGGCACAGGGCCGATGCCAGTCCCACGCCTATGCCGCCAAGGATGCGGTAGCCGTTGAATGCCGCCAGAAGCCCCCTGCAGGCAACTCCCTTCTCAAAGAAGAGAAACTCCGGGTTGTACGAGCCCAGGGCGCTCAGGAGGAAAAGGATGCCGGCCACGAAGAGGGTTTTCTTTCGGCCAAGGTAGAGTGCCAATCGGCCTGAAATAATAGCGCCGATAATACAGCCGATAAGGGCGCTTGAAGTTGTGAATCCGTGGAGGGCGTCCGTGTAGTCAAAATCAGACGCGCCGCGGAAAAACGCCTGCAGGCCCTTCTCTGCGCCGGAAATTACGGCCGTGTCATATCCGAAGAGGAGGCCGCCGATGACCGCCACCAGGACGATGGCGATGAGGTAGGCATAACTGCCCTTCTGTCTGTAGCCGCTCATTTGGAGTAGATGGCAAGGAGGGTCTCATAGAGTTCCTGTTTGCCGGATGCGGCAACGGGTTCTCCGTTATCCTTTGCGTAGTTGTAAAGGTCCTCAAGAGTGGCCTTTCCTTCCTCGAACTTCTTTCCAAGACCAGAGTCAAAACTTGCGTAGCGCTCCTTCACCATTGCGGGGATGGGGCTCTTTTCAAGCACTGCCGCAGCGTTGAGGAGGGCGTGGGCGATTGTATCCATAGCGCTCACGTGGGCAATGAAGATATCCTCGGGGTCCGTGGAGGAGCGGCGGAGTTTTGCGTCAAAGTTGAAGCCGCCGTTATGGAGACCTCCGTTACGGATGATCTGCATCATAGCCTGAGTGAGTTCAAGGTCGTCGATGGGGAACTGGTCAGTGTCCCAGCCGTTCTGGGCGTCTCCGCGGTTGGCGTCAACGCTGCCAAGGAAGCCGTTGTCTACGGCAACCGTAAGTTCGTGCTCAAAAGTGTGGCCGGCAAGGGTTGCGTGGTTCACCTCTATATTCACCTTGAAGTCCTTCTCAAGGCCGTTTGCGCGGAGGAAGCCGATAACGGTCTCCGTGTCTACGTCGTACTGGTGCTTGGTGGGCTCCATAGGCTTGGGCTCAATGAGGAAGGTGCCTTTGAAGCCGTTCTTACGGGCATAGTCGCGGGCTGCCGAAAGCATCTTTGCAAGGTGGTCCTTCTCACGCTGCATCTGGGTGTTGAGGAGGGTGTAGTAGCCCTCACGGCCACCCCAGAACACGTAATTTGTACCTGCAAGCTTGATGGTGGCGTCTATGGCGTTCTTTATCTGGACGGCGGCGCGGGCAACAACGTCAAACTGGGGGTTGGTGGCGGCGCCGTTCATATAGCGCTTGTGTCCAAAGACATTTGCGGTGCCCCAGAGGTTCTTGATGCCGGTTTCCTTCATCTTCTCAAGGAGGTAGTCCGTGATGTCCTTCATACGGGCCTCATACTCTGCAATATCGTCGCAGTCCTCTACAAGGTCTATGTCGTGGAAACAGAAATACTCTATTCCCAGTTTCTGCATCAGTTCAAAGCCGGCATCGGCCTTTGCCTTGGCGCGGCAGTAAGGGCATTCACCCTTGTCCCACTCATAGGAGCGGGTCTGACCGCCGAAGGGATCTCCGGAAGCCTGGCCAAGGGAATGCCACCAGGCAAGCGCAAATTTAAGCCATTCCTTCATGGGTTTACCCATCACCATGCGGTTGGGCTCATAATAATGGAAAGCAAGGGGATTTACGCTCTCCGGTCCTTCAAACTGGATTTTTCCTATTCCGGGAAAATATTCTTTTGCCATTTTTGTTATAGTGTTAAATGTGATTTCCATCGCTCATAGGCTTCCCTGTAGAGGGCCTCATTCTGAGGCATGATTACGGCAAGCCTCTCAAGGGTGGAGAAGGCTTCGCGGCTGTTCTTATAGATGCCCGCACCTATTCCCGCGCCCTTTGCGGCGCCCACGGAGCCGTCCGTGTTGTAAAGTTCTATGGTTGCTCCGGAAACGCCCGCAAGGGTGTCCCTGAAGATGGCGCTCTGGAACATATTGGCAAGGCCGGCGTGGATCTTGTCTACCTTCAGGCCCATCTCCTGCATTATTTCAATTCCGTACTGGAAGGAGAAAACTATGCCTTCCTGTGCGGCCCTCAGGAGGTGTTCCCTGCCGTGACGGTTGAAAGAAACCCCATGTACGCTGCAGCCGGTTTCCCTATTGCAGAGCATCCTCTCCGCGCCGTTTCCGAAAGGAAGGATGGACACGCCTTCACTGCCGATAGGCGCCTTGGATGCCAGTTCATTCATCTGGACATAGGAGAGCCCCTCCGGGGCAACGTTACGGCGCATCCAGGAGTTGAGGATGCCGGTGCCGTTGATGCAGAGGAGAACGCCAAGACGGGGATCCTTAAAGCTGTGGTTGACGTGCGCAAACGTATTCACGCGGGACTGGGGATCATAGTTCACCTCCCCTATCACGCCGTACACCACGCCGGAAGTGCCTGCCGTGGAGGCAATCTCCCCGGGATTGAAGACATTGAGGCTGAGGGCGTTGTTGGGCTGGTCTCCGGCACGGTAAGTGACCGGGATGCCTTCCTTGAGCCCAAGGGCCTTTGCGGCCTCTGCGGTAAGGTAACCCTGTATGCCGAATGTTGGCCTTATCTGGGGAAGGATGGTATCATCGAAGCCAAAGTAATCAAGCAGTTCCCTTGAGGGGGAATTCTGGCGGAAATCCCAGAAGATGCCTTCTGAAAGACCGCTCACCGTAGTGCAGACGCTCCCTGTTAGACGCATTGCAATATAGTCTCCGGGAAGCATAATCTTCCAGATACGCTCATACAAGGATGGCTCGTTCTCCTTTACCCAGGCCAGTTTAGCCGCCGTGAAATTGCCGGGAGAATTGAGAAGATGCTCCAGGCAGAAATCCTGCCCCAGGGCCTCTGCAGCGGCGTTTCCATAAGGAACGGCGCGGGAATCGCACCAGATGATTGAGGGCCTCAGGACATTCATATCCTTGTCCACGCACACAAGCCCGTGCATCTGATAGGATATGCCGATAGCCTTCACGTCACTGGCGCTTTCTCCGGCCTCCTTAAGTTGATGGAGGACATCGGCCGTAGCAAGTTTCAGGTTCCCAAGCCACATTGCGGGGTCCTGTTCCGCCCAGCCGGGCTGTTTTGAAATGATGGGGGCTTCCTTTTCAGGATAGAAGGCGGCGGCAACGCACTTCCCCGTCTGAGCGTCTACCAGCGACGCCTTGACAGAAGAGCTGCCGATATCATAACCTAGTAGAAACATACGTCGGGGTGATGTGACTCGAACACACGACCCTCTGGTCCCAAACCAGATGCGCTAGCCAACTGCGCCACACCCCGAATAGTATACAAAGATACGCTTTTTTGGCGGTTTTTCCAAATGGCCGTGTTGACACTCAGATTGCCTGTAGCGGCGTTTTTGCGTCAACACGGCAGCGATTTCACGGAAAAAGGCCGATTTCCTTGCCGTGTTGGCTCCGGAATCGGCCTTATACGCGTTTTAGCCGTCAATACGGCAGAAGGCTAGTCCAGGCCGCCGTTGAGGGCGTAATCGGCCTTTACCTCCTCATAGAAGGCGGCGAGGGCGGTGTCCACGTAAGGACCAAGCCACAGGAAACCGATGCCGGCGGTGAAGATGCACAGGATGAACCAGCCGATAAAACTAAGGTACAGATAGAAAAGGTCGAACTTATGGCCGCGCATCATCATACGGCTGCGATGGATGGCGTCTGATGCACCCAGTTCCGGATTCTCCTCAAGGATGAAGGGGGTCATGGCATATGAGAACCACTTGATGATTCCGGGAATTATGAGAAGGAGGGTCCACAGGAAAATCATTATGTGCATAAGGAGCATGCCCCACACCTTGTGCCAGTAGTTGCCGAAACCGATGCGGAAAGTATTTGAAAGAATCTCAGTGTCTCCCGCCACAAGCAGTTTACGGAACGCATTGAGGAAGCCAAGGGAAAGGGGCAGGACCAGGAGGAACTGCAGGAGGGTGGAGATTCCGCTGGTGCGGCTGGCAGTTTTCTGGAGGGCTATGAATTCAGGGGATGTAATGAGGGCTGCTGCCTGATATCCGGTGGGGGAAGTGGCGGCAAGGTCCGTCAGTTGTTTTTGGACCTGTGTGGTGCTGTAAACCGTAGGGCCTGTTATGAATGAAAGGATGAGCACATAGATGAGGGTTGCCACAACGGCTTTTGCCCAGTTGCCGCGTAGTGCATCAAGTGCGGCATTCTTGAATTCCTGATTGGTTTTCATATGCGTAATAAACGTTTGTTCTATTCGCAAATTTATGCAAAATTTGTATATTCGCATAATAAAACTCAACAGTACTATGACTTTAGCTATCATCCTTGCCATCCTGGCAGTCCTTGTTGTCTGGATTATCGGCGTTCAGAACCGCCTTGTCAAAAGTGACGAACTTTGCAACAATGCCCTCAAGCAGATCAACGTCCAGCAAATCAGCCGTTTCGATGCCCTCAAGGCCCTCATCAAACTCACCAGGGAATACGCTTCCTATGAGGCCGATACCCTTGAGAAGATAGTGAAGGAACGCAAGATCGTCTCTTCTCCCAATCCCACCGCGGCCGATATAAACGCCAACGAGGAAGCCCTTGCTGCAATAGGAGCAAAACTCATCGCAGTGGCAGAGGCCTATCCGGACCTCAAGGCCAGCGCCAACTATCAGCAGACCATGAAGGATATCAAGGACTATGAGGAGAACGTCCGCCTGTCCCGTATGACCTTCAACGACACAGTAACCCGCTTCAACCAGCAGGTCCGCGTATTCCCCACCTCCCTGGTGGCCGGCATCCTGGGCTTCGCAAAGCGTGATTACCTTGCCGACGACGTTTCCAAGAAAGATTACCCGGAAATCTAGATGAAAAGGCTTTTTGCACTTGTTGCCGCCGCGGCGTTCTGCGCTGCGGCGTTTGCCCACGATGTTAAGGATCTGGACATAAACGTTGCCGTCAACAAGGACGGCAGCGCCGTCGTTACCCAGAGATGGACCATGAAGGTGGACTCGGAGAACACGGAGTGGTACATTCCCGTCCAGAACCTTGGCCCTATGACCATCGGCTCCCTCAGCGTAACGGATAACGGCGTCCCTATGCAAAGCCTTGGAGACAAGTGGGATGTAGACCGCTCCCGCAGTTGGAAAACCGGCAAGTGCGGCATTGTCCGCAAGCGTGACGGCGTTGAACTGTGCTGGGGCCTCGGAGAACCAGGCGCCCACAACTGGGAGGTCACCTTCGTCCTCACCGGCCTGGTGCAGGCTTATGATGATGCCGATGCCTTCAACTTCATGTTCGTTAACCCCGGTATGCCGGATGCCCCGGAACACGCCAGGGTTACTGTGGCCCCCGCTTTTGACTGCCCTCAGTGGACCTACGACAACACCCGCGTATGGGCTTTCGGCTTTTACGGAGACATCAACGTGAAGGGCGGAAAGGTTGTGGCTGAGACCTCCGAGTCAATGGACTACAACTCCAAACTCATCACCCTGGTGAAGTTTGAAAAGGGCATTTTCCAGCCCACTGTAACCAAGGGTGGGCAGGTGCAGGATTTCATCGACAAAGCCCTGGAAGACAGTTCCTACGGAGAGGATGACCCCGCGGAGAAGTGGTTCCTCATAGGTTTTGCCCTTCTTTTCATCGGCGGAATCTTCCTTGTCATCTACGTTGCAATTGCATCGGCCCTTGGATACAAGTGGAAAAAGTCCATCTTCGGACGCACCAAGATTGACGGATGGTACAGGGATATCCCCCTGGACGGCAACCTCTTTGCGGCAGAGTACGCGCTCACAAAGGGCGCGCGCTTTGGCAGCAACACCCCCGCCCAGAACATCATAGGGGCGTTTTTCCTCCACTGGATAATGGACGGGAAACTGAAGGTGCAGCCGGATCCCAAGTCCGACAAACGCGTGAATCTTGTCTTTGAAGCCGATACCGCCAGTATGGACGACGTAGAGGAAGACCTCTTCCAGTGGGCCCTCAGCGCCGCCGGAGACAACAGGATCCTGGAGAAGAACGAGTTCGAGAAGTGGTCTACCAAGAACTACAAGAAGATGACCGCCTGGCCGGAACGCGCCATAGCACGCGGCAAAACCTGGTTCCGTAACAAGGGGTACTTCCTGTCTGAAGGCACCTGCACCACGGAAGGCCAGCAGCAGGCCTGCCATCTCATAGAGTTTCGTAACTTCCTGAAGGATTTCACCTTAAGCGGAGAAAGGGCTTCCAATGAGGTAAGCCTGTGGAAGGATTACCTGGTGTTCGCGCAACTGTTTGGAATTGCGGAGAAAGTGGCAAAGCAGTTCAAGAAACTGTATCCTTCCGTCTATGAGGAGGTTGCCCGCAGCACCGGAATGGACTCCGACCACTTCACCTATATGGTTCTCTGGACCAATAATATGAGCACCCGCTCCTTCGGGAACGCCATAGCCAAGGCCGGCAACATCAACGGCACCGGCGGCCACGCCTCCTTCGGTGGCGGTGGCGGCTTCTCCGGCGGCGGTTTCGGCGGCGGCGGAAGGTAGTGGACCCGGCGCCCTGCCGTGTTGACGGCTAAAACGCGTATAAGGCCGATTCCGGAGCCAACACGGCAAGGAAATCGGCCTTTTTCCTGGAAATCGCTGCCGTGTTGACGCAAAATCGCCGCTACAGGCAATCTGAGTGTCAACACGGCAAACTGTCCGGAAAAATACTTATCTTTACAATATGTTCAGAGTTGGAATAATCGGTGCCGGGCACATCGCTGAGAAGGCGGCCCGCACGCTTCAGGCAATGGAAGATATGACCTGCATTGCCATCGGTTCACGTTCTGAGGAGAAGGCCCGGGCCTTTGCCGGGCGCTTTGACATTCCCAGGGCATACGGATCATACGCCGCACTGCTTGCAGACCCCGATGTAGACCTTGTGTATATAGCCGTGCCGCACTCCTGCCATTTTGGAGTGACCCGTGACGCCATCATAGCCGGGAAGCCTAGCCTTGTGGAGAAGTCATTCATGCTCAATGCCACGGAGGCGGCAGAAATCATTGCCCTGGCGCGCGAGAAAGGTGTTTTTGTGGGTGAAGCCATCTGGCCGCGGTATATGCCGGTAAGGGAGATCGGCCGCAGGCTTATTGAGTCCGGCGTCATTGGAGAGCCCCGTATGGTCCAGGCAAGCCTGGCCTATAACGTCTCTGACAAAGAACGCATCATCAGCCCGGAACTCGGCGGCGGCGCCCTTCTGGACCTTGGCGTGTACCTTCTGAACTTTGTGAGGATGTACTTCGATGCCCCCGTTTCCCAGATAAACACCACCTGCGTCAAGGCGCCAACCGGGGTGGATGCTTCCGAGCAGGTGACAATGGTCCTTTCCGACGGCACACTGGCTTCGCTGGAGTGTTCCGCCTGGTGTCAGGGAGGAAACGAGGCCGTGATAGCCGGCACAACCGGTTACCTTGTCTTTGACGATCTAATCAATCCCAAGACAGTGAGCGTTTGCCGTAAGCGCCATATAGTGGAGAAGACCGTAGCCGTGCCGGAGCAGATAACCGGTTTCGAGTATCAGTTCCGCGCCTGCCGGGACGCAATTGCCGCCGGCGCCCTGGAGCCGTCTGCGATGCCACACGCGGAAATCCTCTACATAATGCACCTGATGGACCGCCTCCGCGCGGAATGGGGTACGGCATAGCCCTTCCCCTGGACCTGGTCCAGCCAATTTGCGGATTTGGTATAGTCCCTGCGTGGACCTGGTCCAAGGTGTGCTACAATGTGCGGTGGCGTTCCCCTTGCCGTGTTGACGGCTAAAACGTGTATAAGGCCGATTCCGGTGCCAACACGGCAAGGAAATCGGCCTTTTTCCTGAAAATTCCTGCCGTGTTGACACAAAAACGCCACTACAGGCAATCTGAGTGTCAACACGGCAAAGACTACAGCACCAGGCATCGGCTTATCTGAGCATCGGGCACGTGGAAATCGTATTTCAACTGGCGTGCTATGCGCATTTTCTGGGAATCAGTAAGCTGATACGCGGAAGTGGCGCCGAACGGACGGCACAGTTCCCTGTCAATGAGCATACAGACATCCAGATCCTGGAGGCGTGTCCTGTCGAAGTTCCTGCCATACTCATTCTTAAGCATCCGGGCCACGGTGTTTTCATCGGCCTGTTCTATGTCGGAAATAGTCAGCGGCGCACCGGTGTTGTCTTTCAGTTGCTCCTTCAGCCAGGAGTCGTCGGACAGGCGGTTCATCTGATAGAGGTAGTTCCTGGGGGTGCTGAAAAACTGTTCCGCCCGCCTGAGTTCCATAAAACTGCGGCGGACAAACACACCGCGCTCGTTCATCTGAAACGAATCCGGGAATTCGGCGTGCCGTGGGAGATGGCTGACAATATCACTTCTTGACATAGGTACGGCCACATCCCCGCATAGTCCTATATCCTGCGCGAACATATCCCTGACACTGCAGAAAAGATATCCGAATGCGGTGGGGGCGGCACCGTGGTGAAGACCGTTCCTAAGTATATAGGACAGCATTGTCAGTATATGGTACAGCCCCAGTACTATAGCCACAAAGGTATACTTTTGTCCGAATCTCCCCTTGCGGCCGTACTTGGTGTTGAAGTACTTGGTGTAGGACATCCTCTCCCGGCGGGCAAACTCTGACGGATTATCCGTGAACACTCCCTGATGCACGTGAGTGGACATCTCGGCATCGGCAAGTATTTCCGTTCTTGTGGAGAAGGACTGAAGCGCCATCAGGTTTACAAATACGTCGTGGTCTTCCCGGTCCCTGAACATAACCTCGTCGTGGGAGGTAAAACAGATATGATAGGTCTCTTTCATAACGGCAAGTTACTGCACGGAAGGCGTTCTGTCAAGGGGGTGTTCATAACTTGTGTTGTTTCACGTGAATCTTTTTACGTTTTTTGTGATTGGTGGGGAAAAGACAGTGTTTTTTGCTAAATTGAAGTGCTTATAAGACTTGTCCATATGAAAAAACTGCTTCTCATCTCGCTTGCGGCCTGCGCATTTATGGCCTGCAACCAGCCGGCACAGAAGGTTCCCGGCGCTTCTTTTGACGAGATTCTCACCACCCGCCGCAGCGTCCGCGCCTATGATGCATCAAAGACTATCTCCGAGGCGGAGGTCCGCCAGCTGCTTCTTGCCACTCAGGAGGCCCCGTCCTGGGCCAATCAGGAACCAAGCAAATACTATGTTGCCATCGGCGGAGAAAAACACGCGGCGCTTCTTGAGATGATCGGCGGCAATAAGGACCGGGTAGCCGATGCTCCCGTCCTTATTGTGTCCACTTTTGAACGTGGCAAGTCCGGCTTTTTCCGCGGAACGGCCACTAACGAAATCGGAGACGGCTGGGGCGCCTATGACAACGGCCTCAGCAATGCCTACCTTGTTCTCAAGGCCCGCGCTATGGGCTTTGACACGCTCATAATGGGCATGCGTGACAGCGACGCCATCCGTGAGTGCCTGAATATACCTGAGAATGAGACCATTATGGCCGTGATTGCCCTTGGGTACCGCGCGCAGGAACCTTCCAGGCCCCAGAGAAGACCTCTTGATGACGTAGTGCGGTTCTTCTGACGAAGTTCCCCTTGCCGTGTTGACGGCTAAAACGCGTATAAGGCCGATTCCGGTGCCAACACGGCAATGAAATCGGCCTTTTTCCTGGAAATAGCTGCCGTGTTGACACAAAAACGCCGCCACAGGCAATCTGAGTGTCAACACGGCAAGCACGGAGGCTTATCGGCCAGAGCCCTTCGGACGGCGTAGCCGCCCGTGGCTTCGTGAACGGGAGGGGCCCAAAGGCCGTGCTTGCACGGACGTATGGGAGGGATAGGACCGAAGGTCCGTACCGGTCCGAAGGGCACTGGCCGAAACCTACAGCACGTCCTTGAGATAAGGCCCCGTGACGGAAGCGGGGCCCGAAGCCAACTGCTCCGGGGTGCCCTGAGCCACAATCAGGCCACCCTTGCGGCCGCCTTCGGGGCCCATATCGAAGAGATAGTCAACGCTCTTGAGGACATCCAGGTTGTGTTCAATGATAATGATGGTGTTCCCCGCCTCAACCAGTCTCTGAAGCACTCCCAGCAACACTTTGATGTCTTCAAAGTGAAGGCCGGTGGTGGGCTCGTCAAGTATGTACAGGGTATTTCCGGTAGAGGGGCGTGAGAGTTCCGCGGCCAGTTTCATACGCTGGCTCTCGCCGCCGGAAAGCGTGATGGCGCTCTGGCCAAGGCGCACATATCCAAGGCCCACATCAAGCATTGCCTTCAGTTTTGCGGCAATCTTGGGGACGGGTTTGAAGAACTCGTAGGCTTCTGAGATAGACATCTCCAGGATGTCGTTTATGTTCTTCCCCTTGTAGCGTACGGCCAGGGTGTCCTCGTTGTAGCGCCTTCCGCCGCAGGTTTCGCAGGGGACGTGCACGGACGGCAGAAAGTTCATCTCTATCACCTTGATGCCGGCGCCCTTGCATTCCTCGCATCGGCCTCCGGGAACGTTGAAGGAGAACCTGCCAGCCTTATAACCGCGGACCTTGGCATCGGGCGTTTCCTCGAAGAGGGTGCGGATGTCGCTGAACACGGCGGTGAATGTTGCGGGATTTGAGCGCGGCGTACGGCCGATAGGGCTCTGGTCTATCTCTATGAGTTTGTCTATATTCTCTATGCCCTCTATGGACCCGTACGGCAGCGGACGCTCCTTGGAGCGGTAGAATTTCTGCTTGAGAATGGGCATCAGGGTCTCGTTGACAAGGGAACTCTTTCCGGATCCGGAAAGGCCCGCAACGCCAATGAGGCAGCCCAGCGGGAAACTCACGTCAACGCCCTTGAGGTTGTTTCCGGTGGCGCCCCGGAGCGTGAGGAACTTGCCGTTCCCGGGCCTTCTGACAGCCGGAACTTCTATGCGCCGCTTCCCCCTCAGGTAATCCAGCGTAAGGGACTGGCCGCTCTTCAGAAGTTCCTTCAAAGGCCCGTTCAGGCATATTCTGCCGCCGTTTTCTCCCGCGCCGGGGCCCACATCCACAAGCCAGTCGGCGCTCATCATAGTCTCTGCGTCGTGCTCCACCACCATCACGGAATTGCCTTCGTCGCGGAGCGCCTTCAGGGAAGCAATGAGTTTACGGTTATCCTTCTGATGAAGGCCGATTGACGGCTCATCCAGGATATACAGCACGTTCACCAGTTTGGAGCCGATCTGGGTTGCCAGGCGGATACGCTGGCTCTCGCCTCCGGAAAGAGACCCGGTGGGGCGGTCCAGCGACATGTAGTCAAGGCCCACATCCAGCATAAACCTCACGCGTTCCCTCAGTTCCTTGAGGATATCCCTGGACACGCTCAACTCCTTCTGGTTAAAGCCTTCCGGTATCTTATCCAGCCACGCGGCTAGTTCGGAAATCTCCATTGCAGATACCTCCGCAATGGTTTTTCCGTCCACCCTGAAGCACATAGCCTCCTTGTTGAGACGGGTGCCGCCGCACACGGGGCATACCACCGTGTCCTCGATATTCTCAATGACGCCGCCCCAGGTTTCCATCTCCGTGAGATTCCCCTCCCCAACGCGGAAAAGGTCCTCGGAGCCATACACCAGAAGGCTCACAACCTCATCTGGAAGGGTGCCGATGGGGTCGTACAGGCTGAACCCGTATTTACGCGCTATGGCCCGGATTATATCGAATTTCCTGTTCTCACGGACCTTTCCAAGGGGCACTATGCCGCCATCGGCCACGCTCCTTGAGCGGTCAGGGATGATTGTGTCCATATTCACGTCCACAATGGTCCCCAGGCCCTTGCAGTGAGGGCAGTAGCCCTGCGGCGAGTTGAAGGAGAAACTGTGCGGCTGCGGTTCCTGCAGGGAAAGCCCGCTCTGAGGGTCCACAAGGTGCTTTGAATAGTGGGAAATCTCTCCGCTTTCAACGTCAAGGATGGCAACGGATCCCTTTCCAAGGCCGATAGCCTTCCCCACCGAATCCCTCACCCTTCTGTCGTCTCCCGCCTCCGGGATAAGGCGGTCCACAACCAGTTCTATGAAGTGCGGCTTATACCGGTCAAGGGCCATTTCAGGCACTATGTCCTGGATTACGCCGTCTATCCGCACCTCCATATAGCCACGCTTCCGAAGCTGCTCAAAGAGTTCACGGTAGTGTCCTTTACGGCCCCTGACAAGCGGGGAAAGCAGGTAGCATTTCCGGCCGGCGAACTTACTCATTATGAGGTCCACTATCTGGGAATCGTTGTAGCGGACCATCTCAAGGCCGGTTTCCGGGGAAATGGCCCTGGAGCCCTTGGCGTAGAGAAGCCTCAGGAAGTCGTAGATTTCCGTTATGGTACCAACCGTTGAGCGGGGGTTGTTACCTGTTGTCTTCTGCTCTATGGCAATGATGGGACTGAGGCCGCTTATCTCCTCAACCTCAGGCTTTTCCAGTATGCCCATAAAGTGCTTGGCATAGGTGGAAAGGGTGTCCATATATCGGCGCTGGCCCTCCGCATAAAGCGTATCAAAGGCCAGCGAACTCTTGCCGCTGCCGCTGAGGCCCGTCACCACAACAAACTTCCCGCGGGGGATGTCAACGTCTATCCCCTGCAGGTTGTTTGCCCGCGCTCCGCGTATCTCTATGAAGTCCCCGGCCATACAGAATTACAAGGTTTGTCCGCCGATGAATTCCCTCATTATGGAAGTGGGCGGGATTGCCTCTATCTCCTGCGGCTGCAGGGCAACTATGAAATCCAGGAACTTCAGAAGGCGGCGGGCTTCAGAGAAGGCCGGAGAAGAGGGCAGGATGCGCCTCAGCAGCGGCTCTGCGTAGTACCGAAGCATCGGCAGTTCATACAGGAGCGCCGTATTGAACTGGGCATCGGCATTCTCCTGGAAGGGGAAGATGTGCTTTCCTTCCCCGCGGCGAACGGACGGCCAGCGGAGAATGGTGTCCTCCGGGGTTATGCCGCGCACGCGGTTGTCACGGACCATACGCCTCAGGAGCCTGTTGTCCGTTGTGGAGATGCAGCAGTTCTCGTCCAGTTTAAGGGACGTAAGGGCCGATGCATAAATGCGGAAAATGCGGCTCTGGTCTACGCTTGGCACCATATTGGGGTCAAGGGCGTGGATGCCCTCCATCACAAGGATGTCGTTCTCCTCAAGGTGCATCATATTGCCCTCGAAGAAGGGGCGTCCCTGCTTGAAATCGTAACGGGGAATCTCCACCTCCTTGCCTTCAAGAAGGTCATTGAGGTGCTGTCCAAGAAGTTCAAGGTCCATTGCCTCAAGGGCCTCGAAGTCAAGGTTGCCGTCAGAATCCAGAGGCGTGCGCTCGCGCTCCACAAAGTAATTGTCCAGTTCTATCACCTTAGGGTTCAGCCCAAGGACTTTGCACTGCTGGGCAACCCTGAGGGATGAAGATGTTTTGCCGCTGGAGGAAGGCCCTGCGATGAAGACAATCTTCACGTGGTCCCTCTGGGCATAAATGCGGTCTGCAAGCGCCCCGTAAGCCCTTTCCTGACGGGCTTCGCAGAGATTAATCAATTCCACCGCCCCGCCGCCAAGGAGGCGCCTGTTGAGAGCTCCCACACTCACTACGCCCGTGGTCTTGCACCAGTGTCCATAGTCCTTCAGGGTGGCGGTGAGTTTCATCTGCTTCTGCCGGACGATGGTCTTTGTAATGTCATCGTCGGAAGGATACATCAGGCAGAATCCGTGGTGGAACGGCATCAGGTCAAATACCTCCAGATAGCCGGTAGAAGGCACCAGGGCGCCGTAGAAGTTGTCGGCCACCCCGTCAAGATAGTTCACCTTGCAGTAGAACTGGCCCACCGTGCGTATAAGATCGGCCTTAAGGTCCTGATTCTGGGACTCGAACAGTTCTATCGCCTCGTTGGCGGGAAGTACCTTCATCGTGAACGGGAGGTCCCGGGCCACCAGGCTTCGCATCTCCTCACGGAGGGCCATTATCTGCTCGTCCGTTATGCGCTCGCCGCGGAGTTTACAGTAAAGGCCGCTGGGAAGGGAGTGGTTTATCTTGAACTTCCTGTCCGGGAAAAGCGTACGGGCCGCCCGCTGGGCAAGGAAACTCAGGGAACGGAGATACGTGCGGCGGCCATCCGGGTGATTGAAGCCCACAAACTCTATGGAGTGGGGGCCGTAGACCTCGTAGTCCAGGGACTTGAGTTTGTGGTCACACAGGGCGGCCAGCACCGGGTATTCCTTTCCGGTCTTGGGGTCCTTCACGGTTTTGGGGGCAATGGAGGCCAGGGTGCTCCCTACCTCCACGTTTATCTTCTCCCCGCTTGATGCGAGCGTAATGGTGATCTGCTTCATTCCTTGACTGTTACGTACAGTTTATGATCATTTGAAGTATATTTCAGACGAATCTTTCCGCTGGTGTTGAGTTTGATATTCTTGTTTTCATCGGGATTCCCGCAGAGGCCGTAATCATAGGCGATGTCCATTTCCTCGTTGGGATCGCTTTTCCACATTCCCTCATTTGAATCCCAACTTCCGTAGTAACGGAGTTTGAATTCTTCTCCCCTATTGTATGTGATGTCCACTTCCCATACGTTAATAGCAGTCTGGGTCATCACAAAATCCTTGTCCCAGTTACTTCCCATAATGTTTCCTATCACTGACCAACTTGCCGTGGGATCCGTTCCGGGAACTATCTCATCGCCTGAACCGGTTCCGGGATTGGGGTCTTCGAAATCCGTGGGGTTCCAGTTGTAAGGATCATTGATGATGAATGCCTTTGAAGATGTGACATAGAAGAAATAAGACTCTCCGGCAATCATTGAAATGGTGTAGTCCGCTGTTTTTCCGCTTCCGTCAGGGCCCTGGTTGAAGATGAGATTGACAGGACCGGAAGACCAGTTGGAAGACAGGGTATACCTGTAGTAACTGTTTTCTCCCACCTTCGGGATATCGTTGTCGGGCCTTACTCCGGGCCAGCCAGTCTCAACATCACCTATACCGTCCACCCAGCCATACAGATACACATAGATCCATCCGCCGGTGAAATTGGCCACATATACGGTAGGACCCGCGCCAGGCTCATCACCTGTACCAGGATCGTCACCAGTTCCGGGATCGTCACCAGTACCCGGGTCATTGCCCGTTCCGGGATCGTCACCAGTGCCCGGATTATCGCCGGTGCCGGGATCGTCGCCAGTTCCGGGATCCGTGCCACTTCCTGCCACCAGTTTTGCCTTGGCCTTGTATGGATACAGATAGATGTCCCAGTTTCCGGCTTCAGGGGCCTGGATATTGCCGCCATCGGCCTGAAGGTCAAATTCCTTTCCGGCTTCCACGCGGGTTTTGGTGTTGGGCTCCCCGGCGCCAAAATTGGTTTCCCAGGTGCCGTTCATCACAAATTTGAATTCGTCGTCTGCTGTAAGGGACACGCCTTTTGCAATAAGGGCTTCACCCTCCGAGGTCATTGCAAGGCCGGCTTTTTCGTTCCAGCCATTGATGGTTCCCACCACCGTCCAGGTTCCGTCGGGGGTGAAGGGAGGCTGATTCTCCTCTCCGCCGGGCTGATCCTGTCCCTGCTGTTCCTGGCTCTGCTCCTGCTCCTCTGCGGGCTGCTGCCCCTTGGCGCAGGAAATCACAAAAATTGGCGTGGCCAGTGCCACAAAAACGGCCAGATGTTTCATCAAGTCTTTCATATTATTTTTCTCTTAGGCTAAGGCCGAATCCGCCGCTGCGGGCCATCTGCACCTTGAGGGTGCTGTCGGCGGAAAGAAGGTGGCGGCTTATCTCATAGGCCTGGGGGTTGGTCTCATAATCCGCGTCGGGGGCATCGGCATAAAGGGTGGCTTCATACACAACGCCCTTTTTCAGGAAGTCAAGCGGAATTTCAACCTCCTTGGCGTTCTCTCCCGTGATTCCGCCAACAAACCAGACGTCCTTTTCAACGCCGCCCGGATGGGCAAATTCATAAGCGCCGGAAGTGCCTTTCAACCGGCCCGAATTCAGGGTCTTGTAATTGGGATGACGGGCGGTCACAATGTACTCTCCTGGCTCTGCCATAAGGTAGATGCTCCTGTCCCAGTCCACCGCAACGTCCTTTATGAACTGGAAGGCATCCATAAAGCGGGCGTAGTTCTGGGGAAGGTCCGCGGCCATCTGGAGAGGGCTGTAGAAGGTTACATACAGGCCAAGTTGATTGCCGATGGTATGGCGCATCTTACCGGTCTGGCCCGGAGCGGTAACGGACATATCCTGCTCGAAGATACCGGGAGTGTAGTCCATAGGGCCGCCCTGAAGGCGCGTGAAGGGGAGGATGGATGTATGGCCGGGATTGATGTCCATACGGAACTCCGTGCCCATAGCGCTCTCGTTTCCTATCATATTGGGCCAGGTGCGGCAGAGACCGGTGGGACGCACGGCCTCGTGGGCGTTCACCATAATGTGGTGCTTTGCGGCCTCAACCACGGCATAGTGATAGTGGTTGATGAGAGGCTGGCTGTAGTGGTGCTCTCCGTAAGGGATGATGTTTCCCACATATCCGCTCTTCACGGCGTCATAGCCGTACTTGTTCATAAGATTGTATGCCGCCTCCATATGGCGCTCGTAGTTCACCGTGGAAGAAGAACTCTCGTGGTGCATAATGAGGCGTATTCCCTTGCTGTGGGCGTACTCGTTAAGCGCCGGAAGGTCAAAATCGGGATAAGGAGTGACAAAGTCAAACACATAGTCCTTCTGGGCTCCGAACCAGTCTTCCCAGCCTTCGTTCCAGCCTTCGATGAGAAGGCCGTCAAAGCCGTTTTCCGCAGCGAAGTCTATGTACATACGCACGTTCTCGTTGTTGGCGCCGTGATGGCCATGGGGCTTTGCCTTCGCATAATCCGTGACGCCAAGTTGCACAGACGGGAAATCGGAGGTATATGACCAGTGGGTGCGGCCCGTAATCATCTCCCACCATACGCCCATATACTTTGTGGGGTGTATCCAGGAAACGTCGTCAAGGGCGCAGGGCTCGTTGAGGTTGAGGATAAGGCGTGAAGCCAGAACATCCGTAGCCTTCTCACACACCTGTACCGTACGCCAGGGGCTGTGGCAGGGTGCCTGCAGGCGGCCTTTCACGCCCTCAGCGTCCGGGGTGAGGAGGGTGGAGAAAGTGAAGGTTTTGTCGTCCAGGTCAAGGTTGGCTGTGGGATAATCCAGGACTTCGGCCTCGTGGATGTTGACGTACAGGCCGTCATCGGTCTTCATCTGAAGGGCGGTCTGGACGGAAGTTGCCGATGCAACTGTCTGGGACGCGTTGTAAGGACGCTCCTGAGCATTATACTTCCTGATCTCCGACAGCCTGGAGCGGGTATAGTTGTACTCCTGGGTGTCATAATCACCGGCAATCCACCAGGCGGTGTGGTCTCCGGTAAGGGCGAACTGAGTTATTTCATCGGCCACCTTGAAATATGTGAGCCTGTTCTCCATAGGGAACTCATATCGGAAGCCGAGGCCGTCGTTGTAAAGGCGGAAGCGCACGTTCATCGCAACGCCGTCCTCCCTTTTCAGGATTACCAGCATCTCATTGCAGTGGTTCCTGATTTCCTTTTCCTCTCCCCAGACGGGCTCCCAGGTCTCATCAATGGTGTTGTACAGGGTACCTTCAAGGGTGAATCCTTTCAGAAGATCCGTGCCGCCCACAAGTTTGTAGCCAAGTTTTGAAGGCTTAATCACCGTCTTGCCGTCATAATACAGTTTGTAAGCGGGAGTTCCGTCCTCATAGAGGAGAAACTGCGCCTCAAGTTTGCCGTCAGGGCTGGTAAGAGCCTCAACGCTCTTAGGCATAACGGTTTTGGGCCCGCAGGCTGTGATTATCAGCGCGGCGCTGGCTAGTAAATGTTTGATTTTCAGCATAATAACAGTATAGCGGTGCACCTGCAAGTGCACCCGTGATGTTATAAGTTACTCATTCTCAGCGCGTTGTGCGCCAGGGATAAATTCTACAATAAGGGCCGATTTGGGAGCAACGCTGAAGCCGTTGCAAAGCGTAACGGTTTCCCCGCTCAGAACTTCCGTTCCGGTGACGGGCCCGCTCACGAACTCCGCGTAATGGTCCCAGTCAAGCGTACGGGGCTCAAGGCCGTTGTTGATGAAAACGAACACGGCGTCATCCTCCGTATAGCGGAAGAAGGAGTATGTGTTGTCCGTGACATTCACGGGACCCACGTTCTTACGTGACAGGAAATGCAGCGTCTCCCCCTCCTGGACGGCCTTGCAGGTGCGTCTCCAGCGGAACAGCGTACGTGCGTAGTCGTGAAGTTCCGCCGCGTGGGAATACATTTCCGGGGCCGATGCCCTCCCTGCCGCCGAGAACAGCGTAAAGGAATCGTCGGGCCAGCCTCCGGGGAAGTCTATGCGCTTTGCTCCGTCCGAGCCCGGTTTATCCTTCCTCTCCAGGAACATCATCTCGTCTCCGTAGTAGAGTTGAGGTATGCCGCGAACCGTGGCAAGGAGCGCCAGGGCAAGTTTCATACGCTCCGGATCCTCCTTGAATGTGTCTCCGGTACGGGGGTGGTCGTGATTGGCAAAGAAAGTGAGCATATGGCTCAGGTCCTTGTACACGAAGTCCTGGGCCAGGACCGTGTAAATCCTTGTCATACCCTCGTTCCAGAACACTTCATCCTCCATAAGCGCCGTATGGATGGCCTGCTCCAACGGGAAATCCATAACGGACGGGAGGTTGGAGTTGAATCCGTTCCTGTTGGGATTGTCTTTCTGCCAGTATGCTACCTGCGGGATGGAATAATCCCAGCATTCTCCCACAATGTTCATCCCGGGATACTCGTCCGTAACCGCCTTGCACCACTTGGACATAGGCTCCGGCTCATTGTAGGGATAGGTATCCACGCGAAGACCGTCAAGGCCCGCATACTCTATCCACCACACTGCCCACTGCTGGAAATACTTCAGGACAAAGGGGTTGTCCAGATTCATATCCGGCATTGACGGAACGAACCAGCCGCTCTCCTGACGCTCACGGTCCACTTTTGCAACGTGAGGGTCCATATACACGGAAAACAGGGCGTTCATCTGCATATAGGGTTCGTTCACGTGATACCAGTCGTCAAATGGAGGATTGTCCATCCACCAGTGGCCGGTGCCGCAGTGGTTGGTGACAACGTCCATTATCACCTTGAGGCCGCGGGCATGGCAGGTGTCCACAAAGGCTTTGTACCCGGCATTGTCCCCAAAGCGGGGATCAATGTGGTAGTAGTCCGTTATTGCGTATCCGTGGTAACTGCCGCGGGGCTGGTTGTTGATAAGGAGAGGAGTGCACCAGATGGCCGTAGCGCCAAGGTCCCGGACGTAATCCAGGTGATCGATCATTCCCTGGATATTGCCTCCGTGGCGGGCGTTGGGATCCTTCCTGTCCACCTTATCCAGCATAAACGGAACCTGCCAGGGATGGCCGGAGCCGTCATCGTAGGCGCCTTCCGGGGCCTTCCCCTGGGCAAAGCGGTCCGGCATGATGAGATATATCATATCGGCCGTAGTGAAGCTCTCACGGGCTGCACTGCCGCTCTCACGCTCCCGGATGAGGTACGGATATTTGAAACTTTCCCCCTCCTTTGTGAACACTATGTCGTAGGTGCCGGGTTTTGCTTTAGGGGAAACCTCAACGTCCACAAACAGGAAATCGGGGTTATCGGCCTTATGCACGGCCTTAACCTTGAGACCGGTGCCTGCCACCGCTACGTCACAGGCCGATATTCCAGGCCCCTGCACCATAAGTTGGAGACCGGTGTTCATACCAGTCCACCAACTCAGGGGCTCTACGCGCGTTATTTCCGCGGAACCGGCCTCCGGGACTGAGGAGGAATCTATCCTACCGGAACAGGCGGCCATAATCAGTAACGCGGCAAAAAGGACATACTTTCTGAACATTCCTTATTTGGTGAGAACTATAAACTCGCCGGGAGCAAGGGTTATGTCGTAGGGAGTCTTGATAACGTTGCCGGTGAATACATCCTTGTATTCTCCCTTGAGGTTGAGAGTCATAGTGACAGGCGCGGCCTCAAGATTCTTGAAAGGCTCTGCCACAACATCTCCCTGAGGACGGTTGTCGTTGGCATCGGCCTTGGCCTCGGGAGCCTCTGCGGGCACGGAAACGCCGAAATTGGCAATCACAATGACCATATTTCCCTTTACTTCCCTGTGGAATGCCACCCAGCCTTCGGGAGCGTCCCACCATACTATGTCACCACCTTTTTCGCCGGCCTTCAGGGCAGGATTGTTGTGCTTGAGGTCACAGAGAGTCTTCCAGAAAGTGGTGTACTCGTTGGCGCTCCAGTCAGTGATGGGATCCTTCTCAAAGAATTCCAGACGGCGGTTTAGGCCGATTTCCTGACCGGTATAGATGAGCGGCTGGCTGCCCGGAAGGGTGAAGCAAAGCACTGCGCAGGCATTTGCGGCAGCGCCCTCGCGCTCGAATTCAGTGCCGCTCCAGGAGTTTTCGTCGTGGTTGGAAGTGAAGGTAAGGCGGAAGGCCTCCTTGGGGAAACGGGCGGCGTCACGGGCAACATACTCCTTAAGGTCGTCCACGGTCTTGGCGCCCTTTGCAAGGGAGTTCAGAAGGTGGTGGAGTTCCCATGCGTAGTTGGCGTCGAAGGTCACGAGGGGATCGGCCAGATTGTCCCTCTCGGCCTCGGCGAGGAGGTAGATATCCGGGTAATCCTTGTTCATCTTGGGGAGGATTCCGTACCAGAATTCTGCGGGGACCTCGCCGGCGGCGTCGCAGCGGAAGCCGTCCACGCCCTTTTCAAGCCAGAAACGCATAGCGTCGTCCTGGGCCCACCAGACTTCCTCGTTCTCATAGTTGAGGCTGCGGGTGTCGGTCCAGTCGTACTCCCAGATGGCGTTGCCTTCTGCGTCCCTCTCATAGAAATCGGCCGGCTTCTCCGTCATCCAGATGTGGTCCGGGGCGGTTTGGTTGGCAACCCAGTCTAGAATTACCTTCAGGCCAAGTTCGTGGGCCTTTGCAAGGAAAGCCTCAAAGTCTTCCATAGTGCCGAATTCGGGATTCACCTTCTTGTAGTCGGAGATGGCATAGTATGAGCCAAGGGTGCCCTTACGGCCCTCCGTGCCAATCTCAAACATAGGCATAAGCCATACTACATCCACGCCAAGTTCCTTCAGGCGGGGAAGTTGAGCGGCAGCGGCCGCAAAGGTTCCCTCCGGGGAATACTGGCGGATGTTCATTTCATAGACAACTGAGTCGTAGGTCCATTCGGGATGATACTGAACCTTGGGTGCGCAGGCTGCAAGTGCAAGCGCTGCAAGTGCGATGATAATCTTTTTCATATGTGGTTGTTACTGTTGGAATACTACTGAAGAATAAGCGGGAAGGGTGACGGACTTGCCGCTCACCTCAACTTTCTGGTTGGCAACTATGACCTTGTCCAGTTTGTCGCCGTCACGGGTGACGGTAACGGGAGAAGACGAGAGGTTATGCATCACCAGAACCTTCTCAGAGGCCGATTTCATATACCAGGCGGCAACGGCGCCGTTGCCTGCGGAGGTAGACTCCATCTCACCTTCGGCAAGGGCGGAGTGGGTGTTGCGGGCATATGCGAAGTGGCGGTAGAGTTGCAGCAGGGAGCGGTTGTCGGCGGCCTGCGCCTCTACGGAAGAATCGGCCGTAATCACGCTCTTGTCAAAACTGCACCAGGAGGTGGGAACCACGCAGTCCTTTTTCCAGTTGATGGGCTGGCGGACGTTCTGGTCTCCGCTGGATTTCACGCCCCAGTAGCCAAGTTCCTCGCCCTGGTAGATGTAGGGTTTGCCCGGGCTGGTGAGAAGGATGGCCGCAATGACGCGCTTCTTCTGGGGATGGTTGCCGATTTCCGACGCCACGCGGTTTTCGTCGTGGTTGGAGAGTTTGATGGCATCCTCAAAACCGGTCCTGTGGCTGTGGAGGGCCTGGCCGTAGGCATTCTTGTTCTTGTTCTGGATGCCGGATATGGTTGATGCGAGGTCCGAGCCCTGGCCCTTGTTCACCCTGTCTTTCACCGTGCCGTAATAGGCAAAGTCAAACAGGGAAGGAAGGCCCTTGTAGTAGGGGGCCACTACATCGGCATTGAAGTCATATGCCTCACCCACCATATAGAAGTCTCCCTTGCCGCCGCGGGCCTTGTAGGTGGCGTTGCAGTGGTTGTACCACTCGCTGAGGAACTTCACGTTGGCGTCAGTGTGGCACTGGTAGATCCACATCACGGCGTCAAGGCGTAGACCGTTTACGCCAAGGTTGATCCACTTATCGGCGCTTGCCGCAAGGTCCTTGAAGGCGGCCGATGTCTCGCAGGACTGCCAGGGGCCGTAGTTGAGGTCGGGCATGGAGCCGGAGAAACTGCCCCAGTAGAAAGTGACGCTGCCGCCGAAGATTATGTCGTTGGCGGCATTGCCCTTGACAAGGGTCATAGGAGTGCCGAACGTAATCTTGGGATTTGAAGCGGGCGCGCCCCACTTGTGGTCTCCCCACTCAGTTGCGTGGTCCTTCACAAGGACGCCCCAGTTGTTGTCCACCTTGAGGGTTAGTTCGTACACTTTGTCGGTGGAGGTCTTCCTCATCTGGTGGGCGTTGTTGTCAAAGATGTACCAGCCGGCGTCTCCGTCACTCTGGGCGGCGTCGGAGGTTTCCGTTATGGTGAGTTTGGGGGCCGATGCGCTTGTCACGTCCAGTTTGAAGTGGAGATTCTTGGACCCGGTGTAGGCAGGGTTACCCATGGCCACGGAGTGCCATTCACCCATACGTCCGTCTTTCTGGCCGGCGAAGTTGTCCACCTTTCCGGCGGCTACATCGGCCGTGTAATTGTCCGAGAAAACATAGTAGTCCTTGTATTTCTCGTCCCCGGCGAGGGCGCTCTTGAACCAGCCGCACTGGTCTCCGGAGTGGTTGAGGACGTAGTCTATGTAGATGTCAATGTTCTTCTTGCCGGCCTCGGTTATGAGTTCCTTGAGTTTGGACTCTGCCTGGGCTGCGGTTGCGCCCTTTCCGCCGTACTTCGGATTGATGGCGTAGTAGTCCTTTATGTCGTAGGCGTGGTAGGACTGGGAGTCGTTTACCGGCGAGAGCCACAGGGCCGTGGCGCCTATTGCGTCAAGGTAATCCAGGTGGTCAATTATGCCCTGGAAGTCTCCCCATCCGTCTCCGTCGGAATCGGCAAAACTGTAGACGTTCAACTGATAGGTGATTCCTGACTTTTTGTCGGAGGGAGCGAGGGAGGCGCTGTAATCTCCAAGGAGGTCTCCGCCTTCTTCCACCTTGGCTTCATCGGAGTGCGTGAAAGCGCTGCCGGCGGTGAGGAAATACCCTATCTGGTTGGTTTCCGCTATGTAGAGGTCATAGGTGCCGGCGGGAAGTTTGATGTTGTCCCCTCCCTGCGAGAGAGACACCTTTTCCCCAACTTTTACGGACGAGGCGCCAAGGTTCACGTCCCAGTTCTTGTTCTTACGGAACTTGAACTCGTCCGATGCCGTGACTGTCACGTTGAAGGCGGCGTGCCAGGAGCCGTCGGTCTTCATCGCTATGTCCTTTGACCAACTGTCACCGCCTATTGTGCCTATCACAGACCATTCGCTGGCCTTGTCAAAGGACGACGCGGGGGTAACGGGATTTGATGAATCGTCAGTGTTGTCATCGGGCTTTGTTTCCGGTTTTGTGCAGGAAAACACGGCAGCCGCAGCCGCAAGGATAAACAGTAGATGAAAGCGTTTCATATCTTGTGCTTTTAATTATCGGTTTAGCATACAATTATAATAATAATTGACCTTTTTTCCAATCATTTTTTTGCCGCCCGGTGAAGTTTTTGGGACGGGTGGGAAAATATGCGGTTTTTTAGTATCTTTGTGCGTTTAAATAAAGACTTATGGCATACTATGAA
>ONOQ01000014.1 GCA_900319485.1 uncultured Bacteroidales bacterium | reverse complement strand
GAGGAAGTGGCTGCCGCTCCCGCCAACATCACCATTGACGGCGACTTCTCAGAGTGGGCCGGTGTTCCCAGCGCGCCCGAGTCCGATTCCTTCAAGGCGTTCAAGGTTTGGAACGATGCTGATAACTTCTATGTCTATCTTGAGACAGATCCCGGTTCAAGGCTTTGGAGCGGCGGAGCATATCTTTATCTCTACTTCGACCTTGACAATGACCTTACCACCGGCGACTGTAGCGGTTCCACTGGTATGGGCTCCAACAAGTATGAGGCATTCGTATTTATGTATCTGTTTGGCGGCAGTGCTGATGCTCCTGTCATCGAAAACAATCCCAATGGCGGAGACTCAAAGGGTATGACTCTGGATAACATTGTCATTGCCGGCAACAATCCTGCAACCAAGTCTGACCTTGTGATTATGGAGATTAAAGTTCCTCGTGCCAATTTCACTACTCAGGTTAGCGCAGGCGACGTGATTGGTGTCAATGCATATCGCAGCAAGGATGGCGGTAACGTCAACTTCCCTGGCTACGTAGTCAAGTAATTGCATCTCTTAATAAATGATCAACCCCCGGAAGACTCTTCCGGGGGTTGTTCTTTAATCTATATCAGTGAGAGAGATTCTTACTGAATGGGGGTGAGGGCGAATTTGCCGTCTGTACCGGCTTCTGCGCCAATCTCATAGTAGAGGTCGTCTCCGGCTTTGATGGTGAGGCCGGCTACATCCACTGTCTGGACTGAATTGGTCTTGTTGACGATGAGGAAACCGATGCCTTCGCCAAAGAATGCCTCGCCAAGGACAAAGTGAACATATTCCTTCTCCTTGATAAGAGTTGTTCCGGCCTCGGGCTCGAAACCGTTGGGCCACTCGCCGGGCATCTTGATGGCGTCATTGCCCCAGGCCCACATAACGGGAGCATCCCAACCGGGAGTGTTGACCACGAAGAGATTTGCAGTGGTGGGAGTCTGCTCGTCCTGCTTCTGCTCATCCTGCTTCTGCTCGTCCTGTTTCTGCTCGTCCTGCTTCTGATCATTAGCGGGTTTCTGGCAGGCAACTGCAACTGCAGCGGCGGCAAATGCTACGACTGCGAATTTGAATAACTTCTTCATTTTTGTTTGTGTTTAAAATAATGGTTAATGATTTGTTGCCGATTTAGGTTTTGTAACGGGCGGTAAAGTTAATAAACTTTTTTATTAAACCAGTATTTTAGTACACGTATTTGGACGGTTTTCCGGATGGAATGAGTGTAAATGTGTATGAATAGTTCTCATCGCTCCACAAAGTGTATGCGGGTTCCGGGCGTGCGCCCCAACTGTCGTAGCCGCCGATTCCGCTCTGGCGATAGTCTATTGAGACCTCCGTGAAATCGTTGAACGGGACATCCGTAATGTGTGTCTGGCTCTTCTTTATACCGCCGTCAAGGTCTTCGATGGTCTGCCTCAGGGCATTGAATTCAAACAGTCCCTGGACGGTGACGCCGCCAATGCTGAGCCAGTTCACGTCCGTGTGGTGACCGCATTCCTGAGGCCTTACATAAGGATAGTATTCCTTGGATGCAGCGCTCTTGTAAATGCTCTTGAACGTGCAGGAAGCCCTGTCCCAGTAGTTTTCCACCGGCCCGCGGCCAAAGTATGAGAATGCGTCATCGACCACCCTGAACCTTACGCCAAGGCGGGGGATCTCAACGCCCTTGAGAGTAGGCTCCGCGGCGGTTTCCACCTCAATCTTGATGGCGCCGTCAGGGAACACGGTCCAAACCTCTGACGCCCTTACGCCCTTGCCTTTCACCAGGATGCGGACAGTTCCATCGGCCTCCTCAGCCTTGACGGCAACGGGCTTCCAGGCCTCTTTATATATGGAGGTGCGTTCCGGGGCAAAGTTGCCGTAGTCGTTGTCTATGGGCGCCCTCCAGTAATTGGGCCTTATGCCGAATGAAGGGTCCACAACGTCCTTTCCGCCCACCTTCCAACTCTTCACGCAGCCCCATTCCTTGTTGAAGACAAGTTCAACCTTCTGGCCGCGGACAACGATCTGGGTGTCTCCGTCGGTAAAGTTGACACTCCGTTTGACCGTTACTTTTTCAGGGGCCGATGTGTCCTTGATGAAGATCTCGTCACAGGCATCGGCCGTGGTGAAGAAAATGCGGTACTGGCCGGGTTTCCTCATACGGGGAAGGCGAACCTTGAACTCCTGATACTCCTGAGGGCCGGCACTGAGTTTCACCTTGCCCTTTGCAAGGAAGAGCCGCTTTCCGTCGCGTTCCACCCACCATTTGAGTTTGACGCCGTCCAAAGTGGTGAAATAGAAGCGGTTGAACACCTGAAACACTCCGTTTTCAAGGTCCTTGGCGCTTACGGAAATGTTCTGGTACTGGTGCTTTACCTCATAGAATGCGGGATGAGGGTCACGGTCCGGATTCACTATGCCGTTGCAGCAGAAATTCTGGTCTGAAGGGGGATTCTCGCCGTAGTCTCCGCCGTAGGTCCAGCCGCGTTTTTCGTCGTACAGGCCCTGGTCCACCCAGTCCCAGATGAAACCGCCCTGAAGATGCGTGTGGGCATAGAACTGATCCCACATAAGATCCAGGGAGCCGTTGGAGTTACCCATTGCGTGGGTGTATTCGCAAAGAACAACGGGGCGGTCACTGAGGTTTTCTCCCATCTTCTTGAGCCACCTGGTGTCCGGGTACATAGGGTTGATGAAGTCCGTGTTGTGCTCTAATTCGGCCCTCTCATATACCACAGGCCTGTTCTGGCCGTCCTTTTCAAGTGCTTTAAGGAGTTTGTAGGTCTCATAGAAGTTCACGCCGTTGCCGGCTTCGTTGCCAAGTGAGAGGATGGTGACGCAGGGGTAGTTTGCCGTGCGCCTGTACATATTGAGGGTGCGGTCTATGTGCTTTGTCATCCATTCCGGCTTGTTGCCAAGTGTCTGGCTCAGGTCATATCCCATACCGTGACTTTCAATGTTGCATTCGTCGTACACGTAGAAGCCAAGGGAGTCGCAGAGTTCATAGAATTCGCGTGGCTGGGGATAGTGGCATGTGCGGATGGCGTTTATGTTGGCCTTTCTCATGAGGAGGAGGTCCTCCAGGAGGTTCTCCTTTGTGATATAATGGCCGGTGTAGGGATTGTGCTCGTGAAGGTTGACGCCCTTGAACTTGACGGGCTGGCCGTTCACCAGGAAAGCGTGCACCGGGCGGCCGTCAGTGTCCGGGACCTCTTTCACCTCAAGGCGGCGGAATCCCACGTGGAAGCGGGTGTATTCCCCGTTGACCCTGAGAAGGAGGGTGTAAAGTTCGGGGGTTTCAGCGCTCCAGCGGCGTACGGAAGGGATGGTATCGGTTACCGTTGCCATAGAGCCGCTGAACTCGAAGATTGCATCGGCCACTGCCGATCCGTCCTTGTCAAGGAGTTCATAGAACACCTCCACGGGCGCCTTTGAGTTCATCCTGAGTTTGAAGATGCCGGTCTGAAGGTCCTCGTCAAGGGTGGAGATGACGCTGAAATCAAAGCCGGTATCGGCCTTTTCGCTTGAGAGGTACACGTCCCTTTCGATGCCGCTTATGCGCCAGAAGTCCTGGTCTTCCAGGTATGAGGCCGATGTATACCGATAGATCTTTAGCCTCAGGTCATTCTCTCCGGGTTTCAGGTACTTTGTGATATTATAGCGGTGGAGGCTCTTGGAATCCTCTCCATAGCCCACCTCCTCTCCGTTTATATAGACGTAGGTGCCGCTTTTGGTGCCGCAGAGGTTGAGGAAGACGTCACGGCCGGCCCAAGATTCGGGAACCGTGAAAGTCCTGTGGTACACGCCCGCGGGGAAGGAATCCGGAAGCACGGGAGGCTGAGGATTCACCGGGCAGAAATCGTACGGGATATTTGTATAGTAGGCGTATCCGTAGCCCTGTATTTCCCAGTTCCCCGGTACTTTGATCCTGTCCCAACTGGCGGGCTCAAGAGTAAGGCTGTTATAGTCCTCAAAGTATTTGAAGTCCCATATTCCGTTGAGGCTCACATAGTTCTCGCTTTCACGGAAACCCTTCTTCAGGGCGTCTTCACGGTTTGCGTAATAGATTACTTCCGTGCGTTTGGTCTCTGCATTGACTGAAGTTGCCTGCATATCCTGCCAGAGGGGAAGGACCGCTGCGGCCAAAAGTAAAAGATTCATAGCGTGCTTTGTGTGGTTAATATCACACAAAGATAGTCATTATTTCTTGATTCTCCACCAGCGGACGCTGAGGTAGACTGAACGGACGGCAAGATGGACAAAATATGCAGCCATAAGGATGTGTATGGCCGTGGGACCGCCGGGAGCCTCTTGCCCTAGAGCCAGAGCCAGGCAGTACCCTCCGAACCATACGGCAAAGAAGCCCACGGCGCAAAGGAGGGTGCTGTCCCTCATTGCCGATGTTGCCGTGGCCCCCGTGAAGATGCCGTCCCAGATGAAGGCCGGAACGCCTATAAGCGGCATCAGAAGCAGCCAGGGGATGAATTCCCGCCCGGCTTCAACCACGGTTACGTCCGATGTGAGAAGCCGGAAAGCAGGCACCCCGCCAAGGCCGTACAGCAGCATAAACGCTCCGGCAAGGCCCCAGCCCCAGATGAAGCAGCCCTTTACGGCGGCGTGAACGCCCTGTTTGTCTTCCGCGCCGATGAATTTCCCCGTAAGCGCCTCCCCGGCATACGCAAAGCCGTCCGTGAAGTAACTGAACACCAGCAGCAGTTTCATAAGGATGGAACTTACGGCCAGCATAGTGTCTCCAAACCGGGCAGATATCACCGTGAACCCAATATACACCGCAATCATCCCCAGGGACCTCAGCACAAGGTCCCGGTTCATCCGGAAAAACGACGGAGATTCCCGGTCGGAGCCGGGAATGACGTCACCCCCGACCTGATCGGGGGTCTTGTGCGGGAACTTTCGCCAAGCGGCAATGGCCGCGTACGTGAAGCCGCACCACTGGGCGATGAGCGTGCCGGCCGCAACGCCCGCAAAGCCCATAGCAGGAAGGCCGCAGAGGCCAAAGCCCAGCCCGAATGACAATAATATGTTGAGGCCGTTCACCAGTAAATCGGCAATCATCGGCCTCACGGTATCCTGAAGGCCGATGAACCAACCCTTGAAAGCGAAAAGTGAAAGGGTTGCAGGGGCTGCCCAGATGCGGATTTTGAAGTACTGGGATGCCAGTTCACGAACCTGCGGCGTACAGTCCACCAGCAAAAAAGCCAGCCACAGGACCACCCATTGCAGCGCAATGAGCGCCACCCCGGATATCAAGGCAATCCGCAGCGCCCGCAGCAGTATGCCCTGGACCTGGTCCACTCCGCCCGTGCCGGCAAGGAGCCGCCCGTAGGCCTGTGCCGTGAGACCACCGGTTCCGGAGCGCAGAAACGCAAAGTTCCAGTACAGCAGGTCGAATAGCATCGTGCCTATCGTGATGCCGCCGATGAGCGCCGCCGCGCCGGTGCCGCCGCCAAGGTGGCCGGCCACGGCTATATCGGCCATCCCGACCAGCGGGACGGTGATGTTGGCAAGGATTGAGGGAACCGCCAGGGAGAGGATTTCCTTGTGGAGGGGCTTCATCGGAACTTCTTGTCCTCTTCAAGCATACCGAGGTAGGAGTTGTAGCGCTCCGGGGCGATTATGCCCTTCTCTACGGCCTCCTTCACGGCGCAGCCTGGCTCGTGGGTATGGGTGCAGGGGGTGAAACGGCAGCCTTCGGAAACCCGCAGCATTTCAGGGAAATAACGTGCGATCTCCTCCTTCTCAAGGTCTACGAGCCCGAATCCGCGAAGCCCGGGGGAGTCAATGACATAGCCGCCGGGCGCAAGGGGGTACATCTCATAGAGGGACGTAGTGTGCTTGCCCTGAAGATGGGCGGCCGATATATCCCCGATCTTTGGGTCCAGCGAAGGGTCAAGGGCTTTGATGAGGGACGATTTTCCAACCCCGGATTCCCCGGAGAAAAGGTTTACGCGGCCCTTGCAGGCTTCCCTGAGGGCGTCAATGCCTTCTCCGGTAACCACAGATGTTTCTATGACCGGGTACCCTGCGCTCTCATAGATGTGGCGGAACGCCTCTATTGCCTCTGGGGCCTCCCCGGAATACATATCGGTCTTGGAGAGCACTATGGTTGCGGGGATGCCGTAAACCTCGCAGGTTACAAGGACCCTGTCCAGGAAGGGGAGTTTTACCTCCGGGAAGTACAGCGACACCACAAGATACGCCATATCCACGTTGGCTGCGATTATATGCGCCTGGCGGGAAAGATTGGTGCTTCGGCGTATGACGTAATTGCGGCGGGGGAGAACGGAAGAGATGACAGCCATTCCGTCCTGCCCGTCCTCATAGGATACGATGTCTCCCACGGCAACGGGATTTGTGGTTTTTCCGGCGCCAAGCCTGAGAACGCCGCGGAGCACCGCCGGGAACACGTTCCAGGCGGGCAGTTCACTCAGAAGATAGTGGCTTCCGGCGTTCTTTACTACGGTGGCGGTTTTCATTCGTCGCGAAAAAATCCCTGCTCATTGAATAATCTTCCACAAAGATAATTTTTTGTTTTGTAAGTAGGTACAAAATCACTAAATTTAATGGCTTAATAACACGCATTATGACCATTAACATCCAATTGCAATACCACACTTCCTGGGGAGAGACCATTCACCTCAGGATTGGCAAACGCCGCGTTCCCATGCAGTACTCATTCGGAGGCCTGTGGCAGATCGTGCTCACCGGCAGGGATCTCAAGGAAGGGGACACCTTCTCCTTTGAGACGGTCCGTGAAGGAAAGGTTGTGAAGAAGGAGTGGCGCGGCCATACGTACAAGTCTCCGTCGGCCGGGAAAAACATCATCGTGCGTTCCCGCTGGCAGGACAAGCCGTCCAATTCGGCCTTCTATTCATCGGCCTTCAGCGACGTAATCTTCAGAAGGCCTTCAGGCGCTTCTTTCCGCAATCCCCAGCCTGAGGCAGGCCAGAGGGGCAATGTCAGTTTCCACGTTCCCGCACCGGAGGTCCGCAGTGACGAATCCCTGGCCATCGTGGGCACTGGAAACGGCCTTGGAAACTGGAAGAAGGTGCACCTTATGGAAGACGGCATCTTCCCCTGGTGGTTCCTCACTATGGACGTCAAGGAGCCCATGGAGTACAAGTTCGTGATAGTGGAAACCAAGACCAAGGCCATCAGGCGCTGGGAAGACGGCCCCAACCACTTCTTCGCGGAAGTTCCCGCCAAGGACACCCAACTTGTTATCGCAGACCTTACCCCCAGTTTTCCCACTGAGCCCTGGAGGGGCGCGGGCGTTGCCGTTCCCGTGTTCTCTCTCCGCACAAAGGATAGTTTCGGCGTAGGTGAATTCAATGACATCAAGCGCCTTGTAGACTGGGCGGTCCAGACCCATCAGAACGTAATCCAACTTCTTCCCGTAAACGATACCACCATGACTCACACCTGGAAGGATTCCTATCCCTACAACGCCGTGAGTTCGTTCGCCCTGCATCCGCAGTTCATCCATCTGCCGGAAGCCGGCATCCGTAAGACCGCCGCATACAAGGCAAAGCAGGAAGAACTTGAAAAACTTCCCCAGATAGACTACGAGGCCGTAAATGAGGCCAAACTTGAGATGCTCCGGAAGCACTATGCCGTCCAGAAGGACACGGAGTCTCCCGCTTACGCCGCCTTTGTGGAGGAAAACAAGGACTGGCTCCTGCCTTATGCCGTATTCAGCGTGCTGCGTGATATCCACGGCAGCCCGGACTTCTCCCAGTGGGGAAAGTATTCCACCTACAGCGCAAAGAAGGCCGATTCCTTCACCGAGGAGCACAAGGATGAAGTTGGCTTCTACTGCTATCTCCAGTTCATTCTGGACCGCCAACTTCGTGACGCGGTAAAATACGCCCACCTTCACGGCGTGGCCATCAAGGGAGACCTTCCCATCGGCGTATCGCGCGTAAGCGCTGACGCCTGGCAGCACCCCCACCTCTTCCATCTTGACAGCCAGGCCGGCGCACCGCCGGATGCATTCAGCGCAGACGGCCAGAACTGGGGCTTCCCCACTTACAACTGGGAGGAGATGGCAAAGGACGGTTACGCCTGGTGGAAGGCCCGTATGGGCAAGATGGCCCAGTACTTCGACGCCTTCCGCATAGACCATATCCTGGGCTTCTTCCGCATCTGGGAAATCCCTTCGCAGTATACCAGCGGCCTTATGGGGCACTTCTCTCCGGCTCTTCCCTATTCCGGAGACGACCTCCGCGCGCAGGGCTTTGACCCTGCTGCGGGTGAGGGCACGGACCGCCTGTTCGTGGAGGATCCCCGCCAGCCGGACCACTGGCATCCCCGTATATCGGCCCAGTACACACAGGCATACGCCTGGCTGCCGGAGTGGCTCAAGCACCGCTACAACGAACTTTACAACGACTTCTTCTGGCACCGCCACAACGACTTCTGGCGTGACAGCGCAATGCGTAAACTGCCGGCCCTTCTCCGCTCAACGGGTATGCTGGCCTGCGGCGAAGACCTTGGCATGATCCCCGCCTGCGTGCCTTCAGTGATGGATGAACTCAATATCCTGAGCCTGGAAATCCAGCGTATGCCAAAGGATCCCAAGGACGCCTTTGCAAATCCCGCCTGGTACCCTTACTGGTGCGTCTGCGCCACCGGCACCCACGACACTTCGCCGCTTCGCGCCTGGTGGGAGGAAGACCGTGAGGCCACCCGGAAGTTCTACAATCAGATGCTTGGCTGCGAGGGAGACGCCCCGTATTTCTGCGAGCCCTGGGTTGCAGACCTTGTGGTTGCCCAGCATATGAAATCCCCCGCAATGCTTGCCATCCTGCCCCTGCAGGACTGGCTGGCCACGGACGGAGAGGTTCGTTATCAGGGCAATCCCGCCGATGAACGCATCAACATCCCCGCCATTCCCCGCCACTACTGGCGTTACCGTATGCACGTGGGCCTGGAAGACCTTATCGGCAACGATAAACTCAATGCCCACCTCCGTAACCTAATTGACGCGGCAGGACGCGGAAAGTAATGGCAGGCGGAGACTGGAAAGAGCGTCTTGGCGTGGTGTATTCCACCAACCCTGACTTCAAGTATGAGACTGCGGCAACCCCGGAGGAGGAAACCCTTCCCCCGGGGAAGCAGCGCCTCATAGTGGGGATAGACAGGCGGAACCGCGGCGGAAAGCAGGTCACGCTCATCACCGGCTTTGTAGGAAAGGCCGATGACCTCAAGGAACTTGGCCGCACCCTCAAGACAAGGCTTGGGGTGGGCGGCTCCGCTAAGGACGGGGAGATAACCATCCAGGGGGATTTCCGTGACAAGGTTGTGGAAATCCTCAAAGGCCTTGGATACAACGCGAAGAGAGGCAACTAGGAGATGATAGTTAATATCATAATGGTGGTTTTTGTGGCATTGGCGCTTGCGCTTCTGCCCACTTTTTTCCACTTTGCCCCGTATCTGGCCGATGCCGTTTTCCGCGCCCGAGGCTCGGAGGCCCTGGAGTTCAGCGTCAGGGTCACAAGGGACAGGAATATGTTCGCGTACGTCCTTCTCATCCCCGCGGTACTCATAATGTCCCGGTACAGGCTCTACGACCCCCTCTTTATGCAGCAGATCGGCGATATGGGTGAAGGCTGGTACCTTCTGGCCTGCGTGGGCGTACTGGCGGCATATCTTCTTGTGAGGCTCATCATATATCTTTTCCTCAAGCCCCGACGCCATTATGAATATTTCCGCCTGGCTCACAGGGCCATATACACGTTCTTCATCCTCCTTATGCTCATCGCTCTTCCGGCACTGGGCCTTCTTACGGTGGTGGATGCCAATGACGTGATAATCAGGAGCGTAATGTATGTCCTTCTGGTTGTGGTGTATTTCGTTTTTATTATCCGCAAGGCGCAAATTTTGTCATTAACTTGCAATGGTTTGAGAACTTTTTTGTACCTTTGCGCGCTTGAATTTATTCCCACTGCTGCGCTGGTAGTTTCGGCAGTGGTTTTGTAGCGCTAGAAAGACAGAATGAGCATCAGTAAGATTTTGGTTTCCCAGAACGCCCCGCGCGTTCTCACGCAGTATCAGGCCGTCTCCCAAAAATTCGGAGTAGAGTTTACTTTTTGCCCCTTTTTCCAAATAGAGCCCCTCACTTCACGTGAATTCCGTGCCCAGCGCATCAACATTCTGGATTATACGGCAATCATCTTCTCTTCCAGGCACGCAATAGACGCTTTCTTCTCCCTGGCAGAGGAACTCCGCAACAAGATCCCTGAGACTATGAAGTACTTCTGCACCACCGAAGCCGTGGCAATGTACCTGCAGAAGCACATCGTATACCGCAAGCGCAAGATTTTCTTCGGCAACGGCACTCCGGAAAGCGTGGTGGACCTTATCGGCCCCAAGCACAAAGGAGAGAAATTCCTTGTGACAACAAGCGACAACTCTTCCCAGGACGCCCTCACCTCCCTCCTTGAAAAGAAGGGACTGGATTACACCACGGGCGTTTTTGTGAAATCCGTCAGCCAGGACCTGTCGGCCGTGGACATCAAGTCCTTCGATATGATAGTGTTCTATAACGTGGCCGATGTAAAATCCCTCCAGGAGAACTTCCCGGATTTCCAGCAGGGAGACATTAAAATGGTGTCTTTCGGCAAGTCCATCGTGAAGGCTATGGAGGACGCCGGCCTGAGGATTGATGTCAAGGCTCCCACCCCGGAAGCCCCTTCCGTGGCACGCGCCATAGAGTTATACCTGGAAAGCCTGTAATGCCTCAGACCCTTCCTAAAAGCGAGCGCCTGAGCGGCCAGACGGCTGTCTCCGCTCTCTTTGAACGCGGAAAGGGCCTTTCTTCCGGCTGCCTCCGTTGTAAATACATCCTTCGGCCCCAGGCCCCGGCATCTGCCATGCCCGTCTCCGCCCCGGCATCCGTCATGCCCGGCCCCGACCGGGCATCTGCCCCCCTGGCGCCGGAAGAAAATTATTTTTCGGGACAGTGCCCGAAAAACCAATTTTCCTCCGGCAACGCCATCCACACGCACGCAGATGCCTCCAGGATTGTGGTGTCAGTGCCAAAGCGGCTGTTCAAGCGCGCGGTGAAACGCAATCTGCTGAAGCGGCGCATAAGGGAGGCGTATCGGCGCCAGAAGGATCTTGTATCGGCCCCCGTGGATATCCTTTTCATCTACACCGCTCCGGAGGTCCTGCCTTATGAGGTGATTTATGCCGATATGACTGCCGTCCTCCAGAAGATATGTTAAAGGATACGGTTAAAAAGATACTTATTTTTCCGGCGGTGGTGCTTATAAAGTTCTACCAGGTGTGCATAAGCCCTTTTACGCCCCCTACCTGCCGATTCACCCCCACCTGCTCCCAGTACGCCCTGGAGGCGTTCCGGAAGCACGGCCCGTTCAAAGGGCTGTACCTTACGGTGAGGCGCCTCCTGAGGTGCCATCCCTGGGGCGGAAGCGGTTATGATCCAGTGCCTTAGTTATGCCAAAGAAAGAGAAAATAGAGAAGATGTTCGACGACATCGCGCCTTCCTACGACCGCCTCAACCACCTTATGTCCCTGGGTATTGACAATATCTGGCGGAAAAAGGCCCTGAAGGAGATTGTGGACGGCACGCAGCAGCAGATCCTGGACGTAGCCTGCGGCACCGGTGACAGCACTATCGCAATAGCAAAGGCTATGGAGCCCGGCGGAAGGGTCACCGGCATAGACATATCGGCCGGAATGATGGAGCCCCTGATGCGGAAAGCCGCCCGCGAAGGCGTCCACGACCGAATAAAACTCCTGCAGGCCGATGCCCTCCGTATGCCTTTTGAGGCCGATACTTTCCACCGCGTCACCTGCGCTTTCGGCATAAGGAACTTCGAAGACAGGAAGCAGGGCCTTGCAGAATTCCTCCGCGTCCTGAAGCCCGGCGGCCGCGCCGTGATCCTGGAACTGGGAATCCCGGACAACCGCTTTGTCAAATCACTCTACGATATATATTTCCGGCACATCCTGCCCCTTATCGGCGGGCTCATCTCCGGAAACCGCGCCGCGTACCGTTATCTTCCTGAATCCGTATATGCCTTCCCTCGGCCTGAGACCTTCTGCGCCATGATGGAAAGGGCTGGTTTTCACTCCGTTAGGCATAGGAATTTCACTTTTGGACTGTGCAGGCTTTTCGTAGGTGAGAAATAATTGCTATCTTTGTACGATATGACTAAAACCGCTATAACCGTACTTCCCGTAACCGGGAAGAAAATGCTTAAGGAATTCATAGATTTTCCCATTAAGCTGTACAAGGGATCGGACAAATGGGTCCCTGCATTTGAAGACGACGAATACAAGTCTCTTGGCACCGAAAACCCCTCCCTGGAGTTCTGTGACCGTGAACTTTACCTGGCTTACAAGGATGGTAAAATCGCCGGCCGCGTAGCCGCCATCATCAATCATAACGCCAATAAAAAGTGGAATGAGAACTCCGTCCGCTTCGGATGGATTGATTTCATAGAGGACTTCGATGTTTGCAAGGCCCTCATTGACGCCGTTGTAGAATGGGGTAAGGTAAGGGGCGCCACCAAGATCAAAGGCCCCCTGGGCTTTACAGATATGGACAGGGAAGGCCTTCTTGTGGAAGGCTTCGAGAACGAGAGCCCCTTCACCGTCATCTACAACTATCCCTATTATCCGGAATATCTTGAGCGCCTGGGCTTTACCAAAGATGTGGACTGGACCCAGAGGGTGATGGACATCCCTTCGGAACTTCCTCCCATGTTCGCTTTTGCCGATAAGATCTCTGAGCGTTTCGGCATCCGCATCTACACCGCCAGCACTCTCCGTAAGATGGCAAAGCGCGGCCGTGAGATGTTCCACGTGCTCAACGAGGCCTTCGCCGGCCTTTACGAGTACACAAAACTCACCCAGGAGCAGATAGACGGCTACGTGAACCAGTACGTTCCCGTGCTCAACAAGGACCTTGTGGCATTTGTGGTCAACGAGAAAGATGAACTTGTTGGCTTCACCGTCACAATGCCGCATATATCGGCCGCAGTGAGGAAGGCAAAGGGCAAGATCCTTCCCTTCGGATGGATCCACCTCCTTCCCGCCCTGTCCCCCAAGCGCAATGATACCACGGAAGCCCTCCTTATCGGCATCCTTCCCGAATATCAGGCCAAGGGCGCGGCTCTCCTTATGTTCAAATACCTTATGGAAAACTATATCCGCCTGGGCATCAAGCATATGCTTATGAATCCCCAGTTGGAGGAAAACCATAAGGTGCAGTCACTCTGGGACAACTTTGACACCCGTATGTACCAGAGAAGGCGTTCATACGTAAAAGACATCGCAGAAGATACAAAACCCAAAACCAAACAAATAATGACAAACACAGAGTACTTCCACAACATGCTCCCCAAGGAGGAGTTCGAAGCATTACCTTACTTCCCCACAATGGGACAGTTTGTGGACTGGTTTCCCAAGCAGTATGCAGATAAGCCTGCTCTCAGCGATCAGACAAACACCATCACTTATGCAGAACTTGGCAAGCGTGTCGCGCGCCGTAGGGCCTTCATCAACAGCCTTGGTCTTCCCAAGGGTTCCCATATCGCCGTCTGGGACCGTAACAGCCAGAACGCAGTAGAACTTTACCTTGCCATAACATCGGCCGGACACGTTGTAATGAACTTCCCCGCCCAGCTTCCTGCTCCCGCAGCGGTTGGCTGCTGCATGAAGTTTGACATTGCCGCCATCTTCGTGCGTGATGAGTTTATGCCTCTTACCGAGGGCATCCAGGGCACCAAGGTGCTTCCCGCCGCTTCAATCGCAGACGTTGAGGCCCCCGCCGTCCTTGACATAGATCCCGAAAGCCCCGCCGCCATCTTCTTCACCGGTGGCACCACTGGCTCTCCCAAGGGCGCAGTCCTCAGCCACAGGGCCCTTATGAGAGGTAACTACAACGCCATCTTCAAGCCCGGTCATGTGATTGGCGTGCACCGCTATATCGCCCTCCTGCCGCTCAGCCATGTATTCGGCGCCATTGCAGGCATGGCAGGCTGCTTCTATACCGGTAACCTCCTCTTCACCGCAGAGGATATGAAGGCAACCATCGGCAAGCTGCCCGTGATCAAGCCCACCCTCCTGGTGATTGTTCCCGGTATCTGCGACATCCTTTCCGGACTTGTCAAGATGTACGGCCCTCAGTTCCTTGGCGGAGAACTTCGCATGATCATCTCCGGCGCAGCAAACGTGCCTCCGCGCCTTGTGGATATCTTCACAAAGCTTGGCGTAGAGTTCTGCTTCGGCTATGGCCTTACAGAAACCGCAAACCTTACATCGGCCAATGCCGATGCTATCCGCAAGCCCACTTCCATCGGCCGCATCTATCCCGGTCAGGAAACTAAACTTGTTGACGGTGAACTCCTTGTAAAGGGTGACAACGTGTTCTCCGGCTACTACAAGGATCCCGTACGTACCGCCGAGGCCTTTACCGAGGACGGCTGGTTCCGCACCGGCGACCTATGCCGCTTTGACGACGAAGGCTTCCTCTACATCACCGGCCGTATCAAGAACCTCATCATCCTCCCCAACGGTGAGAATGTGAGCCCTGAGAGCCTTGAGGAGCCCTTCTACGCAGATCCTTGCGTGCGTGACGCAATGGTCAAGGAAGACGACCTAAACGGCGCAAAGGTAATTGCAATCGAGATCCTTCCGTTTATGCCCGCATTCGACGGCAAGACTCCGGAGGAAATCCACGCCTATATGCAGGCCCTTGTGGACAAGGTGAACGCAACCCTTCCCACCACCCACAGGATCATCAAGATGACCGTGCGCACGGAAGATTTCAAGCGCACCGGCAGTATGAAAGTAGCGCGTGTATAAGTTATGACAAGACAGGAAGTTTTTGACGGTCTTAAGGAAGTTATTTCCGTCATCAGGCCCAATACGGACCTCACAGATGTAACTTTTGACACTCCTCTTACCACCGGCCTTGGTATTGACTCTCTCACGATGATGCTCCTTTCCCTTGCCGCTGAGGAGAAGTTCAAGATGCGCTTCCCGGACAACGCACCCCTTCCCAAAACCGTAGGAGAGGTATGTGATGCAGTCCTTGCAGCCCTTTAGTATTTTCAAGCCTGCAAAGTTTTTGTTAACTTTGCAGGCTTATTGTATATAATATGGACAGGAAAACATTCAATAAGTGGAACTGGATTGTGGCTGTGGCGGTGCTGGTGGCATCGTGCGCCACGTATCTGGCCACTATAGAGCCCACGGCATCCTTCTGGGACTGCGGTGAGTTCATCGCTTCGTCATACAAACTGGAAGTGGGTCACCCCCCGGGAAACCCCGTGTTCCAACTGCTGGCACGCTTCTTTACAATTCCCTTTGACGCCGCGCACGCCGCCGTGGCGGTGAACGCCATGAATGCCATCCTGAGCGGTCTCACCATCTTTTTCCTGTACCTTACAATAGTGTTCTTTGCAAGGAGACTTGTTGTCAAGACTCCTGAGGGTTATTCCATCGGCCAGTCAATAGCAATCCTTGCTTCCGGTGCAGTTGGCGCAATGGCTTACTGCTTCTCCGACACCTTCTGGTTCAGCGCCGTCGAGGGAGAGGTGTATGCCATGAGTTCCCTTTTCACGGCGGTGGTCTTCTGGGCAATGTGCCGGTGGTATGACACCGCAGACCAGCCTCACGCAAACCGCTGGATAGTTCTCATCGCTTTCCTGATGGGTCTTTCCATCGGCGTTCACCTTCTGAACCTCCTTACCATTCCGGCCTTCGTATTTATGTACTATTACCGGATGAACGAGGACAAGAGCCTGCCTTTCAAGAAACTCATCGGCATATTCCTCATAGGCGTCGTGATAGAGTTCCTGCTGGTTTACCTCTTCATCCCTTACCTTCCCAAGGTTGCGGCAGGGGTGGACCGCCTGTTCGTGAACGGCTTCGGCCTTCCCTACAACAGCGGCGCGCTGTTCTTCATGGTAGCGCTTCTGGCCCTTTGCTTCTGGGGACTGTTTGCAACTCTTAAGAAAGGAAGGGTGTTCTGGAACACCGTGCTCCTCTGCGTCACAACGCTGGTTATGGGCTTCAGCCTGTTCTCAATAGTGATTATCCGCTCCAGCGTGAAAACGCCCACCAACGAGTACCAGCCCGACAACCCCTACACGCTTGTCCGTTACCTCAGCCGTGAGCAGTACGGTTCCACGCCGCTCCTCTACGGTCAGTACTGGGACGCCCCCTATGACCTTGACAACTCCAAGTACTGGGCTCCCATGAACGGCAAGTACATAAAGGCCGATGCTCCCACGGAAGCCATCTACAAGCCGGAAGGCAAGATGCTCTTCCCCAGGATGTGGTCGTCGTCGGATCCCCGTTATGCGGAGTTCTATGAGATGTACACCCAGGGCAAGGGAACCAGGGTGCGCGGCACCAAAACCCGCAAGCCCACCTTCGGGGCCAACCTTGCATACTTCTTCGACTACCAACTCAACTGGATGTACTGGCGCTACTTTATGTGGAACTTCGTGGGGCGCCAGAACGACATCCACAGTCCCGTGCCGGGCAATGTCTTTGACGGCAACTGGGAAAGCGGAATAGGCTTCCTGGATGCCATCAGGCTGGGGGACCAGAGCAACGCCCCGGCGCCGCTGCGTGAGAACAAGGGCAAGAACCACTACTTCTTCCTGCCGCTTCTCCTTGGAATTGTCGGCCTTGTTTTCCAGTTCGACAAAGACAAGAGGGGCAGTTGGCTGGTGTTCCTTATGTTCTTTATGACGGGCATTGCCATTGTGCTGTACCTTAACCAGCCGCCGTACCAGGTGCGTGAAAGGGATTATGCGTACGCGGGTTCCTTCTATATGTTCGCAATATGGATCGGCCTTGGCGTGCTGGGCCTTTACCAGTGGATTACGGATGCCCTCAAGGGCAGGGAGAAACTGGTGGCAACGGGAGTTGGGGTGCTCTGTATGGGCGTTCCCGCGCTTATGGCCGCCCAGAACTGGGATGACCACAACCGATCTAACCGCTACACGGCAGTTGAGATGGCCACCAACTACCTCAATTCCGTAGGCCCCAACGGTTATCTTGTAACACACGGAGACAACGATACATTCCCTCTCTGGTATGCCCAGGAGGTGGAAGGCATACGCACGGATGTCCGCGTTGTGAACACCTCCCTGCTTGGCACGGACTGGTACATTGACCAGATGAAATGGGCCTGCAACGAGAGCGCCCCGCTGCCTCTCACAGTGCCCCAGAGCCAGTACCTCTACGGCACCAACGAGTTTGTGACCATCCAGTACGACGACGGCTCTCCTATGTTCCTCCACGACGTAATGGAGGTGTTCAAGGATCCCAAGATGAAGGCGGTATTCGAAGGCGGCGGCAAGTACGACTTCATCTGCGCCCGGAACATAGTGATGCCGGTGAACAAGGAGAACTGCCTGAAATACGGAATTGTCCCGGAGAAGTTTGCCGATCAGATCCCGGAGCACATAGTCCTCACTATGTCCAAGGACAAGAACTACCTTTCCAAGCCGGAAATATTCCTCCTGGACCTCCTGGACGGATATGAGTGGGACAGGCCGCTGCACGTCCTGAACCAGGGCGGAGACCTCAACGTGGGTATCAAGGATTACCTTATGTATGACGGCTACTCCTACCGCTTCACGCCCATCAAGAACAAGATTTCATCCACGGACGCCGGAAAGGTGGACGCCCTTCAACTGTACAATGATTTCAAGACAAAGTACAAGTGGGACGCCCTCAAGCGCACGGACTGGTTTGTGGACTACCAGAACAATTACACCTTCCTTGGCGTACTTGGCCAGAGGCAGATGTTCCTCACCGTTGCCAACGCCCTCATAGACGAAGGAGAGGATGAAAAAGCCATAGAGATAATGGACCTTTGCCAGGAGAACTTCCCGGAGGAGAATTTCCCTCTTGAGAGTATTTCCCTTGGTTTTGCCGGCAACGATTATATGGTTGCCCAGATGATAGAGAACTACTACTATCTTGGCGCCCAGGACAAGGCCCATGAGTTAGCCGTGAAGATGACGGACGCCCTGATGGAATCGGCCTGTTTCTATATCAACTGGGGCAGCCTCGGGATGAACGAATTCGAGCAGTCCGGCCGCGTTCTCCTCTACATCGCCGATGTTTGCAAGCAGTACGGAGACACGGACCTCTCAGAATCCCTGACATCCACATTCGACGCCTTGCTGAAGTCTGCCGATTAAACGTCTGAGTCTGAGTGATTTACGAAAAGTCGGGTGCACCTACAGGTGCACCCGACTTTGTGTAAGTGGTTGATTGACAGTAGGTTTTGTGCCAGGAAGACTACCGCTTCAGGCGTACGTAAATGCTGAGGGGAAGGACCTTCCCGAAGGAGTCTGTGAAGGCAAGTTCTCCGGAAGTCATTTCCTTGAATGCGCCGTGGAAGGCTTCGCGGACCACGGTCTCCCCGAGGGCGGCGCTGTAGCCGTTTGAATAGAGGTTGAGCACCATAAAGGCGTCCCTTTCAGAGAGTATGGCCGATACATTCTGCAGGAGGCCGAAGAGGAGTTCGTCCAGTTTCCACTTCTCTCCGTCCGGACCATGGCCGTAAGCCGGAGGATCCAGGATGATTCCATCATACTTGTTGCCGCGCTTTGCCTCACGTTTTGCAAACTTGAGGGCGTCTTCCACCACCCAGCGGATGCCGTCAAGACCGCTCCGCTCCATATTTTCACGGGCCCAGGTGACAACCTGGCGCACGGAGTCCAGATGGGTTACATCGGCCCCGGCGCACTTGGCTGCAAGGGATGCGGCACCGGTGTAGGCAAAGAGGTTAAGGACCTTGGGGGCGGGAAGGCCGTTTGCCTTATGGATACGCACAAGACGGGATGTCTCCCTGTAGATGAATTCCCAGTTTGGGGCCTGCTCCGGGAACACGCCAACGTGCTTGAAGGAGGTAAGGCCAAGGCGGAGACTGATGTGAAGGTCACTGGCCGCGTGGGTCTCGGGGTCCTGCTCACCGTTATAGACTATTCCCCATTGGTCGTCCATCCGCTTTGACTTCTCCCAGGTGCCGCTGTCTTCCTTCCCCGCCTTTCCAAATCCTGCGCCGGGCCTGAAAACTACGTGTGAGAGGCGCTTCCAATCGGCCTCAGGCATAGAAGGCGTCCAAAGGGCCTTTGGCTCCGGACGGCGGAGCACATATTTTCCAAAGCGCTCCAGTTTCTCTCCATTTCCGGAGTCCAGCAGTTCATAATCTTTCCAATAAGTTGCGGGGAATTCTACGGCCATAATTCATAACTTAATCTATGCAAAGATACGGAAATTATTACTAAATTTGTAGGTTAGACAATAAATGTAAACCAATATATACTATGCAACAGTTTATTGACAAGTACAATTTTGCCGGAAAGCGCGCCATCGTCCGCGTAGATTTCAACGTTCCCCTCAACGACAAGTTTGAGATCACCGACGACACCCGTATCCGCAGGGCTATGCCCACCCTCAAGAAGGTTCTCGCAGAAGGCGGCTCCCTCATCATCATGTCCCACCTTGGCCGTCCCAAGAAGGTAGATCCCAAGTTCAGCCTGAAGCACATCGTGGCCCGCGTGTCAGAATGCCTTGGCGTTCCCGTACAGTTTGCCGATGACTGCCAGAAGGCAAAGGCTCAGGCCGATGCCCTTAAGCCCGGTGAGGTCCTCCTCCTTGAAAACCTCCGCTACTACGCAGAGGAAGAAGGCAAACCCCGCGGTCTTGCAGAGGACGCATCAGACGAGGAAAAGAAAGCCGCAAAGGCAGCCGTGAAGGCTTCCCAGAAGGAGTTCGTGAAGACTCTCGCAAGTTATGCCGACTGCTACATCAATGATGCCTTCGGCACTGCCCACCGCGCGCATGGTTCAACCGCGCTCATCGCAGAGTACTTCCCCAATGACAAGATGTTCGGCTACCTGATGGAAGGTGAGATAAAGGCTATTGACAACGTTCTGAAGAACGCCCAGCGTCCCCTCACCGCAATCATCGGCGGCTCCAAGGTAAGTTCCAAACTTGCAGTCCTGAAAAACCTCGTCGGAAAGGTTGACAACCTCATCATCGGCGGCGGTATGGGTTACACCTTCATCAAGGCTCAGGGCGGTCATATCGGCCAGTCCCTCCACGAGGATGAACTGATTCCCGATGCCCTTGAGATCATGAAGGAAGCCAAGGAGCGCGGCGTAAACCTCTCCCTGAGCGTTGCCACCGTTTGCGGCCAGTCCTTTGATAACGACACTCCCCGCCAGATCTTCCCCATCGACCAGATTCCCGACGAATGGGAAGGCATGGATGCTTCTCCCGCATCGCTTGAGATCTGGAGAGAGATCATTATGAAGTCCAAGACCATCCTCTGGAACGGTCCCGTGGGCGTTTTCGAACTCCCCAACTTTGCAAAGGGAACCCTTCAGATTGCTCAGGACCTGGCCGATGCCACCGCTCAGGGCGCTTATACCCTCGTGGGCGGCGGTGACTCCGTTGCAGCAGTTACCCAGATGGGCTTCGCCGACAAAGTGAGTTACGTCTCCACCGGCGGCGGCGCAATGCTGGAAGCCATCGAGGGCAAGATCCTCCCCGGCATCGCTGCCATCCAGGACTAATCATCCATTCTCTAAGAATTAAAGGCCGGTTTAGTAAAATCGGCCTTTTTTGCGTATCTTTGCAAGCACTATGAAACGCTTTTTTGTAGCAACACTACTGCTGATAGCCACCCTGCCTGCATTTTCGCAGGTGAACCAACTTTATGGGGAGACCCGTCTGGGGTATGAAACCGCCATTGTCGGCGGTCAGTATGCCGGTAATATCCGTGCCGATTATTTCAACCTTATCCTCGGCGGAAATATCGGCCCCAATCTTTCCTTTTACTGGCGTCAGCGCTTTACAAAGCCGCTTTACAACCCCAATATCCCCCTCAACGCCACGGACCATCTCTGGCTCAGGTGGGATATCAGCGATCACTGGGCCCTCCAGGGCGGCAAAGTGCCCATTATGGTGGGCAGTTTTGAATTTGACGACGCCCCCATTGACCTTTATTACTGGGGAATGTTCGCCGACCGTATGCCGGACGTCTATGCAATAGGCGGCAACGCAATATGCAAGATAGCGCCGGAGCAGACCCTTTACCTTCAGTTCACCCAGTCTCCGCTTGGCTTCGGCTACAATGACCTCTTCCACGCCGGTCTCATCTGGTACGGCCGCATCGCCCCCTGGTGGAACACCATCTGGAGCGCCAACTGGATGGACGACCCCTTGCACAGCGGCTTCCTGAACATAGGCCTGGGCAACAGGTTCGAGGCCGGAAACTTCGGCGTTGAACTGGACGCCCTTTACCGCACGGGCCTTGCCAAGGAGTATCTTGCGGCCGATTATTCCGCCATCCTAAAAGTGGAGTACAAATTCCCCGTGGCCACTCTTTTCGCAAAGGGCAGTTTTGACTATAACAAGGATTTTGCAGAGGACTTTGTCCCCGTGCGTTCCCGCTTCCTGACTGTGGGCGGCGGTGTGGAATTCTTCCCGCTTAAGAACGACGACATCCGCCTCCACGCCGTCTACTGGACCAATTCCGATGCCTCCTGCTCAAACTTCGGGCATCACTTTGCCTTCGGCATCACTTACCGGCTGCGGGTGATAAGAAATCTTCCTCAATAAGTTCGTAATCCAGGATTTTCTGCTCCAGGGACGTGCCCTTCACGCGGATGCGGAGAGGGTCTCCAAGGCGTATGGACCTGCGGGTACGCTTTCCAACGGCCCTGTAGTGGTCCTGGTCAAAGATGAAGAAGTCGCACTTGATTGTGCGGTAGGGGATCATTCCCTCAATCTTGGTGGGCTCGATCTCCACGTAAACGCCCCATTCCGTTACGCCTGACACGTGGCCGTCGAATTCCTGGCCTATCTTGTCCTGCATAAACTCCACCAGTTTGTACTTGATGCTTTCACGCTCGGCTTCGGCGGCAACCACTTCACGCTCCGATGCGTGCTTGCACTGCTGGGCATAGTACATGGAATCGGCATTGGGACCCTTCCTGAGGTACTGGGAAAGGAGCCTATGCACCATCATATCGGGGTATCGGCGGATAGGGGAGGTGAAGTGCGTATAGTAAGGGAACGCAAGGCCATAGTGGCCGATATTGTCCACGCTGTAACATGCCTTTGCCATAGAGCGGAGGGCCAGGATCTGGATGGCGCCAAGTTCGGGCTTGTCCTTTGCATCGGCCATAAGGCCGTTGAGGGCGTGGGCTATGTCACGGCCGCCGTCAAGCGCTCCCATCTTGTAGCCGAAGTGCCCGGCAAAGTCCCTCAGGCCGGCAAGTTTTTCCATATTTGGTTCATCGTGGACGCGGTATACAAAGGTGCGCTTTGCCTTGCCCACCCATTCCGCAACGGTGCGGTTTGCAAGCAGCATAAACTCCTCTATGAGCCAGTTTGCCTCGGCCGATATTTTCTGATGCACGCCGATGGGCCTGCCTTTGTCGTCTATGTCCACCTTCATCTCAGGGCGCTCGAAGTTAACGGCGCCGTTCTTGAAGCGGCGGTCGCGGAACTTGAGGGCCAGTTTGTTGAGGATGAGAATGGCCTCCTGGATGGGCTCCGGGACATCTTCCGGTTTGGCGCCTTCTATGATGGACTGGGCTTTCTCGTAGTCAAAGCGGTAGTCGGAAATGATGTGTGTGCGGCCGAACCACTGGTCCAGGACCTTGCCCTGGGGAGTGATTACAAAAACAGTGGAGAAGGTGAGTTTCTCCTCTCCGGGACGCAGGGAGCAGAGTTTGTTGGAGAGTTTTTCCGGAAGCATAGGGACGGTCCTGTCCACAAGATAGACGGATGTTCCGCGCTCCTGGGCCTCCTTGTCCACGGGAGTGCCTGGCTGCACGTAATAGGTTACATCGGCAATATGGACCCCCACCTCATAGTTTCCGTCCTCCAGTTTTTTGAAACTGAGGGCGTCGTCAAAGTCTTTGGCGTCCGTGGGGTCAATTGTGAATGTGAGAGTCTTTCGGAAGTCCTTTCTGCCGCTGCGGTCCTTGTCCGTAATTTCATCGGGGATTTTATCGGCCGCATTCTCAACTTCAGGGCTGAACCTGTAGGGCAGGCCGAATTCCGCCAGGATGGCGTGCATTTCCGTTTCGTTCTCTCCGGGAAGGCCAAGCACGTCCACAACGTGGCCGTAAGGGCCTCCGCCCCTTTCCCAGCCGTCCACAACGGCCGCCACCTTCATTCCCCTCTCTGCGCCTTCCGGCACCGGAACGGAAATGTCATAGGGCATAGTCTTGGAACTCATAAGCACCCAGGCCTGCTTGCCCACAATGTGAAGGATACCCACAAAAGGCTTGTTGGAGCGCTCTATGATGTCAATGACTTCACCGCTGCGGCGTTTCTCCCGGCCCTTACCTTCCTGGGTAACGGCCACCCTCACGGTGTCTCCGTGCAGCGCGCCGCGGGTTTTGGAGGCCTTGACATAGATGTCGTCCTCCTGCCCTTCAACCTTCACAAAGATAAAGCCCTCACGGGACATGTGAGCGATGCCCACATACTCCGGAACTACTCTTTTCTTGGATCTCTTTTCCTGCCGGCTTGCCCGCTTCTGGCTGCCTCCACGCCTTTTTCTTGACATAATATCTTGTTTATCTTTACAAAGATACGCAATTTTTGGCAGCCGCGGCCCGTTCGGGGCAACGAGACGTGCAAAAAAGGCCGATTTCGTGTGTTTCGTTGCCCATTTGGTCAATGAAATGCACAAAAACAGCCGTTTTCGTGTAAATCGTTGCCCGCATCGGCATTACGCCGAAGGGTGATTTAGATTGAGGGCTTGAGGAGGGCCTGGTGAAGCTGCTCGTCGTAGCGGAGACGCACCTTGATGCCTGCCTGCTGGAAGTAGTAGCGGACCACGATCTCTTCCTCTATGAAGGGTATGATTTCATCCTTCTTGAGACGCAGGAACGTGTCCTTATCCATCTCCAGGGACTTCTCAAGGGCATCAAGCTGGGGAGCCATGGTGGCGGCAAGACCGTCTTCCTCAAGGGTCTTTTTCATTTCGTCGAACATTGCGCGTGCGCTGGAGCGGTAATCGAACTCCTTGTCACGGGCAAAAGCCACAAAGTCCTCATAATCCGTGAAGTGGAAATCGTCCACGGCAGGGATTGCCTGATGCTCACGCACATACTTCATTGTATACTGGTCCACTATGCCGCCAAGGACCAGAGAGTAAGTGAGGCGGGAATACTTGTGGGGCTTCACTTCAAAGTCCGGGGTGATGCCGCCGCCGTCACGTACTGTGCGGCCGCCAACGGTCTTGAACTCGTGGGTAAGGGAATCCGGAATATGTCCCACGGAACCGTCTTCATTGCGGTGTGAGTAGTCAATGGCCTGGACGCACCTTCCGGAAGGAGTGTAATATTTTGAAGTTGTAACCTTCAACTGGCCGTCGTACGGCAGCGGGCGGATGCTCTGGACAAGGCCCTTTCCATATGTACGCGTGCCGATAATTGTTGCCCTGTCATAATCCTGGAGTGCTCCGGACACTATTTCCGAGGCCGATGCGCTTCCGGAATCCACCAGTACCACAATGGGGAGTTTGGTATCAATTGGCTCAGTGGAGGTCTTGTAGGAGGTTTCACCGCCGGAACGTCCCTTGGCGGTAACCACCACGGATCCTTTGGGAACAAAGAGGGATACAATGTTCACGGCCTCCGACAGCATACCGCCGACGTTACCCCTGAGGTCCAGCACAAGGCGCTTCATCCCCTGTTTTTTCAGTTTCAGTACGGCGTCACGTATGCCCTGGCCCACGCCTTCCGTGAACTTTGACATCATCACGTAGCCATCGGCCTCATTGAGCATTCCCACATATTCAATGGAAGGAAGCACTATGCGTTCACGGCGCACGGTGACGTCCACCATCTCTCCGCTCACTTTCTTGACATGGAAAACTACGTCCGTTCCGGGTTTCCCCCTCATCTTTTCCGTGCATTCCCCGCTTTCAAGGCCGTGGGTGGTGACACCGTCTATGAGTTCAATCTCATCTCCGCACCGAAGGCCGGCGCGTGCCGCGGGAGAGCCTTCGTAGGGCTCGTTGATAATGACGTTCCCGTTGATGTCAGGCTTGTAGATGATGGCCCCGATGCCTCCGTAGGCACTTGTGAGCATCATCTGGAAGTTCTCCTGCTCCTCTTCCGGAACGTACACGGTATATGGATCCAGCGCATCCAGCATAGCGTCCACGGCGGCGCGCTCAATGCGTCCCACCTCCAGGGAATCCACGTAGGAACGGTTAAGTTCCTTAAGGATGGCATTATGGACTTCTACCCATTTACCCAGCGTAAACTGACTTGACTGGGCATAAGCGGGGGCCGATAAAAGGGCCGTTGCCGCCAAGATAATAGCAATTCGTTTCATATCGTTAGGCAAAGATAGCAAAAATAGTGCTATCTTTGCGGCCGGTTAGATTAGTGTATGAATATGAAATTAGTTTTTGCAACCAACAATATACATAAAGTCCGTGAAGCATCGGAAATTCTGGGAAAGGGTTTTGAAATTGTAACCCCCGCCCAGTTAGGCATCACGGAAGACATTCCCGAAACAGGTAATTCCCTCAGGGCCAACTCCCAGCAGAAGGCCGACTACATATATCAGAAAACCGGCCTTGACTGTTTTGCCGACGACTCCGGCCTGGAGGTGGATATCCTAGGCGGCGCTCCCGGCGTGGAGACAGCACGCTATGCGGGCCCTGAAAAAAATCCATCGGCCAATATTGCAAAACTCCTTCTGGAAATGGCGCGCCGTGAGATGGAGGCGTCTTTTGCCAGGGAGTTAGGAATTGATACGCCCCATGCTACAAGGAAGGCCCGCTTCCGCACCTGCGTCACCCTTATCATAGGCGGAAAGAAGCATTTCTTTGACGGATGTATGGAGGGGAAAATCGGCCGTAAACTATACGGAAACGGCGGTTTTGGCTATGACCCCATCTTTATCTCGGAAGGCCGTGACGTTACCGCCGCGGAACTCACGGAAGATGAGAAAAACGCTATCTCGCACCGCGGAAACGCGCTGAGGGCTATGGCTGCATTCCTTAATGAATAACCTGGAATTCATAGTCCTTGCAACCACCAAGGTTAAGGAGGGGGCGCTTGTAGTGCACACCCTCTCAAGGGAGTATGGCAGGCGGGGGTTTATAGTGCGGCCCGGAAAAAAGACCGCCGCAGCGCTGTTCCTTCCCCTCAATATCCTTGAGGCCGATGTAGTGGAAAACCCAAGGAGCGACCTATGGTCCCTGAAGGGCATCCACGCCCTCGATTCCCTCTCCGGAATCCGCGGCAACATCCATAAGAACACAATGACGCTCTTCCTCTCGGAGGTTCTTTTCCGTACCATCCGGGAAGGCGCCGTTGAAGACGGACTCTACGAGTGGTGCGTGGGGAGCATCCTCGCCCTCAATGCCCTGGAAGCCGATTTTTCCAACTACCACGTCCGCTTCCTCCTGGAACTTGCCGGAGCCCTTGGCTTCAGGCCCACCTTCCAGGACATAGCGCCGTTCGTGCAGGAGCACGCGATAGAAATGCGCCAGATGCTTCAGGGCAGTTTCTCGGAATCAATGCTGGTCCCGCTCACCGGTCCCGTGCGCAATTCCCTCTGCGAGAGCATTCTCAAATACCTTGAGTACCACACGGACCAGCCCATCCGCGTAAAATCCCTCTCCGTCCTCCGGGAACTCTACGCATAGTGCCAAAAATTGCGTATCTTTACGGAAAATTTGGCGCAATGATTCCGGAAAACACCATCTCCGAGGCCCTGAAGAGCCTTTTTTCTAGTATTGAGTTCCAGAAGGAGCCAGCGGGGCTGTATGACCCCCTGCGGTATATGATTGAAATCGGCGGAAAACGCATAAGGCCTCGCCTGTGCCTTACCACGTACGGTATATTTGCCGATGAACTGGGCCCGCACATCCTTGAACCCGCTGCCGGCCTGGAGGTTTTCCACACCTTCACCCTCATCCACGACGACATTATGGACCGCAGCCCCCTCCGCCGCGGCCACTCCACCGTGTGGAAGAAGTGGAATGAGGATACGGCAATCCTCAGCGGAGACGTTATGTGCATCGATGCATACAAGCGTATTGCGGAGGCTCCTGCCGCGGTGCTCCCGGAAGCCCTCAGGCTCTTCTCAAAAACGGCATCGGAGGTATGTGACGGCCAGCAGATGGATATGGATTTCGAGCGCCGTGACAACGTCCCTATGAAGGAGTATATGACAATGATCGGCCTTAAGACAGGCGTTCTCATAGCCTGCGCCGCCCAGATGGGCGCCCTCATTGCCGGAGCCGACAAATGGAGCCAGGAGTGCCTCTATGAGTACGGTTATTACCTTGGTCTGGCGTTCCAGGTTGCCGACGATTACCTTGATGCCTATGGCGATGAAAAGGTCTTTGGAAAGCCAATCGGCGGGGACATCCTCAACTGCAAGAAGAGTTGGCTCACCATCAGGGCCCAGGAAAAGGGCGCCGAGGGCATAATAGATGCTCTGAACGCCCCCGCGGAAACCCCGGATGAAAAGGCCGCCAAGATAGTCCGCGTGAAGGCCCTCTACGACAGCGTAGGCGTGGCCGATGACGCCCGCAAGGCCATCGGGGACCTAAGCGCCCGCGCCATCTTCAAAGGCACCGACGCCCGTATGGGCGCCGATGGTCACGAGGCCCTCAAGGCCTTTGCCAACAGTCTCGTAGGCCGCACGGTCTAACCCTTCCCCTTTTGGTTCTCCACTGTTGCAAATATGAAAAATAGTGATTACATTTGCAAAAATGTTATCATTATGGAAACTGTAATCAGGGAGCAAACTGTTATCCGGTTCAGAAAGGACATCCTGAACCGCGCCAGGTTCAAGGCCAAACAAAACAATATGTCCCTCAATGCGTATCTTGAAGAGGTTGTGGCAGAAGCGGTTAAGCCTGTTATCCCAAAACTGCCCAAGGACTTTAAGATAGACCCTCAAATACACGCTTTGAGCGGGATTATTCCTGCTCCAACACCGGAACAATTGGCGGCGGATGACCGCCTGGCTTATATTTTAGGGAAGGGAGGAGAATAGATATGAAAATATATATTGATACCAACGTCCTTCTTGACTGGATAATCGGGGGGCGTCCACTTAAACAGCAGTCTGAAGCAATTCTGTCGGCCGCAAAGAGCAAGGCTTTCAAACTGCTGGTTTCAACTCAAAGTATAATTGATGCTCATTACTCTGCCAGAAAGATGGGTGTCGATTATGATTCTTTTGTGAAATATCTGAATCAACTGCTCTTGTTTGCAGAGATTAAAGCCATAGATTGGATTGATCTCAGCTGGGCAATGACTAATCATTCCGAAGATTTGGAAGATGATGCACAGTATGCCAGCGCATACAATGCTTCGTGTGATTTTTTCATCACCGGAGACAAAAAACTGCTGCTTAAAAACGGAGAGTATAACCCTATGAAGGTAATCTCTCCAGAGGATTTCGTGGCCCAGATGATGGCCTCCTCCTAAACCCAGATGTACACTTTGTCGCCGCGGTGAGGGTGAAGGCGACTGTTTTCAGGATCCGGCGCCACGTGATCCTCCGGCATACCGTCCAGCGGAACGGCAACGGAGCAGCGGCAACCCTGAGGGGCTACATCCGCGGGCTCATAATCCACGCGGAGGTCATCGGCCTTGAATTCAATTATGCCGGTGGTGTTGCCTATGATGAGCATATCGCAGCCCTTGGGGAGATCGCGAGTTTCAACCTGGATTTCCGCTACGCCAATGCGGCCAAACCAATTGGTCACTTTCCCTATGTAAACCTTGTTGCGGGTGGCCTGGGAGCCATAAACAGCGCTCCATTCACCCATCTTGGCTCCAAGATAGTAACCGTCCCAGAAACCGCGGTTGAAAACCGTTGCAAGGCGGTCCTTGTATGAGGCGCCAAGTTCCGGGGTGTAGGTGCCGTCGGCCACCGCATTTGCGGCTTCACGGTAGCATTCCACGGTTGTTTTTACGTAATCTGCGCTGCGTGCGCGGCCCTCAATCTTGAACACCTTCACGCCTGCTTCCACAAACTTATCCAGGAAATCTATGGTACAGAGGTCCTTGGGGGACATCAGGTATTTGTTGTCCACGTTCACCTCAAAGCCGGTTTCGTAGTCCGTAAGGAGGTAACCCCTCCTGCAGGGCTGGAGGCATGCACCCCTGTTGGCGCTGGCCCCGTATGCACTGAGGGACATATAGCATTTGCCGGAAACCGCCATACAGAACGCCCCGTGGGCAAACATTTCAATGCGCACAAGTTCACCTGACGGGCCGGTGATATGCTCTGAGACAATGGCCTGGTGGATGTCACGGACCTGGTCCAGGTTCAGTTCACGGGCCAGCACAACTACGTCGGCAAACTGGGCGTAAAAGCGCAGCGCCTCTATGTTAGAGATACTGAGTTGAGTGGAAATATGCACCTCCAGGCCAATTTTCCGGCAATAGAGGATGCACGCCATATCGGAAGCGATGATGGCATTCACTCCGGCGGCCTTTGCAGCATCAAGCGTCTCATAAGCAGGCTGAAGATCCTCCCCGTAAAGGGTGATATTCAGCGTCATATATGCCTTCACGCCATACTCACGGCATATTCGCATAATTTCCGGGAGGTCCTCCCTGGAGAAATTATTGGCCGAATGTGAACGCATATTGAGGTGGCCAATCCCAAAGTACACGGAATCCGCCCCGCCCTGGATTGCGGCAATAAGGCAACCGAAGTTGCCAGCAGGCGCCATTATTTCAAGTTCCTTCCTGGTCATAGCGCTGCAAAGATACGCATTTTTCTTTTTACAGCTCCAGGGACCCTGTGCGGTAGAAATGGACCAGGGCGGTCTGGAAGAGGTATTCGCAGGAGGCCTGGACCAGGTCGGATTCGGCCTTCATCATACGGTTGCGGGCGTCGGAGAACTCCGTGAGGGTGGCGGCGCCGGCCTCATAGCGGGCCTCCATCAGCGTGAAGGCGTCCTTTGCGGCGGCGCTGGCTTCCAGCGAAGCGTCATATTTGGCCTGGGCCGCAACTGCACCGTTCCAGGCCTGGTAAATCTCCTTGTACAGTCCCTGCTTGGCGCGGCGAAGTTGCACCCTCTGGGCTTCCTGCTGGATTTTTGCCGATCTTACCTGGTTCCTCACCTGGAACCTGTTGAAGATGGGGATGTTGAGGGAGAGCCCCACATACTGTGAGAAGTTGGCTCCCAGTTGGTTCCAGAACCCGGCGGTGGGGAAGGTGGAGTAGTAGTTTGTCCCAAGCCCCGCGTTCAGTGAAAGGGAAGGGTAGTATCCGCTCTTTGCAATCTCTATTGAACGCTCCGTTCCCTTAAGCCTGAGTTCCTCGGCCTTGATGGAAGGACGGTCCAAAACGGCATCGGCATAGATGTCGTCCGGGTGTCCCAGAGATACGTCTGTGGGAGGGGCGGGGGAGGTCCTCACAATCGAAAAGCCGTCCCAGGAGGGGAGTTCCAGAAGTTGCGCAAGGTCAAGGATTGCCGCACGGACGTTGTTCTTTGCCTGCACCAGGGTAACCCTGCTCTGTGCAAGGGATGCCTTCTGCTGGGAAAGTTGCGCCTTTGAACTCTTTCCAACGCCCATCATTCCGGAAAGGCGCTCCACCTGCAGGGAATCGATGGTTACCTGCTGCTCAGCCACATCCTCAATCTCCAGGTTATAGATTATCTGGACATATGCCTTTGCAACGGCCACGCGGATATCCTCGCGGGCCTTTTCAAGGTCCTCGGTGGCGGCGTCCAGATTCAGGCGCGCCAGTTTTATGCGGTTGGGAGTTGCCAGGCCGTCAAAAAGGTTCATGGAAGTGCCCACGGAAATTCCCGTGGTGCTGCTGTTGCCGTATTCGTAGGTGTTGTTCCCGCCAAGGCCTCGGCCGAAGTTCAGATTCTCGCTCACCTGGGCGTTGAGGTTTGGAAGCCAGGACATCTCCGCGGTATTCTTGTCCACGTCCTTTGACTGATGGGAGAGTTCCTGCTGGATCACAGTAAGGTTATGCTCCAGGGCCCAGTCCATACACTCCTGAAGGCTCCAGGGGTGCGAAAGGTCAGGAAGGGAATCGGCCGGCTGCTGTAAGGCCGCAACGGCAAGTGCAAGTAAAATTGCTTTCATAGTAGGCTACTGCTGATTCTTCTTGATTATAATCTGGGCGCCGCGCACCTTGTCTCCGGCTTTGATGCCGTCCTTAACCTCAATGTTGATTCCGTCTGAAAGGCCAGTCTCAACGTCGCGGCGTACGTAAGTATCGGCCTCCTTGAGCATCACATAAGTCTTTTCCCCTTCAAACTGTATGGCCGATTCAGGAAGCATCACCACGTCATCGGCCTTGTCAAGCACTATCTCCGCGTTGGCGCTGTAGCCGGAGCGGATGGTTACCCCGGAAGGGATTTTAACGGAAGCCTTAATCTCGAACTGGTTTGCGCCGTTGTTGACGGTTGCCTTGGGGGAGATGTACTCCAGCACTGCGTCGAAGGAAAGGTCCTGAAGGGCGCCTACGGATATCTTCACTGGCATTCCGGTGGAAAGGCGTCCCACCTCGGTCTCGTCAATGTTGCCGTCAAAGATGAGGTCGTCCATATCGGCCACAGTGGCAATTGTGGTACCGTCGTTGAAGGTGTTTGACTGCGTGACGGAGTTGCCAACCTTTACCGGAACGTCCAGGATGAGGCCGGAGATGGTGGAGCGCACAAGGGTGGAACTGCCGCTTGCATTGGCCGATGAAACGCCGTCACGGATAATCTCAAGGGCCTCTTTTGCGCCTGCGAGTTCCTCCTTGGCCTGGTTGTAGGCCTGGAGCACTTTCTCGTATTCGTCGGCGCTCACAAGTTCCTTGTCATAGAGGGCTTTCTCACGGGTGTAGTTGGTCTTGGCCTGGTTCAGGTTAACCTCTGCAAGGCGTACGCGGCTCTGGGCGCTGCTGAGTTGGCCCATATCGGGAATAACCTTAACCTTGGCAATGATCTCATCCTTTTTCACCATCTGGCCGGCCTCCTTGTAGAGTTCGGAGATGATGCCGCTTATCTGGGGCTTGATGTTAACCTCGTCGCGGGGCTGGATCTTGCCGGTGACTACGGTAGAACGGACAATGTCTCCGACGCTTGCCTCCTGCTCCTCATAGAGGGCCTCCTTGGGCCGTGAACGCTGGAAAAGGTACACGAATGTGCCGGCAAACACCACTACGGCCAGGAAAATCATAAAGTACTTACCAAACTTTTTCATATGACATCTATATTATTATTCATTTTAGATGGCCGATCACGTCGGCCATGACGTTTATTCATCTCTCATTGCATCTACGGGCTTGATGGCCATTGCGCGCAGCGACGGCGCCAGGCCGGCAAGTGATCCAAGTACTGAAAGCAGCAGGGCTGCAAGGAGCGCCACGCCGAAGGACACCTGGAAGGTGGCTTTCAGGATGCCGTCCTCCGTCATTCCAAGTTCAAGGCCCGCCAGCACAAGCACGCTTGCCACGATTCCCATCATTCCGGCAACCAGGGTGAGCACGATGCTCTCCGCAATGATCTGCCACAGGATCTGGTTGGGCGTTGCGCCGATAGCGCGGCGTATGCCTATCTCCGTGGTGCGCTCCTTGACTGACACCATCATAATGTTTGAAACGCCTATTGCCCCGGCAAGGAGCGTTCCAAGGCCGATCAGCCACACCAGGAAGTTGATTCCCTTGAACAGGTTGTCAATTATGCCGAAGAGCACCTGGGTGTTTATCATATACATCGCCTGCTCGTCGTCCGGGTGGACATAGTGGTTACGGGCTATGATGGTGCGGATACGGGGGATTAGATCGGCCATCTGTATGCCTTCCTTTGCGGTGAAGCACAGGAGCTGGATCTGGTTCCCGAAGTTATATGTGCGGGACATGGTGGACATGGGGATGGTGAGCGCTTCATCGGCCCTTCCGTTCACGTTCATATTGCCCTCGTTGTAGTCTACGCCCACAACCTGGTAATATACGCCATCCATCACCACCTTCTTGCCGCTGGGGTCTCCGCCTTCCGGGAAGAGTGTCTTGTAGACTTTCTTTCCTATGACGCACACCTTCTTGTCCTCCTGGATGTCCATCCAGTTTATATACCTGCCATATACCAGTTTTGGAGTTTCGATATTTGCATAATCCGGCCTCACGCCCTTCACGGATGCCGTGAAGAGGCGGTCTCCGTTGGAAACGCTCCTTCCCCACAGGCTCACGAGCGGCGTTACGGTCTCAAGTTCCGGAACAAGGTTCTTGAGGCGGTCTGCGTCGGAGAGGTTGAGGCTCCAGTACCTGCCCTTCTGGAAGCCCTTGTAGGGCTTTGTGGTCTCCGAGGGGAATACTATGCACGTGTTGTGGGCAAAGCCCTCGAAGTTCTTTTCCAGTAGTTCCCTGAAGCCGTTGCCGCCGCCGGAAAGGAGCATAAGCATAAACACGCCCCAGAACACCCCGAAGCCCGTGAGAAGGCTCCTGGAACGGTTCCTCAGGAGGCTGTCCAGTATCTCCCTGAATGTGTCCCTGTCTATTCTCATTCCGCTCTCAGTGCTTCTATGGGTTTAACTTTAGCGGCCTTCCAGGCGGGGATGAGCCCGGCCAGGGTACCTGCCACTATGAGGAGAAGGGTAGCCTCCAGGGCAACGTCAAGGCCCACGGTGGGATTATCCATCATCTTGATGGTGTCAAAGCCCAGATTCATGCTCCGCTGCCCAAGGGTCTTGTCCATTATCTCGCAGGCAAGCATCCCTATTCCCATTCCCACATATCCGAAGAAAGCCGTGATGCTCACGCTCTCCGCTATTATGAGGCTGAGGATCTTCCCGGGCTTTGCGCCTATTGCCTTCCGGATGCCGAACTCGTGCGTGCGCTCCTTCACGGAAATGAGCATAATGTTGGAAACGCCCACTATTCCGCTTATGAGGGTAAGGATTCCAAGGATCCACATGCCGATTGAAATGAGCCTCTGGCCCTGGGATATCTGGGCGTTCTGGGAGTAGCGGTTCCAAATCCAGATGGCGTTAGGGTCGTCCGGATGGGCCTCGTGATGGGCTTTAAGGCGGCTTGAGATGGTGTTTTCAAGTTCCCGGCTCTCTTCCAGATTGCTCACCCCGTTGAATGTTATGAAGATGTCGTCAATCTCTTCTCCGGGCTTGAATATGCCCTTCATCGTGGAGTAGGGGATATAGGCCGATGTCCTCCAGTCGCTTTCGTCGGAATGATATATGCCGATAACCCGGAAACTGATTCCCTGCATGCTCACCCACTTGCCCACAAGGTTGCGGTCAAGTTCTTTTTCGTGTTTGGTGCTCAGGACTACCACTTTCCGGCGCTGCTCCACGTCCAGGGGATTGATGAACCGGCCCTTGTCCATCTGGATCTTTTCAATTTCAAGGTACTGGGGCGTCACGCCCTGCATGGACGTGCTTACTGTCTTCACGCCAAGGGCCATCTTGTCCGATACCCCGCTGGTTACGGGCGCAACCTTGTCCACCTGGTCCTGGAACTCCTTGCCTTCAATGATATCCAGGTCTCCCCTGTCCAGATTTATCCATCGGCCCTCCTTGTAGCCGTTTGCCGGAAGGGAGGTGCGGCCGCCCATTATGTCCATGGAGTTGGTCACAAAGCGGTCGGAACTGCCCTGGAAGGCATTTATGATGCCGTTTCCTGCGCCAAGCAGGCATATGAGGAGGAAGATTCCCCAACTCACGGCAAATCCGGTGAGGGCTGTGCGCAGTTTGTTGTTGCGCACGGAATTCCATATTTCATTGATAAGGTCCCTCATCGCTACTTCATCATAGTTCCGTCCCAGGCGTTATGGCCGGCGTTTTCTTCTATCTGGCCGATAATGCCGTCCTTTATATGTATGATCTTGTTGGTTTCGTTGGCAACGCCGCTCTCGTGGGTTACCACTATGATGGTGATGCCCTCCTCCTTGTTGAGTTGCTTGAGAAGTTCCATCACTTCCACGCTGGTTTTGGAGTCCAGGGCGCCGGTTGGTTCATCGGCCAGGATAATCTCAGGCTTTGTGATGAGGGCGCGGGCAATAGCAACGCGCTGCCTCTGGCCGCCGGACATCTCGTTGGGGAAATGGGTGGCCCACTGGGTGAGACCAAGTTTCTCAAGGTACTCCATTGCCATCTCATGACGCTTCCTGCGGGGGACGCCCTGATAGAAAAGCGGCAGTTCAACGTTCTCCACGGCCGTTTTGAAGCCAATGAGGTTGAAACTCTGGAAGATGAACCCGATCATCCTGTTACGGTATTCCGCCGCCTGGCTCTCGCTGAGGTCCTTGATGAGTTTACCGGCAAGATGGTACGTGCCGGTGTCATAGTTGTCAAGGATCCCGAGGATGTTGAGGAGGGTGGATTTTCCGGAGCCGGACGCTCCCATTATGGAAACGAACTCCCCGCGTTCAATGTCAAGGTTGATGCCCTTGAGCACGTGCAGCGGCTGTCCGTTGTTGTAAGTCTTGTTTATGTCCCTAAGCTCTATGAGCGCCATTGTTATTGCTGTATTAGTATGCTATTACACTGCAAAGATAAAGCGGTTTTTTCAAACCGCCAAACTTTTTTGCAAATATTTTGCCAATATGTAAGAGAATGCTAGTTATTAGGTGCGTCCAGACGAAGTTCCGGGTGACGGAGGGATGTGAAGTGGAACACAAAGGCCACGGCAAGGGCCGCGATGCAAAGGCCGAAGAACATTATTTCCACCGCAACGGGGCCGCCGGCATCGGCCGAATGCGCCCCCAGGATATTGCCTGCAATCATCTTGAAGCTCAGCAGTCCAAGGTTCTGCACCCAATATATAAGCGCGAAGGTGGTTCCAAGCACCTTGTCCGGGACTATCTTTGGCACGGATGGCCACAGTGCGGCCGGGACCAGGGAGTAGCCAAATCCCAGGAACACCATTGCAAGGTATCCCCAGAAGGGGACTCCGGCGGGAGCAAATGCCAGGATAGCGTGGGCAATGAGGGACAGGATGGCGCCAAGTATCATCCAGCGCGTGCCATTTCCGGCCTTGTCCACCATCATACCAAACAGCGGGGCAAAGATCACGGTAGAGAACGGAAGCATGGAAACCATCCATCCCGCCGCCTGCGCCGGAATGTCAAAGCGCGGCACCAGGATGGCTCCAGCAAACTTCTTGAACGCTATGATGCTGCTGTAAAACAGCACGCAGAGTAGCCCCAGCATCCAGAAGTTCTTATTACCCAGCACTCCCAGCACATCCTTGAACCGGAAGGTCTCATCGTCATGGCCGACCTGATCGGCCATCTCATGCTTTTCCTCCGGGGCAGAGGCTTCGGACCGGTACGCTCCTTCGGAGCTATCCCTCCCAGACAAGTCTGGGCCCCTCCCGTTCACGAAGCCACGGGCGGCTACGCCGTCCGAAGCCTCTGCCCTGGAGGAGGCACGAGCATCCAAGGCCACAAAAATGGCCCAGAGGATAAGGCCAAGGGCCATAAGGCCCATACCCACAAGGGCAGGACGGGAGGTTTCGGCCAGGGAATAGACGTGGTCCGGGACCTGCTGTACAAGGCGGGGGGAAAGAACCAGGGCAAATGCGGTTCCAAGACGCGCTATGGCAAGCTGGAGGCCCATGGCAAGGGCCATCGGCCCTCCGCGGAACCATTTGGCTATTGAACGCGTGACAGCGGTTCCTGCAATCTCGGACCCAAGGCCGAAGAGCATCGTCCCTACGTAGGCCCACCGGAGAGCGGCTGCGCCGCCGTGAAGCACAGCCCCCGTAACCATCCCGGCCCCAAGGACCATCATCCCCACAAACAGGGATCCGCTCACGCGTACGCCCCATTTGTCAAGCAGGATTCCGCCAATGACCAATCCGCCAAACACGCACAGGACGCTGTATCCGCTGGTGTACAGGCCATACCCGGCGGCATCCCACCCAAGAGCCGTCAGGGACGGATTCTCAAAGAGGTAGGATATGCTGGAGAACATATCGTCAAAGTAGTACGACGCGAACATCGGCACTACAAGACAGGCCAGCGCAATCCATGCAGCCGGCCTGTAAAAGTTCTTAGCGGAACCAGCCATTATTTGTTCTCTTCCTTCTGGACGTTGGGGAGTTCCAGGCCGTAGCCCTTGCCGCCGTTTCCAACCTTGTCCTCAATCTTGAGGAGGAAGGTGAGGATGAACGCCAGAACGCCGAAACTTGAGAAGATGAGCATAGGCGCAAGGTAACCTCCGGTTGCCTCAAGGACTTTACCTATGAGCAGCGGAACAAGGCAGAGGCCGATATTCTGTACCCAGAAGATGAGGCAGTATGCGCTTCCAAGGACCTTTGCGTCCACAATCTTTGTGACGGAAGGCCACAGTGCGGCCGGCACCATTGAGAAACTCACGCCCAGGATGGCGATGAGGGTAACGGCAAGCCACTTGCTGGGGAATGCCGGGAGAAGGAAAGCGAAACTGAGGTGGCACACTATCATAATCACCGCGCCGCCCATAAGCATTGTTGCGCCCTTGCCCTTGAAGTCCAGGAAACCGGCCAGGATGGGGGTGAGAATCATAGCCAGGATAGGGAAGAAACTGAACAGCTGTGCTGCCGATGCTGCATCAATTCCAAGGGTGGTCTCAAGGAAGTTGGGGGCGTAACGCTGGAACGGGAAGATGGCGCTGTAATAAAGCACGCACATAATTGCCACAATCCAGAACATCTTGCTGGAAAGCACGGTGCCAAGGTCACTCACCTTGAATTCATCCTCAGGATCTGCGCCGGGAACGCCCTTGCCGGAGGCAATAAGCTGGGCGTCAAACTTACGGTCAAGCACGCAGAAGACGCAGTAGAAGATGAGGCCGATTGCAACCAGCGCCGCGCAGAACGCCACCGGAGCCACAATGGAATTGTCAAATTTGGCCGATATAAGTGGAGCGATCCACATCACGCCAAACACGCCGAGGCGGGCGATAGCCATCTCCAGACCCATTGCCAGGGCCTTTTCCTTGCCGTCGAACCATTTTGCGATGGCTTTGGAAACGGTGGTGCCTGCCATTTCGCAGCCGCAGCCGAAGATCATAAATCCAAGGCTTGCCATCTTGGCGCTGCCGGGCATTGAAACCCACCAGCTGTCAAGCCAGCCGCAGAAAGCCGTGGCCTGGAACCAGTCCGAGATGCCCACGAACTTTATTGCGGCGCCAACAACCATAAGGCTGGCGCTCAGGACACCCGTGAAACGGATGCCCATCTTGTCCAGGATGATGCCCGCAAGGATGAGGAAACCGCATACGTTGAGGATGTATTCAGATGCCGCATATGTGCCGAAAGTGCCGCTGGACCAGCCTCTTGCGCTTTCCACCAGGGACTTCAGCGGGGACATCACGTCCACGAACATATAGGCAAAGAACATCATTGATGCAATCAGGACCAGCGCCGACCAGCGGGCCACCGGATTGTCGTTCAGGAATCTGTACACTTTTTCTGACATATCTCTTTTTGTTTGTTTTCCAGACCGCTAAATTAAGGAAAATTTTCCAAAAATGCGTATCTTTGTGAACTATGTATAAACTGCTGGAAAAGATTGATTCCCCGGAAGACCTCCGTAAACTGCCCAGGAAAAAGCTGGAAGAAGTATGCAGGGAGCTCCGGGATTATATGGTGGAGTGCTGCAGCGTGAACCCCGGTCACCTTGGCTCAAGCCTCGGGGCCGTGGAGCTCATAGTGGCTCTCCATTATATATATAATACGCCCGAGGATAAGATTGTCTTTGACGTAGGTCATCAGGCCTACGCCCACAAGATTCTCACCGGCCGCCGTGAACTTTTCCGCAAAAACCGTATGAGAGGCGGCATCAGCGGCTTCCCCAAGATGGACGAAAGCCCCTACGACGCCTTTGGTGCCGGGCACTCCTCCACGTCAATATCGGCCGCGCTTGGATTCGCAGAGGCCGCAAGGCTTACGGGCGCAACGTATAAATCCGTCGCAGTGATAGGTGACGGCGCTATGACGGGCGGCCTGGCGTGGGAAGGCCTCAACAACGCCGGCTCTTCCAAGGCCGATATACTTGTAATCCTCAACGACAACGACATCTCCATAGACCAGAACCTCGGCGGTCTCCACGACTACCTCCTCAGGGTTACCACTTCCCAGACCTACAACAGGGTGAAGAGGGGGATATGGAACCGCCTTGGAGAAGGAAAACTCCGTGACTGGATCCAGAAGCGGGTCATAGACACCAAGGCAAACCTTGTCCGCTCCAGCGGAGGCGCCCTCTTCGAGGCCCTGGGTTTCAGGTACTTCGGCCCCATAGACGGGAACGATATCGGCCAGATGGTATCCGTCCTTTCCCGCATCAAGGACCTCCGCGGCCCCCGTATCCTTCATCTCCATACCCGTAAGGGCGCCGGTTACGCTCCCGCAGAGGAGGATCCCACCACCTGGCACGCCCCCGGAAAGTTTGACGCAGCAACGGGTACCCGCCTCAAAACCGTAAATGCCCCAGACCGCTATCAGGACGTCTTCGGGAAGGTCCTTGTGGAACTTGCCGGCAAGGATAAGAGGGTAGTCGGCGTTACCCCCGCAATGGCATCCGGATGCGGAATGAACCGTCTCCAGGACGCCTTTCCTGAAAGGTTCTTTGACGTTGGCATAGAGGAAGGCCACGCGGTAACGTTCTCCGCAGGCCTTGCCGCGGCAGGCCTCAGGCCCTTCTGCAACATCTATTCATCGTTCTCCCAGAGGGCGTATGACAACATAATCCACGACGTAGCCCTCCAGAACCTTCCCGTCACTGTCTGCCTTGACAGGGCGGGCCTTGTAGGGGAGGACGGCGCCACCCATAACGGCGCGTTCGATATGTCCGCATACCGCAGCATTCCCGGGGTGGTGATATCGGCCCCCAGAAATGAACTGGAACTGAGGAACCTCATGTACACGGCGCTGGAGTATCCCGGCGGGCCGTTTTTCATCCGCTACCCCCGCGGCTACGGGGAGGGTATGGACTGGGAAAAGGCCGATGCCGATGTTCTTCCCGTAGGAAAAGGCCAATGCCTGATGAAAGGGAAGGGCGTTGCGGTCCTTGCCCTTGGCCCCGTGGCAAACCGCGCCCTTGAGGCCGCGCAGCGTCATAAGGCCGATTACTGGGTGGGGCCTTCGGTGTACGATATGCGTTTCTTAAAGCCTCTGGACCAGGATATTATGGAGGAGGTTTCCTCCTGCAAGGCCATTCTCACCGTGGAGGACGGCAGCCTGAAGGGCGGCCTCTACGGCGCCGTGAGCGAGTATTTCGCCGCCAGGCCGGATGCTCCTATAATTAAAGGAGTGGGCATCCCGGACAAATTTGTGGTGCAGGACACCCAGAAAGCCCAGCGTGAGGAGTGCGGCCTGGACACCGAATCTCTCTTTGATCTTTTGAGGGAGATGATGAAAAATGTTTAAAAAAGTTTGGCAGATTCAAAAAAAGTAGCTACCTTTGCAGTCCTTTAAGAAGTTAGAGGGCTTATGAGCGCCGATATAGCTCAGTTGGCCAGAGCACGTGATTTGTAATCTCGGGGTCGTGGGTTCGAATCCCTCTATCGGCTCGAAAAG